>JASJCE010000260.1 GCA_030066155.1 Desulfobacterales bacterium | reverse complement strand
GGTCTGGATTCTTTTGTACCGCAGCTTATGTCCGTTAACCCGGATTTAAAGATATTTTCTACCGGGGGCACATTTGCCCGGTTGCGTGAAATTCTGGGCGATGCGGCTGATACTCATTTGATCCGGGTCTCGGATTACACGGGACAGCCCGAAACCCAGGGCGGTTTGGTCAAAACGCTGGATTTCAAGATATATCTTGGATTGCTAACCGAAACCTATAACGAAGCCCATCGGAACGATTTGAATCGAACCGGCAGTGTGCCGATCGATATGGTCGTGGTCAATCTCTATCCCTTCAAAGAGACCATCGCCAAGCCGGACGTTACGGTTGAACAGGCGCGCGGCAACATTGACATTGGCGGTCCGTGCATGATCCGGGCATCAGCCAAGAATTTTATCCGGGTCGCATCGGTGGTCGACCCCGTCGACTACGATGGGATTGTCGCTGAACTGAAGACCAACAATGGCGCCTTGACCCTGGCTATGCGCTTCCGCCTGGCACAAAAAGCATTCGAACATACGGCCGTCTATGATCGCGCCATTGCCGATTTTTTGAGTGCCAGGACAATTGAAGATGTGGCGGGGTGCTACGGGTGAAGGTTCAGGGTGAACAAATAAGTGTTCAGGTTTCAGGTTTCGGGTGTCAGGTGATCGAAAAAAGAGACTTTGAAAAGCGAATATCGAATACTGACAGTCTCGTAAAAAATCGAATTTCTGGAATTTTGATTTCGTAACCCATTGAAATTACTTATAGTTAAGTTTTGCTTTTGCGCTTTCTGCGCCTTTTTGCGGCTATATCAATACTGAAATTCGAATATCAAAGGAATGTATTCTGTCGATTTTATAAAAAAGACTGAGCGAAGCCTCCGGCTCGTAGGGGTTTTAGCGCCTACTCCTTGGAGAGCGATACAACCCTTCGACATTCTGCGGTTCGCTTTTTAAAAATGAAGAGCACAATGTAAGGACTAAAAAGCCAGCAACGCTGACACCAGAACACTGACTCACGCTAACACCTGAACACTGACACCTGAACACTGAACACTGAACCCTGAAACCTGAACCCTGAAACCTGAACCCTGAAACCTCATAAGTAACTACTATATTGCACAATTTCATTCATCAGATAACCAATTCATTAACAACGCCTGAGACAAAGGAGTGTTGACATGTCCGAAGACCTCAAAAAAATGTACCGCACGATCATGGATGATCAGTTTCCCCCCAAAATGGAAATCAGTTTTGTTGACGACAACAGCCGGCAGACCCTCTTTTACGAAAAAGTTTCCTGGACCATCGACCAGGTTCAAAAGGGGTTGCGATACGGTGAAAATCCGGGGCAGGAAGCGGCACTTTATCGAATGGTCAACGGGAACCTGGTATTGGGAGAAATCCGGACCATCCAACCGGGGCAGTACCTGGCCTCTAATATCGAACTGCTGCAATCCGGCAAACACCCCGGGAAGACCAATCTGACAGATGCCGACAATTCACTGAACATCCTGCGCTATTTTGTCGACAAACCTGGGGCGGTTATCGTGAAGCACAACAATCCCTGTGGTGTGGCTTTAGCCGACACACTGGTCGATGCTTATCAGAAGGCCAATATGGCCGATCGGGTCGCGGCCTTCGGTGGTTGCATCGCTCTGAATCGTGCTGTCGATAAAGCGACAGCCGAGGCCATTGTCCAGCAGTACGCCGAAGTCGTCGTGGCCCCGGAGTTTGAGCCGGGCGTAATGGAGGTATTCGGTTCCAAAAAAAATCTGCGGGTGATTAAAATCGGCAACATCGATCGCCTTCAATCTTTCGTCGGTCAGCGCTGTGTGGAATTTAAAAGTCTGATCGACGGCGGCATCATCGCCCAATGGTCCTTTGTGCCAACCACACGCAGCAAAGCGGAATTAAAGCTTGCCGAATGTGAGTATAAAGGGCAGTCCTACAAGATCAAGCGCGATCCCAGCGATCGCGAATACGAGGACCTGCTGTTTGGCTGGCTGGTGGAATCCGGCATCACGTCCAACTCGGTCATTTACGTCAAAGACCTGGTCACGGTCGGGATCGGTACCGGCGAGCAGGACCGGGTCGGTGTCGCAGAAATTGCCAGAGATAAGGCCTACCGCAAACTGGCTGACCGCTATTGTTTCGAAAAGCTCGGCATTCCCTACAATGAACTGCAGGACGCCGATCAAAAAGCGGAATTCGATCAGCGGGTGGCGGCGGAAAAAGGCGGTCTGATCGGCGCCGCCATGGTCAGCGACGCATTTTTTCCCTTTCGGGACGGGGTGGATGTCGGAATTCGAGAAGGTATTTCCGCCGTGGTTCAGCCCGGTGGCTCAACCAATGACTATCAATCTATCGAAGCCTGCAATGAAGCTGACGTGACCATGGTGTTTACCGGGCAGCGCAGTTTTAAACATTAAATTTAAGATAGCCGCAAAAAGGCGCAAAAAGCACAAAAGCCAAATTTCACGTGCAGCAATTTTAATACGTTACAGAGTCAAGAATAAGGAGTCGTGACTTTTTTCGATCATCAAATTTGAATAAAAAAACATGTCTTGACCAATGGAAATAGAAAAAATCGATCCGGATATCAGTTTGCTGCTTGAGAAAGAGAATTTGCGCCAGCAGGAAACCATCAATCTCATTGCCAGCGAAAACATTGTGAGTCAGGCTGTCCTGGAAGCCTCGGCGTCGGCGTTGACGAATAAATACAGTGAAGGTTACCCGCAGCGCCGATATTACCAGGGCAACGATAATGTTGATGACATCGAAATCATCGCGATCGAACGGGCCAAACAGCTTTTTGGCGCCGAGCACGCCAATGTGCAGCCATATTCGGGCAGCCCGGCCAATGCCGCAGTTTATATGGCATTTTTAAACCCGGGCGATACGATTGTGGGGTTGAATCTTTCCTGCGGCGGGCACCTGACCCACGGCCACCAGGTCAATTTTTCGGGCCAATTATACACTGCCGTCAACTATTGTGTTGATAAGCTCACCGAAAGAATTGATATGGATGAAGTTCGCAGAATCGCGCTCAACCACAAACCCAAAATGATCATATCCGGGTTAACCGCTTATCCGCGTATAATCGACTTTGAAGCATTTCAGAAAATTGCGCAAGAAATCGGAGCAGTCCACTTTGCGGACATCAGTCATATCTCCGGTTTGATTGCCGGCGGTGTTCATCCGAGCCCGTTCCCGTTCTGCGATGTCGCCATGACAACGACCCACAAAACACTTCGGGGCCCACGCGGAGCCATCATTTTTTGCAAGCAAAAATATGCGAAACAAATTGACCGGGCCGTTTTTCCGGGCAGCCAGGGCGGCCCCCACGATCAGATCACAGCCGCCAAGGCGGTTGCATTGAAAGAGGCGCTGACTGAGGATTTCAAGCTTTATGCGAAGGACATTGTTGCAAATGCCAGGGCCCTGGCCGATGAGTTAATCACCAGGGGGATAAAGCTGGTAACAGGCGGGACCGACAATCATATGATCATGATCGACCTCCTGCCGATGGGGGTCGGACTGGGAAGACCCACTGCCATGGCATTGGAAAAGGCCGGTATCGTTACCAACGCCAACACCGTCCCCGATGATCCGGGTTCAGCCTTTTCGCCATCCGGAATACGGATCGGCACTCCCGCCGTCACCACCCGCGGGATGAAAACCGATCAAATGGCAACGATCGGTAACTGGATCGCATCGATTATCGAGGATCCACAAAATGAGAAACTGCAAAGCGATATAGAGCAAGCGGTCAAGGAGCTTTGCGCCAATTTTCCGATTCGGCCAGGACTGGTATACAATTGACTAATGAAAATTGACAATTGAATAATTATGGTTCGCCTCCGGCGGATCGTTTTTAAAATAGCGCAGGCAATTAAGCCGAACAAATTCAGGTGACTGTAATTAAACCATTTGACTGCGCGATTTTGCCCGGAAATTTTTTCCCACTACTCCAGCACTCCTGATGGACAATTCGCGAGGCCCCTCCGAGGTGGACCAAAGTTGACCCCTCTGGAATCGGAAATTTTCTTTCAGGAGTCCAATTTTTCAACTCGACACGCCGTCAGCTTGAAGGGTGCGATCTTGGAGTGCGGATCCAGTTCGTGGCGGGTCAGGGCATTCACGGGAGATTCCCCAAAGTGAAACGGCATGAAAAGCTCGCCGGGTAAAACTTCCTCACTGATCCTTAACGTCGTTCGTATCTCACCCTGTCGAGAAACGACCTTTACTTGCACTTCATCTTCGAGATCCAGCTTCGTTGCATCGTCAGGGTGCATCAAGACGTAGGATTGATTGGCGAAATCCGTCAATGCTTTGTTGCGCCTGGACATGGTGCACGTGTGATATTGATACAGAATTCGGCCGGTATTCAGCAGCAGGGGATGGTCGGCCGTGGCTTTTTCAGTCTGAGGGGTGTAATCCACCGGGTGCAGGACAGCCTTTCCGCCGGGCGTATTGAACCGGTCCAGGAACAGGGTCCCGGTTCCGGGATGGTCTTTGTCCGGGCAGGGCCATTGGATACCTTCTTCTTCAAGCCTGTCGTAGGAGATACCGGCCATAATCGGGGTGACTGCAGCAATTTCATCGAAAATCTTGGATTCATCCCGGTAGTCGTTCATCGGATGGCCCATCCTGGCCGCGATCTCCCAGAGCACCTTCCAGTCCTGCCGGGCCTTGCCTGGCGGATCCACAGCCCTGCGAACACGCCCCAGTCGTCGGTCACTGTTGACGAAGGTACCGTTTTTTTCTGCGAAAGCCGTTCCGGGCACAATGACATCGGCCAGCTCGGTGGTCTCGGTCAAAAAAATATCCTGCACCACCACAAACTCCATCCGTTCGAGGGCTTCGCGAACATGGCGCTGGTTGGGATCGGTCAGCATCGGATTTTCGCCCATGATATACATGCCCCTTATTTCGCCCCTGTGGGCGGCCTGCATGATTTCGACGGTGGTCAGCCCGATTCTGCCGGAAAGCGCTTCATAAGGGGAGCTCCAGACGGCTGCAACCTTCCGGCGATTTTCATCATCAGTGACCGGGATATAGCCCGGGTAAATGAGCGGCGAGCACCCGACATCCGAGGCGCCCTGCACGTTGTTTTGCCCCCGGGGTGGATTTATCCCGGCGCCGACCTTGCCGATTTGTCCGGTAATCAGGCACATATTGATCAGTGAAAAAACGGTGTGGGTCCCGGTAACCTGCTGGCTGATTCCCATGCCGGTGGCAATCAGGGCTCTGCTGGCCCCGGCATAATACCGGGCAGCTGCGGTAATTTGATCCGGCTTAACTCCGGTAATTGCGGATACCTGATCCGGCGGATAGTTAGCGGCTAACTGTCTGAGTTCATCGAAAGCTTCCAGACCACCTTGGATACGGTTGATGATAAAGTCACGGTCAAACCGGTTCTCCTCGATGATGACATGGATAAGGCCGTTGAGCAGGGCCACATCCGTGCCGAGACGGGGCTGCAGCCAGAGGTCGGCATTTTTCACCAACGGCGTCCACTTGGGATCGATGATGATCAGTTTGGCGCCGTTGCCAGCACCCTTTTTGACATATGTCGCGGTGACCGGATGGGTCTCTATCATATTATTGCCGATGACCAGGATGCAATCGGCGCTTACGTAATCTTCGATGGAGTTGGATCCGGCGCCGTCGCCCAGAGCGCGCAGCATGGCAGTGACGGTCGACGCATGGCAAAGCCGGGTGCAGTAATCCACATTATTGGTTCCAAAAGCAGTTCGAATAAATTTCTGAAAAATATAGTTGTCTTCGTTGGTGCACTTGGCCGATGCATAACCTGCCAGGGCATCACCGCCGTATTCCTTCTTGATGGCCGAAAATTTTGAGGCAATCAGTTCCAGAACTTCGTCCCAGTCGGCTTCGACAAATTCGCCGCTGCGTTTAATCATGGGGCTGGTCAAGCGATCCGGGCTGCCGACAAATTCATATCCAAAGCGACCTTTAATACAGAGCCTGCCGTCATTTGGCTTCAGGCCCTCCACACCATTGGCGCGAACGATCCGGTTTCCTTTGATCTGCAGTTCAATCAGGCAGCCCACGCCGCAATACGGACATATGGTGTTGACATATTTGTCAGGCACAGCGGCGCTAAGAAGTTTGCGGTTGGGTTTTTCCACGATGGCCCCGGTTGGACAAAGCTGGATGCATTCACCGCATCCATCGCACTCGGATTCTCCCCAGACACCCAGACCGCCGATGACATAGGATGTAATCCCACGACTGGCAAACGATAGGACGTTTTTACCCTGAACTTCGTCACAGGCCTTGATGCATCGAAAGCACTTGATACACTTGGACGCATCGTAGGTGAGAATTGGTGAACTGTCATCCTGGGGGTATTCGAGGGATTCCCAGAGGGATGGAAATTGTCTGCGGGCCGGATCCGTCAGATCGTATCTGGCCACAAGCGCCTTGAACTCATCGTCGTAACTCGAATCCGAGGCTTCGTTATGTTCGGAGAGCAAATAGTCCAGCAGGTAACGCCGGGTTTCCTCCAGCTCCGCATCGAAGGCCGTGACCTCCATGCCATCTTCCACTGTAACCGTACAGGCGGCAACGAGGCCGGGCATGTTCTTTACTTTGGTAATACACAAGCGGCAGGCCCCGGTCGGTGACAGTTTGCGATGATAGCAGAGGCTCGGTATCTGGATATTATGTTGCCGTGCAACCTCCAGCAGGTTTTCCCCTGCACGGGCATTTATTTCTTTTCCGTCAATTTTTATGGTTATGAAGTCTTTCATTATTTGTCTGGGGAAACGAGTGCATTTTTATATCTCTCGCCCACGTTGCTCGAGTTCTCAGAGTTAGCCTTCTTGTTGACCTAATTTTTGGAAAAACCAGGCCACAGCACGACCTTCGGTAGTCCAATATTGGATGTGTTGCTATCTTAAAACTCTGCGACCTCTGCGGGCTCTGTGAGAGATTAAAGGCTTAACTTTTATTTGATTTGACATTCGAGATCTGTGTTTAAACATTCACAAGTTCTCAGTATACTCCAATTCGTCCCGAAAATATTTGACGGCGCTTCTGATTGGTAAAACCGGCGATTGACCTAAAGGGCAGAGTGATGTTTTGGCCAGAAGCTCTGACTGCTGGAGCATTGCATCGATGACCGCGCTTTTGACCGATCGGTCACCAGTAATTTTTTCCATTAACAGTCGCAATTGCCGGGTTCCGACGCGACACGGGACGCATTTGCCGCATGACTCATGCTCAAAGAATCTCATTAGCGAGTGCAGCATCTCGCCGACCGATTTATCTTCGGCCATTACGATTATGGCACCGGATCCCAGAACCGCTTCATTTTTCTTCAGGGTTTCGAAGTCCATCCTGATGTCTATAAGTGATACCGGCACGAAGGTTCCGGCTGCACCCCCGATCAGAGCTGCTTTAAACGCTCTATCGTTTTTAATGCCGCCCGCAAACCCGTAAATCAGGTCTTTTAGCGTCGTGCCCATTTCAACTTCAAAATTGCCCGGCTTTTTCACGTCTCCGCTGACCGAAAAGATTTTCGTTCCGGGCGAATGCTTAGTTCCGATGCATTTGTACCACTCGGATCCATGCCGAATAATGGCCGGGATATGAGAGAGCGTTTCGACATTGTTGACCAGGCTGGGCATATCGAATAATCCCTTTTCGGCCGGATACGGCGGTTTGATTCGGGGATAGCCGCGTTTGCCTTCGATGGATTCCAGCAGCGTTATTTCTTCGCCGCAAAGGTACGAACCGGCTCCAAGCTTTACTTCGATATCCAGCCCATACCCTGATCCCATAATACTATCGCCAAGGAACCCGTGGTCCCTGGCGCTTTCAAGTGCCCTGCGCACCAGCTCGATTGATTTGTGGTATTCGCCGCGAATGTAGATATAGCCTTTTTCGGCTCCCACGGCATAGGCTGCGATGATCATGCCCTCGATCAGCAGGTGCGGATCTTTTTCCATGATGACCCGGTCTTTGAAAGTTCCCGGCTCACCTTCATCGGCATTGCAGATGATGTAGCGCATGCACTCGAGCAGGACGCAGGACGCCTCACTGGTGAACTTCTTTTTCAAGCCCGTTGAAAATCCCGCGCCGCCTCTGCCCCGCAAGCCGGATTGAGTCAACTCATAAATAATCTTTTCCGGCGGCGTTTGCAGCGCTGTTTCAAGCGCCTGATAGCCGTCTGCAGCGATATACTCCTCGATTTTTGCGGGATTGATTCGGCCCGCATTTTTTAATGCGATTCGATGTTCTTGCATCACCCTTGCCTTCCCTGCGTGCGCTTCTTCTCGACCGGATATTTCTGCAGTATCGTCTTGATCCTTTTGGGGGTCAGATTTCCGACATAGACTTCGTCGATCGCCATGCCCGGAGCGGTATCACACTGTCCCAGGCATTCCGTTGATTCCAATGTGAACAGCCCTTCTGCTGTCGTCTCGCCAAGGCCAATTTCCAGCTGTCGGCCAAGTTCAACCAGAATGGTATTTGAGCCGGCCATGCTGCAAACGGGAGAACAACAGATTCTGATTATGTGTTTACCCCGGGGCGTCAAACTGAAAAGAGAGTAGTAGCTCACCACACCGTATATTTGACCAAAGGGTATATTCAGGTATTTTGCTACCAGCTGCATGTCACTTCGGGACAGATATTTGCGAGGATTGTGATTCTGGAATTCATGCAGAAGCAGCAGCAGATTTTCCATCGAGGGGGGGTATTTATGAAGAATATCTGATTTGTCCATATCCGATCAGGTCCAATAATATTCAGAATCTAAGATCGAATAGTAATCAGAAAGAGCCGCCCGGTCAATGAATAACGACAGAATGGGGTGTTCAGTAAGTCGGAGGTAACGATTGAACAAGCCCCGCTTTACCGGGGTAATGAAAATTGAATATTGAATAATGACTATTTGTGGTATACTATCGATCTTATATGGCTTCTCACCAAAATAGTCGGAATATCATTTCTCAAATCCTGCGCAAACATGATTTGATTTCAGTTAATTACTATTAAATAACGAATCAGCTAAACTCTACTCTTTGCCCTCTGCTCTCTACCCTCTGCCCTCTGCTCTCTGCCCTATGCCGTCATCACTTTCGAGCAAACCCCCAGCGCGTAATCGATGTCCTCGGCGGTGATGTGATACTGGGTGACGGCCCTGATGCGACCGATGCCGACCGGCAGCATTCGAACACCTTCCCCATCCAGCATTTTGACCAGCTCTTCGGCCGCCAAACCGTGGCGCGTCACCTCGAAGAAAACGATGTTGGTTTTGATCTGGGACAGGTCGATGGCAATGTCCGGAATTTCGGCCAGACCCTCCGCCAGCTTGCGGGCGTTGGCGTGGTCGTCCGCCAGGCGATCGACCATTTCGGTCAGCGCTACGATTCCGGCTGCCGCCAGTACACCGGCCTGCCGCATGCCACCGCCGACCACCTTGCGGGCCCGCCTGGCCCGGGCGATAAATTCTCGGCCCCCGCAGACCACCGAACCGACCGGGGCCGCCAGACCCTTGCTCAGGCAAAACGAGACGGAATCCGCTTCGGCAGCTAGAATATCCGGCAGTATGTTCAATGCGACGGAAGCGTTAAAAAAGCGGGCGCCGTCCACGTGGATTTTCAGGTCATGGCGCCGTGCAATGCTGCCGACCGCCTGCAGGTAATCGACATCCAGCGGGGAGCCACTGCATAGATTGTGGGTATTTTCCAGCACGATCAGACGGGTCCGGGGGAAATGAACATTGTCCGCGCGAATTGCCGCCTCAATTTCCGGCAGGGGCAGGGTGCCGTCCGGCTGATTGATTACCGTGCGGGGATGGATACCGCCAACCGCCGCCGAGCCC
>JASJCE010000259.1 GCA_030066155.1 Desulfobacterales bacterium | reverse complement strand
ATATGATTCCAATGCTTTTTGAATGTGAAAGGATTTAGGTCTTTCTGTTTCTTTCGCAATTTCAGATAGTTTTGAGGCGAGTTCATCGGGTATTCTAACAGACAGGGCTGTGCTCATACAACACCTCCATTGTATTTAGTTGTATTTCATTGTAATCATCTGCGGATAGTTTAGCAAGGGATTAATTGACATAGCGACAGATGCGAAATCCCACGTCGGATCGCTTGCCGTCACTGTAGTTGCGATAGGCGAACCGCAACTCACTGATGCCGGAATGCATCCAGGATGATCCTTTGATGACATGATGGCGGCCGTCTGCCGGCCCCTTCGGATCGACGAAGCTTTTTTGGGAGTTGAACGAAAATATCGAATAGTGGTCGTGACACCATTCGGATACATTGCCCCCCATATCATAAAGACCGAGGGCGTTTGGCTTAAACTTCCCCGGGGGTGCGCTCACCGGGTAGCCATCATTGTAGACAGACAGCACGTTCATCATCAAGTCTTTTGCAGACAGGTCGGCAAAATTTCCGATCACCACAGATGGTGGATAGCTTGTGCCCCACGGGTATTTCAATGCAGATCGGTTGCCGTTGTAGCGGGCGCAGTATTCCCATTCAGCCTCAGTGGGAAGGCGATAGCCATTTCCAACGGGATCCTCGGCGATTAGTTTGCCGCCCTTTTGGACATAAACCGGCTTCAGAGAATCTTTGAGACTGAGCCAGTTGCAAAACAGCGCCGCCTGTCGCCAGCTTATCGCCACCGCCGGCAACGTTTCTCGGTTCAGGCTCTCGCGTTTGAACGATCCGGAGTCGTGAGTCGATAGAAACTGCCGGAGTTCCTGGTTGGTTACCTCCCTAATGCCCATGTAGAAAGGCCGCTGCAATTTTATTTTGCGCAGCGTTTCATTGGATCGGCGGCCCTGCTCACGTCTTGACGATCCCATCTCGAACGACCCCGGTCGAATTAGTTTCAATTCATAACCATTTCCGGCCCGAATCACACCGGGCGGAGCGGCCGGCTTGGTGGAGAGACTGCTCAATGAAACTTTGATTTCCTGGGGAAACCCGGGGCGGGGTGTAATCCGGGTTTGGTAAGAGCGGTAGCCTTTTTTTTTGATTTGCAGCAGATGCTCTACCGCCAGCAGTCGCAACTTCGCCGGAATTTTACCCCTGGATTTGCCGTCCACGAATAGGGTTGCATCTTCCGGCTTTACAACAAAATTGATGGTTCCCAGCTTCGGCTTCAGGTTAATGCTCAGCGTTTTGAATTGATCACTTTGCAAAATGACACGCTGTTGTGCTTTTTCGAAGCCTGGTTTTGAAATTTGAATCCGGTGAGATTGATTGGCCGCCAACGCCAATTCAAGCGGCGTTTGACCGGCGAATGTTTTTCCGATCATCACACTGGCGCCGGCCGGCTTTGTTCGAAGCGCCAGTTTGCCGTCTGCCGGTTGCAGACGGATAGTGTCCAATTGCTGCGGCTGATTGGCCTTCACCGCCAGCCGGGTGCGCCAGGGTTTGAATCGTTCGGCGCGCACTTCCAGGTTATGTTCACCCTCCAGCAACTCCAGGGTCAGCGGTGTGCTGCCGGCCGATTTGCCGTCTACCAAAACGTCGGCCCCGGCGGGTTCGGATGCCAGGCTGATTTCCGCCCAGGCCGGAATCAGGGCCAGATCGAATGTTTGCGCTTTGCGGCAGCCCGCCACATCCACTTCGAACTGCAATGGCTGGTATTTATCGGCCTGGACCGTGATCACTCGTCTTCCCGGCTTGACTTCAATATCGGTCGATGGGGTACGGCCCCTTTCCTTCCCGTCAATTTTAATCAGGGCGTCGGAGAGCACGAGGGATGGGTCTTCAGACCGATGGGCATGAAATGACAGCAGTCCCGGTTGCCGGGTCAGGGCAAACCGAAAACTCTGGTTCTTGTCGTCTGTCACCGTGAAGTTCTGGTGGAGGGTTCGAAAGCAGGTTTTTTCTGCGGCCAGAACGTAGTTTCCAGGCTGCATAAGATGGTAGTCGCCGATCTTGGCTGAGAAGATGCCGCCGCTTATTGACATGTGGTCCGCTTCCGGGTCAATTCGGACAATAACCTGGCGCGCCGTCAGGACGAACCAGGCTGAAAAACCCAGCACGATCAGCATCACACCAATCAATAGACCCAACAGCCATTTCAGCTTTCGGGCGGCACCACCGGGTTTTTTGCCGGCTCCGGGACGGAATGAGATCGGATCAATTTCGATAGGATTGCCGCCGGACTTCGTGTTGTCATTCTGGGATTTCAAATTTTTGCTCTGCACTCCACGGTTACCCGCAATGCTTGCTGGCCCGGTTTGACCACGATTTTTTGCCGCACATCCTGGTAGCCGTCCCGGGCACCGACGACCGTGTATGTGCCCGGTCGCAGTTTGAGCTCGCGTTTCGAAAAACGCCCCAGTTTGCCCACCTTGTATACGGCGACCCGGGTCAGATTATCTGACTCGATGATGACGACCACCGGTGTTTGGGCAGCCGTCACGAGATCTTCCAGTGCCTTTATTTGAGCGGCTAATTTACGACCCGGGGGATCAATTTCCTTGGCCTCCTCAATCAGCAGAATGGCATTCTTCAAGTGTTCATCCGACTCCAGCACCTTCGGTTTGGCCAGATAAAACCCAAGCCTTTTGGCGACGAGAAGTTGTTCCCGGGACCTTTGCCTGCCGTAAACGGCAAACTTGAGATTTTGATCGATATCGAGCACTTTCTGGTAGGCGTCGAAGGCGGTCTGCCAATCCTCCGCCTGTTCGGCCGACTGGGCTGTATTGCGCAGTTGATCGATTCGGGCCAGCCGGATGGCCTGGTCGACCTGAAACAGGGCCTCCGAGACATCCCGGGATGAGGGTTTGAGAGATTTCGCCTTCAACAACCGCTTGCGCGCCAGGCTGAAGTCATTATTGTGATAGGCTGTGAGTCCGTCCGACAGCAATTGACGGAATTGCTGTTCTTTGATCAGGGCCGAGACGCGCGCTATAGCCTGGCGTGCGGACTCTGCCTCAGGGTCAATTTGAATCGCCTTTCGATAATCATCCCGGGCTAGAGAGAGCGCATTGTTTTTTTCATGTTGTATTCCCGATTGCAGCAGCCGGTGAACTTCTTCAATGGTCTCGGACCGTTTCAGACCTTTTCGAGCAGTCTGATTGGCGGAATCGATTTTCAAGGCAACACTGAAATTCCAACGGGCCTCAGCGCCATTTCCGTTGGACAAGGCGGCCTGGCCGTCCTCGAGCAACTGCTGCAGCGCTGCTCCGGTCGAGCCGGCAAGCCGGCGTGCCAGGTCGATGGCCCGGTCATATCCCTCGGCGGCGCGCTTGAATTCCCCTTCGATCAACAGGGCATCCGCCTGCCGGGCGGCATCATTGACCGCTGCGTAGGCTTCATTGCCCCAGTCCGCGGCGCCCTTGCTGTCCAAATCCGATTTGGCCTGTAGAAAGTCGGCCAGTTTTTCTTCGGCGAGCCGTTTTTCCCGTGCCAGTCGTTCAGGGTCGGCGGCCGGTGCTGACTGGGATGTCTGCACTTCGGGCCGGGTTGGTGCCGTTTTCGACGGCGGTGCGGGTTTTGTGGCCGCTGGTTTTTCCGCTGCCGGTATTGCCTTTATCGGATTTTTGGAGAGATGATTCAGAAACCAGACACCGGCGCCAACCAGCAGAAGCAGGGCGCCGAGCAGGATAGCCAGACCGAACCGGTTTCGGCCCCGATGCCGGGAATGCCCGAGGCCTTTAGGGGGGATATTGACTCTGAGGGGCGTGATGGTTTCGGAGCGGGTTTGGTTGGCTGCATCTTTTTTTGACATATTATCCGCATTCGTATTCCGATTATTCCGGTTCGGAGTCGGTATCAACGTCGTCCGGCGGTTGATCCGGGTCGAATCCGGTTTCAGCATAGTATATTTTTCGCAGCAGTTCGCGCCATTGCTGAAACTGTTCCTCAGCCGAGCCGGTCAGCTCATACTGGTTTCCTTCGAATTCCATGACCACCGGTTTCATTTCGCCGCCGAAGGAATCGCTGAGTTCCTGGATAGCAGCCTCGTGGATTTCAGCTTCCTTGGATATGTTGAAACCATCCAGGACCACCTGTCCCCCGATCAGTACCATGCTGGTTTGAAGGGCGACCATGTTGCCGGAATTGCCGGAGCCGGCGGCAATTGCCCCGGCGATCAGCAGCGCACCGACGATCTGACGGGTCAATGCTCTTTTTTTGATCTCCTTGATGGCTTTACGCTCCGTCATGTTGAGTTGACGCCAGTTTTCATAGGACGGCCACATATCATTGTAAAATCCGTCGTATTGTTCGTTGAGCGTATCGACATACATATACTCCCGTTCCCTGATCTTCAACAGACGATCCATCATGGGATCGTTGTCAGCCGGGAGTCGGTTGATGGCGATTTCTTTGCCGTTGTCTTTGTCCAGATACCCCTTGAATGCATCCGGAGCGAACTCTTCGGCAAATTTCAGCTTGGCTGTCGTCCGTATTCTGCCGACCTGCTCGGGCTTGAGCGCCATTTTATACCTGGCCATATCATTGGCGATCGCATTGTAGATGTCCTGGAAGGCATCCTTTTCTCCGATGCGATTCCCGCCATAAGAGCTCTCCGCTGCTTCAGCTTTGTAGTTTCGGGAGAACCACTTCTTGCCGGTGGCATCCCGCACCTCAATTCTTAGTCCCAGAAACAGACCGTTGGACTCGAGAATTTGCCCCTTGACCAACAGGTCAACACTGTTGGTTTCAGCCGGGATGACCTGCACCGCCCCCCACTGGCCGCTTTGCTGCAATGAATTTTTGAGGTGATAGGGGAGAAAATGGCCCTCCGCTTTACGAATTTCATTGCTGGTGCCCTGCTCTTCGGCCTGCTCCTCGGTCAATTCATCGCTTTCAAAGACGAGGATACCCACGTCCAGCAGCTGCTCCTCGGGGATCTCACTTTCAGCGCGCATCATCGGTGTCGGACCGACTTTCTGGGCCTGGTAGGACGCACAGCTTGAAACGATAAGTACCAGGACTGCTGTTAACGCAAATAAAGACGAGGATTTTAACATGCTAGATACTCTCGAATTAATGTCTAAGCTCCAATCATCAAATATCAAATTCCAAATAATTTACAATGTCTAAAATTCAAAACAATTGAAACCTTAATATTATTGGCTTTTCTTGTATTCTTCATATTCTTTCCAGAGCTTTTTTTTGAGCTCCGGATCGGTTTCCTTTTCAGCGGCCTCCCGCAGCTGACGGGCGACGATATCGTCGTCTTCGTAGCTGGCCCGGCGCTGATCTCTGCCGGACGAGCCTTCACCGCCTTTGCGCGATTCATCTCTGGCCGCGGTTTCATTACCGGTGCGCTTCCCCTCCGATCCCGTCTGTGATGCGGTTCTCTCCGCCGACTGGTTTTCTCCGGAACGCTGCGAGCTGCCGGCTACGGCTTCATAGCCCTGCTCTCTCAGCCGCTTGGCCGCTTCTGCCGCTTCTTCTGCCAGATCACGCAACCGTTTCGAAGAACCGGCGCGGATCTCGTCCATTTCTTGTAGCAGCATACCGTCGAATTTTGCTAGGGAGGAATCCAGCTGGCGATCCAGGGCTGCCACCTGATCGACGGTATTTTCTTCCGGTATTTCGAACTCGGAATTGGCATCGCCGACGCGGGCGGATGGTTGATTCGCCATTTCCCCCGTGGATGCGTTCCGGGCATATGCAGCTTCCATTTGCTCCACGATTTTACGGTTTTCAGCCGTCATGGCTTCAACACTTTTCAAATAGGTTTCATAATCTTTAACAGCCTCTTCAGATGCGCTGCCGGAAGCTTTGAGCGCTTCTAATTCGCCGGCAATCCGTCGCTCTGTCTCCTGGCTTATTCGCAAATTGTCCCTGGCTTCCGCCAGTTTGGCATCAGCCGATGGTTCCGCGGAAGTTTGGTCCTTTCCGGAAGCCGATTCAATTTTTTGTGTATCGGATATCGGTGATGGGGGCGGAGGTGAGGCTTGAGGTTGGGCGACTTCACTTTCAGAGGCAGCAGCCTGGCCCGACTTGGTTTCGGACGAGGCTTGTTGTTTTTCGGATTGGGCTGTTTCAGCAGATTTCTCGCCGGCGGATTCAGGCGTCCGCTCGGACTCCCGTCTCTCTGACTCAGAAATTTCAGCCGAACTCTGCCCGGAAGATTGTGACGTCTGCTGGGATTCCTGTTGCCCGGATTGGGCTGCTTCGGCAGACTCCTGTCCGGCGGATTTCGGTGATTCTTTGGATTGCGGTTGAGGCGCACTCGAACTCCGGGTGGATGACGACTGCGCGCAGGCCGTCAGCAGCAGCAAAACCAGAGAAATCGACAATGTGAATCCGAATTTCATGTTGATTACACCGTGCTTTTATCAGACTCCGTAACGAGGAATTCAGACCTTCTTTTAACAGTGAGAACATAAGATTTTGCGATTTGAGTGTCAAGAAACATTACAGCCGGTTACGATTGCCAAGTAATGCCCAAGCCGGCGAAGCGGGTTTTAGCGAAGCTTAATCCCGATTTATCGGGGAAATGATTATTGAATATTGAAGAATGAATATTTGTGGTCCGCCTCCGGCGGATCGATTTTATATCGCTTCTCACCAAAATGGTCGGAATATCGTTACTCAATTCCTGCACAACATGATTTGATCTCAATGATCAGGCTTGAAAAAAGGCCAATTCGAGGAAACTCAATTTGACTTGAACCAAGGAAGATCTAAGAATTTGCATCCATTATTCAACCGGAGCCAGGGAACCCGCAATAGGGAAAAGGTTCCTGAATGTCGTCCCTTTCCCGGGGTCGCTTTCGACATCGATCTGGCCACCGTATTCTTTTACGATACCGTAGAGTATCGAAAGGCCCAATCCCATTCCCTGGCCGACTTCTTTCGTTGTGAAAAAAGGTTCGAAGATTTTTTCTTTTATCTCCTCAGGAATGCCGATGCCCGTATCGGATACCGTCACGCCGACATGATCCTGCTGGCTGAACGTGGAAATCCTGATCTGTTCCGTAAGGCTTTCGCCTGTCGTTTCACGTTTTTGGCGAATAGCATGGCCGGAGTTGGCCAGCAAATTTAAGAACACCTGCTCAATTCGGTTGTTCTGTGCCAGGATCGGGGGAATGGAATCATCAAGATCCAGAATGATGTCAATGTCGTGGAGCTTAAGCTGATGCCCGATAATCCCTAAAGCCGCCTTGATCACACCATTGATGTTAACGTGCTCTTTCTTGAAATCCGGTTTATGTCCGAACTCACGCAGCAGGTTAATAATCGCCGATGCGCGGTCGACCTGGGCACTAACATTTCTGGCGACAGTGAGAAGTTCCGGCTTCAGGTCATGATGACTCCTTTCCATCATCATCTGCAGGTACTCGCTGCCCATTTTGATGGCGTTCAACGGCTGGTTTAGTTCGTGAGCCATACCGGCAGACATTTGCCCGAGAGTCGACATTTTGCTGGCCTGGATGAGCTGAGCGTCTTTTTCAACTAATTCAGTGATATCCGTGATAGCCACGATGACGGCCTGTCGCTGATGATACCGCGTCGGACATACGATTACCCTTACGTAAAACGGTTGATTACCCTTCTTGAAATGCTGTTCCTTCAGGCTGATCACGCATGAGCTCAAGCGATCCTGGGATCTCTCGACACCTAACTTCAATTTCTCATTGAAGTTTTCATCACCGGAGGGACCAAGATCCGAGAATGGTCGCCCCACAAGCTCTGTTTTACTGTAACCATAAGTTTCCTCGGCGCTGGGGTTGGCGTCGATAATGGTAAAGCGATCATGGTCCAGCACAAATATGGGATTAGGCCCGCTGTTGAACAGCGAGCGATAGTCCTTTTCCGAATCGAGCAGGGCCATTTCAGCCAATTTGCGTTCCGTGATGTCCAGAAACGCTCCGGTGATAAACTCGACTTCGCCATCCTCGCCATATATGATCTGACCGCCTTCTTCCACCCAAACAATGTTCCCGTTTTTGGACCTGAGCCGGTACTCGCGAATAAACATTTGATCGGTTTCAAGGGCCCGGTTGAAAAGATCCTTGGCATAGTCAAGATCATCTTCGTGGATAAGGTCAAACCATTTCACCTTGCCCGAAGAAAATTCATGGGGACTGTAGCCGGTCAGGGTTTCAATTTTATCATCAAAAAAATCGATCTGCCCATCAAGGTAGCCCTTGTAAACGATGTTCGGCAGGTTTCGTACGAGGAGGCGATATTTTCGCTCACTTTCCATGAGTGCTTTCTCCGACCGTTTTTTTTCACTGACGTCAAGCGCGATGCACAAGAAACCTTCAACAGAACCATATACCCCGCGCAAGGCATTGATGGACATTCTGACCGGTATGGGTCTGCCGCATTTATGAATATAGGTCCACTCGTAATATTCAGGCGGTTCTTCGGCCGCATAGGCAAAAAACAAATCTATGTTGTCTACCTGACGTTCCAATTTTTTGCTGATCAGCTGGCTGCGCATTTCCAGTTCTGATTCCCGATGAAAAATCAGGGGGCTCTGCTGTTCGATGACCTCTTCAGCTTTGTAACCCAGCATGTTTTCAGCGCCTTTGTTGAAAACAGTGATGATCCCCTGTTGATTGGTGGCAATGATGGATATTTGGGTGGCCGAGTCCAGCACGGTTTTGCGCTGGGCGTTGGCCACCTGAAAGCGATGCAGGACTCTTTCGGTTTCTTCAAACTGCTTGACGACCAGGTCAGCGGTGATCTCGGCCGCCTTGCGCGCTTCGCGAATTTCCTGCCGCAAAAGAGCGTTATCCTGCAGCAGATCTTCATAAGGTTCGTATTCCAATTCTTTGGATTCTATTGATATAGCAGCCAGGTTGCTCATAGGATCACCTCAAGTCAATCGTATGCACGGTACACACCAGGCACGGATCGAACGATCGGACAACATGATGAACTTCCACCGGGTTTTCCGGATTTCTAACCTTTATTTCGATCAGCGCCTCCTCCAAAGGGCCCCGGACATCATCTGCATCACGGGGGGAGGCATTCCAAGCAGTCGGGGTGATAATCTGGTAGGATAAGATTTTGTTGTCTCTGACGTTAACCCAGTGTCCCAGTGCGCCGCGGGGAGCCTCAATCAAACCATGTCCCTGCTGGTTTTCCATATTGCCGTGATCTTTGTAGTAATGATCCGGCGTCAACATGGTGTTTTCGATGCAGCGTTCAACGGCCGGAATGATGGTTGCCGCTCGGGCCAGTCGGGCCAATTCCCTTAAAAATGCACTCGGACCATCGACCTCCATAATATCGTTAAACAGGGGGTTGGCGGAAATGACCATTTCGGACAACGGACCGGTTTCGGCAGGTTTTCCCTTGTATCGAGGTGCCTTGGCCCATGAATATCTTATGTCTTCACTACCGGTGGCGTACGGTGAACTCTGTCCATGATAGGGATGTTGGCTCATGCCGCTGCTTTCAAACCACGAGTGTGACACGTCCTCGGTTATATTTTCCTGATTCATAGGAAATAGGCGATTGCCCGCATAAAACCCCCCTGCAGTTAAGGGGATCTGCCCGGCCGTGTCCTGCTCTTGCGTCTCCCCTTCAAGGCCCGGCATCCCGAAACCGATGAAGTTGCCGCACCCTTTGCCGATGCGGTGCAGTCCGGCCTGGGTTGCAAAGCGGATAAAAAACCCGAGATCGCTCTTGAAGTGCGTTTCATTTTCCTCGAGCCAGGAAAATAAATCGGCCTTTGTCTGAACCGCATGCCATCTTTCCAAACTACATCCCAGCACCTGGCGTTCAAACCATTGTTTAAAATTGTTCAACAGATAAGCGCAGCGATTCAATTCATTGGTGC
>JASJCE010000258.1 GCA_030066155.1 Desulfobacterales bacterium | reverse complement strand
GGCCTCATTGGTGACGGTCAGGCGGTAGATGTAGGTGTTCAAGGCATCGCCGTTATTGGCCGCCGTGACCCAGGGGGTACACCCGGGGCCACCCCCGGTTGGTGATAACGATTCGTTGCAGACCTCTTTGACCACCGTGATCTCGGGTTCGGTGACGGTGATTGTGACCCGGCGATCGGCCACAGGCGGATAGACGCTCATGCTGGGCCCATAGGGAACGGTAAACCGATTAACAGGGTCATCAGCCAGAAATACGACATTAAAGTTCGATGTCAGGGTGTTTCTGCTGGAGTCGGCGTGCCGGTTGGGCACAGCGCTGGCGTCGATGGGATCGTTCAGCAGACGGGTGCGCACGTCCACCTCAAACCATTCATTCCTCTGGGTGATGTATGGGGAGGTTTCATTAAAAGTCCAAAAGAGCGTTCCCTCCGCCATATCGTATTGAGTCGGTGGCGTCGGAGCAACGGCACGTTGAAAGTTGGGATTTACATCAATCTGGCCGGTATTGCTATAAGCGGAGCGGTCCACATAGCCCTGCCCATTGGGCAGCACATCGTCCACCCGGATATTGCGCACTTCGATCGGGGTATAGCCCGGTGTCAGAAAGCCGAACCAGCCGCCGGCCCGGATATGGTAGGAGCACTCTTCACCGATCTGCACCTCATCGTTTGGTGGGTTGTTTTCCGAGCAGTTGCCGGCCTGCGACTTGTTTAAGTTAAATCCCATCACGCGCGCGCGGATGGCGTCGATGCTGTAGTTGTTAGCGCGGTCGGTGATGCCATCCCCCCGGGCCACGATCGGTGGAAAAGTCAGCCGTGTGCGATTGGTAAGGGTGATTTCGCCGATCACGTCGGCACGGAAGGTGAGGTCATCGGCGGCGATATCCTCCGGAACGGTGCTTTTTCTGACAATAAAATCAAGGTCAAGGTATCCGCCATTGCGGGCAATTGCCGGCAAATCAGGACCACTGGGATCATATTCTTTACACTCAATGATGGTGGCCTCGGCCGGAAAGCCCAGGGGATTCTGCCACTCGATCAATGGCGGCATGTCTGTCGGAGTATCTGTGCATCCGGACGGCAAACTGGCCAGGTCCACCTCCATGGTCCGGCCAAAAACAATATAGACGTAGTAGTCCGCGGCCCTGTGACCACCGTTGTTGGTCAGACGGACGGTGAGGGGCGTATCGTTGTTGTTGGTGAGAATGTAGTCGAGCACCGGGCCGCTGGGGCCGTATGTCTGGATGTCCAGATCTTCGGGGCGCGGGGTGTGCCGGCTGAGGTATGAGTCGGTATTGGGGCCACCGGTACAGAAATCGTTAAAGTCAACGCTGACGGTGTTGGGCAGGTTATCCAGAAAATAGGCATGATTGGGATCGGTATCGTCTGTAGTAGCGCCTGGAGCCTCAGTAATCACATCAAGATCGGCCACCCGATCATAGGATGCGGAACGCACCAGGATGATGCCGAACGTGATTTCCAACTGGTCGCCGTGGCGCAGTAAATTTGCATGACCATCATTGGTGGCTGCAGAGCTGGTCAACGTGAATTGGGGGATATTGTTAAGCAGCGGATTGCCGTTGCGGTTGTCCCAGTCAATATCGTTGGTCAACCCGTTGTAGGGACCATAGGCGCCCCTTGCGGTAATGGTCGGTTCAAAAGTGGCATCGACCACATATTCCGGGGGAAGATCATTGGTCAATACCAGGTCGCTAACCGTGCCACCGCTATCGTTGATAATGGTAATAATCACCCGACCCTTGGTGCCTGCATAGGGGGCGCCACCGACGCCGTCGTAGTCGACACTGATGGTCAGCTCTCCGCTGGAGAAAGTGTTCAGGGTTGCCGTGGTCGAGCCCGGCCTGGCGTAGAAGCTGGTTTCATCGATGCCACCGGCAGGCGATTGGGCATCACAACCCCATTGAACGTCAGAAACCGTGTTGACCCTATCGGACGAGCAGGAGCCGTTGGGCGCATTTGGGATCTTGCCGACCAAATAGAGGTAGGCAGAGCTCCCTGCGGGGACGTCCACCGCCGGTGCGGGGACCGGGGTAAAGGGCAGATCGACATCGTAGTCCATAATCCGGTCGCCGGGTGCTGCGGGAAATACATCACAGGCGTCGGAATCGACGACATTGCTCACGGCGACATCGGTGGCAGCAACTTCCGAGTCACAGATGTAACGAAGATCGGTGATGCCGAGACTGCCGACATCCATCACATCATCCAACCTCAGGTCTTGCAAATCAGCCGTGCCGGCGGAATTGTCCACCTCAATCCGCCAGATGATATCGTCGTCATTGTTACCGTAGACCTCCTGCGAGTATTCACTCACTCCCTGACCGGCATCTACATTGCGGCCCAATTTGGTGACGGTTGGGTTGGGCTCACGCAGGGGAAGGGTAACATCACCGGTGGGTTCCGTTTGCGGCATCCCTCCGCACGCGACAGAGGTCGCACCGCTGGTATCCACGGCCGTGTATTCAACACTGGTGGAAATGGTGCGATCGGCAGATATCAAGCCCTCATGGGTTGTTGCACCGCCCACGCGGGTGACGGCAAACCGGATGGTAAGTGTGGAAGCGGTCAATGGTACGCCATTGGATGCCAGGTTGGCCAGCTCGCCTATATCGGTCGAAGTCCAGGTAAGGACTGAGCCATAAGGGCCGGGGCCGGGATCGGCACCAGCCCCTTGGTCGACACCGTTGACCCAGACTCTCGGCAAAACACTGTCGTCAAACGTTAGCCCTGAATTTTGCAGATCCGCCACCAGCGTCATATCGGTCATATCCGTATCGTCATCGTACGGATTGGAGATGACGACGGTGATATAACCGGTGCCGCACAACTCGCAATAACTGTTGCTGGTACTCGGACTGGCGCTCAGATCATGCCGGATTAACGGTGCGCTGGAGGTTATGTCACAGGGCGCAGCCGACACTCCTTCTGCGGCCAGCAGCAGGAAAAGGGCCCCAATGACGGTACCGATCCATGCAGCCCGACGTCTCGAGTTGGTTTTCTTGCGCGGCATAACACATGCCCCGCGCCGCAGCATAAAACCAGGAAGACAACATCCTGCTGCAATTAGCGCTATTAATTGGTTATAGAAGAATACTTCTTCCATGACATTTCTTTTGATTCAATCCGACATGAACTCCATCTTGATTCCAATGGAATCCTCGCCTGTCCTTCAGGCCCCTGTTCATATTCAACCGGGCCGTTTGTGATAAAAAATTTGAATTTAGGTTTGATATTGGATTTTGTGGATATGCAGCCCTACACGATCCTTATCTGCCCTTATGGCAATAACCCTGTATGTGATATCGTCACCCACGGATTTTTCTAAAGGAATAGTTTTACAGTTGTTTCGTGCATCATCGTGCCTGGGGTGAGGGTCATAAACACGACCCTTTCAAGGTAGGGCTGCAATAATCGTCACGGCTTGAATCGCTGCTGCTTGCCAGAGCCGGACAACCTATTGAAAATAAATGGAATAGATATCTACCTAGGGATTGCTCAGGATCTTAGATAGGACTTTTTGATCGCAAAGGGGGGGTGTTAAGATAAATCAGGATTGGGGACCGTCATTTTTTCAATCCGGACTTTTGATATAGCCGCAAAAAGGCGCAAAAATCGCAAAAGTTAATTTTCGCTTTCAGTAATATCAATAAGTTACAAGTTCAATATTCGACAATTTTGACTTTTTACGAGACCGTCACTTTTGATTTGAAAATCATAACTTTCAGTGTCCACAATTTCATGCCCATAGATATTTCACATAAAATTAAAAGCTTATTGCATAATTTTCAAAAAACATAACTTTTTTTTTAACAAAAATAAACTTAGGCCGATATAGTTCTTCTATGTCGCTGTGCCAATGTTGGTCATAAAGTAAGCGGATATTGCAAAATCGTACAACGGTTCATTAATTTTTCAAACGAATTGTGAAGACTTCGTAGAACTTCGGCAACAGGATTTACAATGACGAGCTTAAAATCAAACCGGAGCATGACCGATGCCTTTTGTGAATACATCCGATTTTGATATGCACTATGAGACCGGCGGACAAGGGAAATCGGTTCTGGTCTTTGTACATGGAAATTTCGCCTCGTGGCGATGGTGGCAGCCGATATTAAAAGGGATATCAAGGGGATACCGAGCCTATGCACCGGATATGCGCGGATGTGGCGATAGCGACCGACCAGTCGATGGCTACACGATCGCCCAGCATGCCGACGACCTGGATCGTTTTATCCGGGCACTGGAGCTGCCGCGTTTGCATCTTGTTGGGCATTCGCTGGGCGGATGTGTCGCGATGGAGTATGCCTTGTCGCGCCCCAGGCATTTAAAAACGTTGACGTTGGTGGCGCCTGCGCCTGCCGAGGGCCAGACCGTTCTCAAAAGTACAGGTGCCGGCAACGCTTTTTGGGGAGGCACGAACACGGTAGAACGCGCTTATCGCTGGTTGGGAGTATTGGGTATCGACCGCAAAGTGCTGCGCAGGGTTCTAAAGCAAATGGCACCGACCTTGGTCGACGATGTGCGCTTTGAAGCCCTGGTCGATGATGCAATCCGTATGTCTCATGGTGCTGCCGCCGGGCATCTGAAGTCGTTGCAGGAATGGGATGTACGCTCCGAACTTGCTGATTTAGATTTGCCGGTGCTGATTGTCGGCGGCCAGAACGATGAGCTGATTCCGGCTGAAGCATTGCAGCAGACGGCCGCCAATCTACCCAACGGCCGGTTTATTCTTTGGCCGAGGGTGGGACATACCCCTCAATTGGAGCGTCCTGAACGCTTCATCCGCATTCTGATTAAGTTCATTGAACAACACCCGGCCGATTCCATAAAACAATTCCGCAAAGGGTTTTGCCGGATATGGTCGCGATGCATCAAAAAAGGCTGTTGAATTGACGACTATCTGTATTAATATTGACCGCCATAAAAATGTCACCACCGTATAAATTTACTTCACAGGAACGCATGACGTATGTTGCGGCCAATGATTCATCAGATGGCGTATCTTAAGTCTTTTATCAAAGTGATGCCGGCACGGAAATCCTCATCAAAGCGGGCCAACCTCTCGCAATTGCATCTGCGGCGGGATTCCGAGCCAGACGAACCCAAAGCGGCGCAAACAGTTAAGTAGATAAGCGGCCGTTCCTGATTTTGAAGGCCGGGAGCGGTTCATTAATCAGACCGCCTGCGGGCGCAGGCAGCGGAGGATCCGTCAGATAGATTTGTCTTTGATTGAAGACAGCTGAAATTGCGTCTAAAAGGATGCTTCTATTTTCTCACCCCTAAACCGTTTAGACGGTTATGAGGATGTGGCAGCAAAAAAGCAAACGGTATGAACACAGAAGAAAATAAACAATGGTATTTAGAGGCGGTAGCGGATGCAAACAGGGAATGGATGGTTGCCGTCGAAACAGATCCTTTTCGTGTCGGCCGCGATGAGGACTGTGAACTTAATTTAACCGACAAGCGGATTTCCAGAAGGCATTTTGAGATTCGCAGGAGCGGTGAGCATATCTGGATTCTCGATCTCGAAAGCACAAACGGCACTTACTTAAACCAAAAGAAGATCAAACAGGCAGAGTTGCTCGAACAGGGTGATATTATTTCCATCGGGAAATACAAGTTCCGTATAAGTCATGTCAAATCGGATAGTAAATCGATGGGGGATGAAACCATTCCCATCGATTTTTCTAAAAATTTGGAAGACTTGGCCTCTTTGGAGCCTAAACTGCGGGCCTTGCTAAACAGTGGAAACGTAATCCCACATTTCCAACCAATTTTAAGGTTTTCGGATAAGGCAGTAGTGGGTTATGAAATTCTTGGAAGGGTTTTTGATAAATTTTTGCCTTCAAACCCTTCTGATCTATTAGAATTAGCTCAGTGCGTAGGGTATGCTGCTGAGCTAAGTACCCTTTTCCGTGAAAAGGGAGTTCACATTGGCAAAAACCTGCCAGGATTTCCTATTTTGTTTGTCAATACCACACCACAGGAAGTCTGCCAGCTGGATGTTCTCGTGGAGTCACTAAGGATGACTCAAAAAATTGCTCCCTCGAACAGAATCATAGTCGAAATTAACGAAAAGGCTATCACCGATACGAATGAAATGTCGAGATTTCGCAACAGGTTGGAAAAACTAAACATAGGCCTGGCGTTCGATGACTTCGGCGTCGGACAAACCCGTCTGTTGGAGCTTGCTAAAGCCCCTCCGGATTACCTTAAATTTGACGCATCTTTGATCCATCAAATTCATCTCGCACCGAAGCGGTTACATCAGATGATTTCAACCTTTGTCAAGGCCGCCCACGACCTTGGCATTGACACGCTTGCAGAGGGAATTGAATGCTCCAATGAGGAGGAAACATGTCATCGGCTCGGTTTTAAATTTGCTCAGGGTTTTTTCTATAGCAAGCCTTTGCCCATCACCGAAATCAATTTCACCTCATTTTGAAAGCTTCAATTTGAATTAAATTATATTTCCTTTCAATTTTCTGCCAGGACCCTTATCTCCTCTGTACTCATCCGCAAGCGTCCAGTCTGATCAAGTAAGAAACTTTAGCTTTTGAAAGAAAAAGAGGAATGGATTCTTAATCTTAAAAAAAATAATTGGACAGGATCAACAGGATCGTCGGGGTAATGCGGCCTTCGGCCGAAAGGCCTCTCGCCGCAGGCGAAAAAATTCCTGATAAAGCACGGTAAACCCTGTCAAAATAATATTTATAAAAATCGAATCCATTCCACATAACTTCATATATATTGAAGATTCATATAAGCGCCGCCTCTGGCCAAAAAAAAGCCCAGTCTGATCAAAAGAGAAACTGATGAACGTCCAACACCCGCCTGCCATGCATTGTAGTTCAAGTTGGCTTTGAGATTGGCATATAATTAAGCCAGTAAAATTGAACTCTACATCTTTCAAGGCATTGCGGGCAGGTCGAACATCCAACATCCAACGTCCAATAGATGAATTCTGTCCTTTTAAAAAGATTGAGCGAAGCGATTTCCACCATTCGTCAATCTTCAATCGTCATTCGTCATTCCAGTTTCACACAAGGTTTCAACGGTCAGCCCCCCTTTAATTGAAGTGTCTCTTTCTATTTATAAACTAGATCTACAGAATATTTAAGTATATATCATTTCAATATAAGTAATTTAAACCTTGACTATCTAAATCTAAATAGATATGGAGATGTTGTTTAGCACCATTTCTCCATTGAAGATTGGAGGTGAATGCCATGGCTCCCAATAACGAGGACGTTATTAAGGATATTGTCGAGTCCATCCGACGATTGGTGCGGGCTGAATACCTGGATTCCCAGAAAATGAGCAAACAGTATGGTTTAACCGGCCCCCAGAGCCTGGTGCTGCGGCTGCTGATTAAAAAAGGGGCCCTATCATCTGCGGATTTAAGCCGGCAGATGTATGTGACCCCGTCAAATATTACCGGCATCATCGATCGTTTGGAAAAAAAGGGATTGGTTGAACGGATCCGCAAACAGGGGGATCGCCGGGTGGCATTGATTACCCTCACGCCATCCGGTCAAAAACTGGGTCAAACCATTCCCGATCCGATTGAAAAAAGATTTGTCAACCAGCTGGCCGATCTGGAGCCGGAGCACCTTCAAATTTTGGCCATGGCCATGAACCAAATTCTAAACCTGATCGATACCAGAGGAGCCGACGAAACAACCCTGGAAGAACGCCTTTAGCCGACAGAGCCATGTTGGAGAAGTATCTATCGTGAACAGTTGGAGATGATCACCAACCAATTTAGCAAAAGGAGGGCAGCTATGCCGAAACTGGAAAAGCTTCAACATTTATTGTCAGAGGGAAGGATTACCCGCCGTGAATTTATTGCCCGGGTATCGGCTTTAGGACTCATGACCGCCGTGTCCCCCGCCTTGCTGAGCGGCACGGCCAAAGCGGCGTCCCCCAAAAAAGGCGGACGTTTTATCATTGGGATTACCGGCGGGTCAACCACGGATTCCATGAACCCTGCAACCCTCACGTCTAACATGAACCAGAACGTCAACTGGCAGATCCGAAACTGTCTGGTGGAAATTGATCACAATTTTAACGCCATCCCCGAGCTGGCCGTGTCCTGGGACGCAACCCCCGACGCCAAAAAGTGGACCTTCAAGCTGCGCAAGGGTGTTGAATTTCACAATGGCAAAACCTTGACCGCCGAAGACGTGGTCTTTTCCATCAACCACCATCTGGGTGAAGAATCCAAGTCCGCTGCCAAAGGGTATTTAAAGAATATTGTCGATATTAAAGCTGACGGAAAAAATGAAGTCGTTTTTACGCTTTCCGGGGGCAGTGCTGATTTTCCGTTTATCCTGGGCGACTATCACTTAACCATTTGTCCGGCCGGAACTGCCGGCCCGGAATTTGAAAAGGGCATTGGCACCGGGGGATATATCTTGGAAGCCTGGGAGCCCGGTGTCAGAGCTTTCTCCAAACGCAATCCCAACTACTGGAAAGAAGGTCGGGCCCATTTTGATGAAATCGAAACCCTGTCGATCGTGGATACCAATGCCAGAACGAATGCCTTGAAAACCGGCCGGATCCACTACATGGATCGGGTTGAATTGAAAACCGTGCATCTCATGAAGCGGATGCGGGGAATCAACGTCACAGCGGTCACGGGAACCGCCCACTACACCATCCCCATGCTGGTCAACCGAAAACCCTACGATGACAACAATGTACGCACGGCACTAAAGCTGGCGATCGACCGGGAAGTTTTGGTCAAACAGATATTGCGCGGATTCGGCGAACCCGGCAATGATCATCCCATTGCACCGGTTAATAAATATCATGCCAAAAACCTGGATCAGAGAAAATATGACCCGGAAAAGGCCAAGTTCTATATGAAAAAGGCCGGCATGCTGGACCATACCTTTAACCTGCACGCGGCCGATGCCGCGTTTGCCGGTGCGGTGGACGCGGCCGTGCTTATTAAAGAACAGGCCAAAAAAGCCGGCATCAACATCAATGTTGTGCGCGAGCCTGATGACGGGTACTGGAGCAATGTCTGGATCAAGAAAGAGTGGGTTATGTGCTACTGGGGCGGACGTCCCGTTGAAGACATGATGTTCTCGGTTGCCTATGCAGATGGGGCGCCCTGGAATGATACCTTCTGGAGCAATAAACGGTTCAACGAGCTGCTGGTCATGGCAAGAGCCGAGTTGGATGAGGACAAGCGCCGCAAGATATACGCGGAAATGCAGGAAATATGCAGAAATGACAGCGGAACGGTGGTTCCCATGTTCAACCAGATCGTCGAAGCCAGCTCAGCGAAAACGGCCCATGGACCGATCTCAGCGCACATGGCCCTGGATGGAATGCGCAACGCCGAACGCTGGTGGTTCGCCTAATCCGTATCATCGGGTGTAAATCACTGCTGTTGGTAAATGGCAGTCATTCATTACTTATCACCGGGATCTTACCATAAAATCGGGGAAAAAATGAAAGACATACTCTCAATGGTGGCAAAACGTCTGGGATTGGGACTGCTGACCATGATTGTCATCTCACTTCTTATTTTCGTTGGCATCGAGGCGCTTCCCGGCGATCTGGCAACGGCTATCCTGGGGCAGAATGCACTGCCGGAAACAGTGGCCGCCTTTCAGAGGGAGCTCAAACTCGATCTCCCGCCGCATGAGCGCTATGTTGCCTGGCTGGGCGACTTAATGCAGGGAGATCTGGGCAATTCCCTTGCTAATGGACGGCCGGTGGCAGATCTGGTGGGCTGGCGCTTTGCCAACACGATTTTTTTGGCATCCACGGCCGCCGTGATATCGGTGCCGCTGGCAGTTTTGCTCGGGCTTCTGGCAGCGCTTTACCGCGA
>JASJCE010000257.1 GCA_030066155.1 Desulfobacterales bacterium | reverse complement strand
GGATCATGGACATAAGCCAGGGTATCACTGAAACGCTGGTGCCGGGATCTATAAAGCGAAATGCCTTGATTAGAGTGTTTCAGGCTCGATTCAAATTCCCCCATGGAACATAGCGTGCAGCAAAGCGTTCGGTGAGCTTGCAGCAAAACCGCCGGGTTTTCTTCGCTCGGGGCCAAATCTAAAAGTTGTTGACCGATCTCAAGAGCCTTTGGTAATTCAGCTCGCACAAAATAGTGTAGCCACAACCCTACCAATACCGGGTAGATTTGAGAGGTTTTGCCCACCTGAAGGCATAATTCACGGGCTCTGATATAGGCTTTTTCCACTTCCGGAGCGGCATATCCCTTAATTGCGATCAGGGCCGGACCTAAGCTGGTCTGTAGATCCAGTTCCCGCTCAGTTCGCTCAGCGGATTCAGGACAGGATTTGAGCAGAGTCACTGCCTCGGTGAAGTGGGCCACTGCCTCCTCGTTTGCAGAAAGCCGCATCGCTCGTTTTCCCGCCTGGCTTAGATAGAATACTGCTTTAGTTTCTAGTTCCGCCGCTCGAAAGTGCCTTGCCAGCTGAACGGCAATCGCATCGGTCTGTCCCGCATACAGCCGCTCCAAAGTGTTGCCCACCATTTCATGCAAAAAAGCTTGTTCCACTATATCTAGGCTGCTGTATAAATAGTGCTGAAATAAAATGTGTCGGAATCGATACCGGGACAATCGCTGGTCACCCAGTCGCCTACTGGCCTGGCTGCTCACCAGACGATGTTGCCTGTCGAGAATGCCGCTTAATTGCTTTACCATCGCCCACTCACCCACATTCTGCACCCGGGCGATTACTTCCGCCAAGAAGTCCTCGCCTTCTACACTTGCCGCCTTCAGCGTGTTCTGTAGTTCTTTTGGGAGACGCTCGATGCGTTCCCGAATAACGCCGTCGATTCGTGCCGGCAGCGTTTGCCAATCCAAATCTGGTCCTTCAATCCACCGGCCGGCTTCATCCTTAACCAAGTCCCCGCGCCGTTGCATGCTGCGCAACATCTCAATCGTGAACAATGCATGGCCGCGTGTGTGCTCGTATAGCGCCGATTGAAACGCGGCTCCCAACCGGTTTGGCTCGGTATCCAGAATCGCTTCGACAAACTGCCTGCCCATGGTCTGTTTTAGGTCAATCCGGTTTTGTCCAAAATCACGTTGAAACTCATTCAAGACTGGCTCCAGAGGGTGTCGTTTTCCCTCCCGTCCTAAGAACAGGTCAGCTGGTCGGTAGGCACCAATGATTAAAATCGGGCGGTCCTTGAGCCGTTTGCCTAAATGGAAGAGGAGGCTAATGGAGCCGGTGTCGGCCCATTGGAGATCATCTAGCACCAAAAGTAAAGGATTCCGGCGTGATAAGGCTCGCATTACATGGGCATATTGGTCAAAGAGAGCCCGCTGCTGAAGGTTTGCTGGAGATTGGACGCTTGTTTTACGAGTCACAAGCGTCTTCAGCGGGGTTAACCAATTAGGATCGTCCGATTTCAAGGCACTTGCACGCGAAATCAGTGCCGGGCCGGAGATAAAGGTTTCTATAAGATCCGGACCAGTATCCACAAGCGCCCGGACGACGTCCGGAATCAAATTAAGCAAGCGGTTGTGGGCAAATTTGCGGATGAACGATTCCGCTGCCCAGCGGGTTGTCCGATCGTATGTCAGCAATCTTAAAATCTCGCGAAATGGTAGATAAGGATCCCCAACTCCGCTATAAGCATTGCAGCTGCCGGCGGCAGCGATAAGTTCAGAATTGGCTTCCAAAGCACTCCAGGAGAATTCTTGCACTAAAGCCGTCTTACCACTACCAGGTTCACCCTGGACGAAAACCACACGGCCCTGCCGGTCTTTCAGAATGTCTGTAAGAAAATCGTCGAGCTGCGCCAGCTCGTCTTCACGGGCCACAAAGACCCTTTTTTCGATTTCATCCGGTTCTTCTTCCACCACTGGATCAAAGTGCGGGAAAGCTAAAGAAGCATCAATACTTTCCGGCGTGTCGGGCACCAGGGGATATTCGGCAGCATAAAGCATTTGATTCGTATCCTCCCGACCAAGATCCAAAGCCTCGGATAAATCCAGAACCATCTGCCGTGTGCGGGGCAGGTAGGCGTTACGTTCCCAATCGCTGATGCTGTTGCGATGAACGCCCAATTGGTCGGCTAGTGTTTCCTGGGTCAAGCCTTCGCGCCGACGAAAACCCTTTAGCAAATCACCGAATGAATGCACCGTGTCCTCTTTTGGTCATTGATTACCTGTTATGAATTATGCACAGCTTCATTGTGTAGACATTATCTAATGCTGTGTTTAGTTTAACTCTAAACGGTATCAGATTCCAGCTGAAACCGGTATGCAGACAAGCAAGTTTCGATATTTCCAGAAAATTATCAGATAATTGACCGCTACTTTTGGAGAATATCCTGACCCGGATCACAGAAAGCCAAAGTTGGTATCAGCTAACGTCCCTCTCCCCGCGGACTCCGACTGGCAGACTTTCGCCTTGAAGAGGAGGGATTTTAGGGGGTTTGGGATTGATGGCAGTCGAACCACTTGGTTTTTCTATAGAACCTGTAATTTTAAATTTTTACATAACAAATTCAGCCGCATAATGCAATTGTGTATTCAAGGTTGTGTGAATCATAGAAGGAGGAATAAAAAATGGAACAAATGTCATTTATTGATTTATTGAATTCTCCGACGGAATCAAATATTCTTTATATAGTTGTTCTTAGTATAGTTTTGATTTTTAACCTGGCGCTAACCCTAGTGCATTTCGTTCAAGAATTAAAGGGATTCCAATGGCGCTACCTTGGTGCCATTGTTGGCCTTCAGATTCCGGACAAGCTAGGTTTTGGTATGTTTTTTTTAGGTCCATTGGTTGTTTTATCATTTGTCGGGTTTGCCGGGATTGTAAAATACCTCCCTTTTTATGGCTCAGTATCTTCGGAGGTTGCCATAGCCTGTGTGGCTGCTGTGATAGGTAGTCGTTTATCCGACTCGATCTTCATTCACATTCGTCCCCATCGACAAGGATATCGTCCAAATCCTGCGCTGGGGACCATCCCCTACTACCTGGCTGAAGCGGTATTATTAACGGTGTTATTCTTCCCGGGACTCCGGAGCCATTATACTTACGCCGCTGTGGGGTTTATCGGAGGATTCGCGTTATTTTTCTCCGTCCTGCCGGGCCTCATATTCATTCGAAAAATCAAACACGTTGAGCCTTGGCAGGCAAAGACCCCCATACCGTCCTGGGTAACAGAGGGCAGGTATGAAACGTCGAGGGAAAGTATAAGTTCGACGTCATAGCGTAGCAGGAGTATAGTTCTAACTTCCCCACACAATGACAGTTTTCGCTGATCGAGGTTAAGCAGTCACCCTAAAGGCAAGGTTCTCTGATCCGTGGCTTAACGTATGCTTAAACGGTATCTAGTCCGTCGTGGGTGAAAGAGCAAGCTAGCAATTCTTGATGGATGAGCGAACTGACCAACGCCAGATTACGTGCTTGACTGGCCATTAAGATTCGCATGCCTTTGTCATATGAGGGATGGTTTAGGCCACAGTTGCCCATCGGTGCAGGTTTAAAACCTTGTGCTTAAACCATGGATGCTACATGACAGGCGTTCATGATCATATCCAGCTCCCCTTCTCATCAAAAAACTGGATGCATTGCGCCGCACCGATTGCTGGCTAATTTTCTAAAAAATATACGAAAGCCTCGATCAGGCTCTTGCAATATTGAAGGGCTTGGGACCCCTGTCATGATTTTCTCACTTTACTTCAGGGATACGTGTGCACAATCTGTGCATCAAGCTGCGCAACTCTACTTAACCCTACCCTTATACTCAGAATTTTCCTAGATACCAAAACCGGAAAAGCCGGAAACAAATAAGTATAAATTTTGGGTATTTGAACTTATCCGATAACTTCGAAACCCGCGTTACAAAACCCGAAAAAGCATATCTTCCCCCCTACAAAACCCCAAGCTTTTATTCGTTTTTAATCAACAACAGCCTCTTAATTGCCCACTGTCAAAACAAAATATTAGATGTGCAGTCATTAGGCAATTTGCACAGATCCACTAGGTAGACAAATTAGACGGAGTAATTTACATTAACGTCAACCATTTGGAAGTTTAATGATCGTACAGTTCGTCAGCACGGTAGATAAGTCAAAAATAGTAAGAAAAAGTCGACAACGTTCGAAGACATCCAACTACCGATAATCGCGAGATGTATAGTGCATCTTAAGTAAATGAAACTGTAATTTCATCTAACGTTAGCAACGAGCAAAGGATGGTCAAAATGGCAGAAAAACTACAAACTGCGAATCTGTTCGAATTGAGCGGCAATGGAATTCAGGTGACATACTCGAAAACGAGTCTCAGCGGCGAACCGCTGTTTAGTTATCGGGATGCTTACGTAAGCAAACAGTTTCAAGGAAGAGATATAGTACTCGAAGATTCCCGAATTGGCCAGCTGGTCACAGTCATTCTAGAACAAGTTCCTGATTTGAAGACGGTTAGCTTCACGCTAATCCTCCCTGTGGTCAGCTTGCTGCCGTCATCTCGGGGCACAAAAATTGAGGTTCCGGGAATGTCGACGACCGCGCACACGCCCATCGCGGGTCCTGGACTTGGCCCGTCAATGACCTACCGACAAGCTATGTTGTCAGGAACGGCTCAATTTGTTCTGTCCTAACTATCCCGGGTTGGGCCAACAGCGTTAATTCTGTCAACAATTTAAAAGGAGGATATTAACATGGAACTCTTTCAACCTTCTCTTGCTTTGAACCAAGAACCAGACAGAGAGTACACATTGCATTCAGTCACGTTAGCACCCAATAGCTGTTTTATGGCAGGTCGAGCTGAATTTGGTGTACCACCCAACTATCGGTTAATCCGAGAAGCAGTTGGGGTCCTGTTACACATTCGCTATACAAATCTACCAATTTGTCTCCACGTGATCACCCCTGTAAAGCATCAATTTTGCAATGTCAAGTTAGGAGGTGATTCAGGCAAGACCTCGGTCATTGCATTTGCAATGATGGGTGGGCGGGTGATTGGTAATTCAATTGTTAGCATTGACGATGCAGATAAAATATCGATATCAGCAGAAAAATTGACGGGATGTCAGGTTGACAGCAGCCAATGGTCCGCGTGGGTCGACTTTCAACCACCAAGGCCGAAGTCGCTGCATGTGCAAGGTGTCGTTAGTGCGCCAACGCCAGGCTATAAGGCTGTAATCGCGGTTGCCAGCCCACAGGGAATAAATCCCCGCGAATTGATATTGGATCTGTCACTGAAACCATTGCAGGGCCTGTGGCCACGGATTATTACACCCATTCCAGCAATATATGAGGATGTGAAATATGACGGGATTCATGACACGGTTCTGATACGATTTCCCGATGGCGATCTGATTCAGTTGGAAATCCAAGAAATCCATTAGACAAAGTGACTAAGGGACATTGTCGAGATTTATGGACATAAAGGTAGACAATGTTCCGCGTCACTCGAGCATCGCATCCTTTTTGCAATACAACTTTAGTAACCGATAACTACTAGTAGTACACCATTTAACTTTCTAAATTAAGTAAACAAACTGAATAAATAAGGAGATAAAAAATGAAACTCAGATTATACATAATTACTCTAATATACTTATGTATACAGACTAGCGTATCTGCTGAAGAAATCCTTTACAGGAACATTATGGCAGCGTGTCAGCCTGATGCAGCATCGATTAAAAAATCATCCTGCAGGACCGGTGGGCATGGTGTTTTCCATCAAGGAAATGGCGGAAGTTGCCGTCTTATATGTTCTATGCCGGTTACTTTTCCAGATGAACAATGGGATGGTCTAACGCTTTACGGTAAAGACCCAGATGGAACTGGCAATAAATATAGGATTCAAGCGCATTGGAAAAAAGCCGCTCTGGGTTCTAATATCGGTAAAACATTATGCTCCGTTGATTCTAATAATCCCCCTTTTGCTACGCCAACAGAAGTGACTGGATACGCGGCGAGAGGATGCAGCAAGCCGGGATTTACAAGTTTTCATCCAAATCGACAGACTTGGTATTGGCTAGAAGTTATTATTAGTCGTACGCCCGGTTCTACAGAAGATACCGAAGTTTTGGGATTTTCTATATTTTAGTAAATTGATATTCATATTCAATATCATCGGTACTTAAATTATAGGTGTGGCATCGTTGATGCGAGCTGAATATTGTGCAGATATGCTTGTCTAAGTGATATTCTAAGCGCATATATGATGATGACAAAAAAAACATTGTTTATTCCTTTAATCGAATCATTCAGTTGTGAAGAGGTCTAAGATGGATAGACGTGAATTGTTGAATTTGCTGAACGAGGTCTCGGAAGACCAATTGAAAATCAACGCAATTCGGCATTCCAGCCCGTACATCAATGATGCGAAGGTCCTGGATGTGCTTTGTCGCGAGGCGCTCGAAACCGACAGTCACCACGTCAGGGACGCATTGATCCAAACGTTGAAAGGCAACCCGGAAGAAGCAAACCGACGCTTCTCCCAGATTGCCCTTTGTGCAAAAGATCCGACACACCGACAATGGGCATTGATCAATCTCAGTCTGATGGAATGTCGCGATGCCAAAGAAGCCGTTATGCAAGGGTTGAGGGATCCCCGTCGATCGGTTCGGATCGCAGCAGCGTTTAATACCGGCTTATATGATGACAGGGATGTGGTGAATGCCTTTGAGATGTTTTTTGAGCGCAACCGATTTATGCTCGTTTTAGACGGTCTGTGCCAAGGAGGCAAGCACTTATTTCCTCTGATCGAAAAGGCAAAGAAGATATACGCTGAGAACTATCAGCACGAAGATAAAAAAGGAGCACACTCATGTGGGTAGAATTTTTCGAAGCCTTTATGTTGATATGTTTTGGCAGCGCTTGGCCATTTGCGATTGCCAAAAGTTGGCGGTGTCGTGTGGCGAAGGGCAAAAGCCCTATCTTTTTGGTGATCATATTAACTGGATACATCTCCGGAATCTGCGCTCATTTTTGGCGGGAGTTTTCTCCGGTGGTTTTTTTATATGGATTAAATGCGACCATGGTGGCAATCGATTTGTGGTTGGTGCTTCATTTTCAGCGTAATCCCCATAGGCTGCCTTTAAAGGGTTGAGCACACCCAGTTTTTTGAACGCCCGGCCTCATGCATATTGGGGATAATTTCAATATGGGGTATTAGGGGACGTTCCTCGGATTTTCGGATTGCCATTCTTCCAAAAGCTTCCATCCTTGATCCTCGACTATTTGCCTTCCTCTCATGGCCGATTCGCTAGCCGTGGAGGATGCGATGTTTAGTTTTTCCGATATCGAGACTGCGCTCATCGCAAGTTCTCGAGTTCCCCAATAACATAGCACGCTCCGAGCCTGTACAATCTTTCGCTGCTTTCCGCCAGTCAATAGCTCGTTGAAAGTAAGACCAAATAGACCGAGCACTCGACCCACCAACCAGTCAAAGTCGTACCCCAGAACAAGGATTTGAGACTTTCGATCCAAATTCTCCTGGGCAGCCTTTAATACGGTCTCGACGGAATTCCCCTGGCCCAGGATGCGCTCATCGCCTTTCATTCTGCTCTCACCGTTGCGCATGGCTTTCAATGCGGACCATCCTCCGGCGCTTCTCACTAACCCACCTCCCGTCAAATCGGGCCGGCGTTCCGCCGCAACCCCCTTCTTCACAAACTCCAGATAAAGTCTGCGAGCTTCCAGAACCTTCTCTCCAAAAAGATTCAGTATATAATCGACTTCTTGAAAGCCAGGCCCTGTTTTTCCCATCAGGGCGTAATGTCCGCAGTAAGGGAATGTATTTAAGCCCTTTAATTCTTCAACGATTCCGGCTCGCAAGGGATTCAAGTGAATATAGCGCACCAGTTCCACAGTTCCAATAGGTACGGATCCTCCTGGCATAAAATGGACTTGTATCGATTCTGAAACAAGTGACCGTGGCGACGATGACGCCGGTTGAAACTCACCGCATATCCGGTCAAAAGCCTGCGCATTACCGTGGCGATGGGGGCGGTGCCTGTCCTCAATAATAAGTGAAGGTGATTTGTCATAAGCGCCCATGCAAAACAGGGAGTCTCACTGTCGGACAGGATATCGCCGAGTCGATCCAGAAAATCATCACGGTCGGTATCATCCAAAAAAATCTTTCTTCGATTAATCCCCCTCACAATGATATGGTGCAGCGCTCCAGGGGCGTCTATGCGGGCTTTTCGAGGCATGTCCAGCATGTATCAAATCCATCCGATTTTATAAACCGTATATCCGGGGAACGTCCCCTATTGCGTCCCCAGCAACTTTGAATGTCGAATGACGATTGTCGAATGACGAATGGAGGAATTCGCTCCGCTCAATCGGTTTTAGCCTCCCAGCTTCCAAGCATCCCGGCCTTCAAGCCTTCCGTCATCGAGCATCCAGCATCAAGACGTCTTTTTTAACATTTCAATCGCTTTTCTGGCGGCATCCTGTTCGGCTGCCTTTTTGCTTTTTCCCCTGCCTTCCGTTTCGATATCGAGTACTTTCAGCGCCACCCAGAAGGTTTTATCATGATCCGGGCCGTCTTCCCGAACAATGCTATAATCGGGCATCGAACCATGATCAACCTGAACTCTTTCCTGCAGCTGGCTCTTGTAATCATGGTTATTGGCCGTGGTATGCAAATGCTCGATCAACGGATGGAAATTGGTTTCGATGATGCGGTAGGCGGCATCGAAACCGCCGTCAAGGTAGATGGATGCCATTAACGCTTCGAGGGTATCTGCCAGGATGGAATTTTTTTCCCGTCCATGGGTTTGAATCTCGCCTTTGCCGAGCTGGATGTAAGAACCCAGATCAAAAGAGCGTGCCATCTTCGCCAGCTGGGTTTCATTGACAAGGTTGGCACGATTTCTGGACAGGTCGCCTTCTTTAAGCTCCGGATAGCGTCGCATCAGGATATGACCGACAATCAGATTCAGTACGGCATCTCCCAAAAATTCAAGGCGCTCGTTATCCCGCAGCCCGGTTTCCCCGCGTTCATTGACGAATGAGCTGTGTCGCAGGGCTTCCTTTAGCAGATTTTTATCTATAAATTCGTATTTTAATATGGTTTCGATGCCGAGAGGGTTTTTTGCGTCCATTGGTCTACCTGAAGATCACGTTAACTCGGCAGGCGATGATGGAACCTGCTGAAAACAATCAGCGCCGGATCAGGTTTGCGTACACCTCATACGGAACGAAAAGATTGCCCTTGCCCGTTCCAAGCGCGATTTCGGGTTGGATGGCACCATGAAAATCTGTCCCGCCGGTAATCGTTAGATTGTGATGTCGGGCCAGTTTAGTGAATAAACGGGATTGCTCAGCAGAGTGTTCACTATATAATGCTTCCACTGCCTGAATCCCCATTTCTTTCAGTCCGGCAATTAATTTATCAAACTGATCATCCGAATTCAAATTCAATAGTCCCGGATGGGCCAGAACCGGAATTCCGCCGGCACCCAATATAAGTTCGATTGCATGGCGGCACTCAATTCTAAATTTGTCGACATAGGCTGAACCGTTGGTCCCGAGATATCGATCAAATGCCTCATTCATTGAACTGACTACGCCTTTGTTGACCAATACCTGACCGATGTGAGGCCTGCCCAACTGTCCCTTTGCCGCTACTTGCTGGACCTCATTCAATTCAATTGAGACTCCCTGGTCATTTAGCCGCTGTATAATTGCCGGATTCCGATTTTTTCTGGCCTGCTGCAATTCGGAAAGTGCATGGTTTAATTCCGGGTCATCGAGTCGGATGGAGTACCCCAGCAAATGGAAACTGCCGGATCCTGAATAAAATGGAGGG
>JASJCE010000256.1 GCA_030066155.1 Desulfobacterales bacterium | reverse complement strand
TTGTCATTCTTTGATTTGGTATTTGGTAATCAGCCTTGAGAGGTAGGTTCTTTGAATTTGCATGTTTTTGGCAGCCAGACTCCGATTGCCATTGGTGTTTCTCAGATTTAGCAGGATAAATTCTTTTTTGAAGGAGTCAATCGCGTCTTTCAGCGATAGCCCCACTTCGAGGCCGGGATATTGCGGCCGGCAGGCAAATGTCGGCAGGTCTTCGGGCATTATCTGCTTGCCGTTGCCCATAACAACCGCCCGTTCCAGGGCATTTTTCATTTCGCGAACATTTCCAGGCCAGTCATACTGAGTCATGAGGTCCATGGCCTTTTTGGATATGGTTAAATTGGATATTCCTCTTTCCTTCCTATAAATATCCAAAAAATGCTCGGCCAGCAGCGCGATATCTTCTCTGCGTTCCCTCAGCGGCGGCATCTGCATCTGAACGACATTAATGCGGTAGTAGAGGTCTTCCCGAAATCGCCCCTCTGCCACATCTTCTTCAATATTGCGGTTGGTGGCTGAAATGACGCGTACATCGACGGGAATTGATTTATTGCCGCCGACCCGATAAAAGACCCCTTCCTGCAAGATGCGCAGCAATTTGGTTTGCATACTCGGGCTCATTTCACCAATTTCATCCAGAAAAATAGTCCCCCGGTCGGCCAGCTCGAATTTGCCGATTTTACGGTTGGCAGCACCGGTGTAGGCACCCTTTTCATGACCGAACAATTCATCTTCGAGCAGGGTCTCCGGCAACGCGGCGCAATTGAGGACGATCATCGGTTCGTCCTTGCGTGCTCCGACCCGATGAATCATGCGGGCCAGCAATTCCTTACCGGTGCCACTTTCCCCGAGGATAAGGGTCGTTGATTTGGAATTGGCAACTTTAATCGCATCGGATAGCACCTTACGCAATGCCTTGCTTTCGCCCACAATTTCATACTTGCCCTGCAGTTCTTTCTTTAAATCCCGGATTTCTTTCTTGTCATGTTCGATCTTGCGGGCATTGCCGATTGCCTGGGCGGCCAGGTCCGCAAATACGGATAAGATTTTTAGGTCTTCATCCTGGATGGCACTGCCGTCGGCTTTATCTATGATTTCTACAACACCGATGATTTCAGCGTTAATCTTCATTGGAACGCAGGCGATGGACTGGGTTTTGAAACCGATAGATTCACTAATTTCCTTATACCAGCGCGGATCTTCGGCCACATCCGGAATCAACAGCGGTTCTCCGGTCTCCGCAACATAGCCGGCGATGCCTTGCCCCAGATCGATCTCGAATTGTTTCACATCGGTACTTTTTTCTCCGGTGGCAACCTTAAAATAGAGCTTTTGGGTCTTGTGATCCAGCAGCAGGAGCGAGCTGGCTTTGGCGTCCATCATTTTGGTGGCGGTTTCAATGATGAGCTCAAGAAGTTGATCGAGATCCTGGACCGATGACACCCAGGTCGAGATTTCCTTCAAGCGATCAATGGAACTGTCGGTGGATGCGGGAGTGTTCAGCATTTTAAACGGCTCTCTTTATTCCTTGGCGTGATCAATAATACAAAACCCGGCGCGGGGAACACATCCTTGACTCCCTGCGTCGGGATTTCGTATTGCACGCCTGCGGTTATCTCGGGTTCGACAAAAACCTTGAATGATCGGACTCCGTTTTTGTCACCAATCGAATTTTCACTATTGTCTACACATTATACCAAAATATACGAAATAGTCAACTTTTCTATAACTCATTGCCCTTTGCCGTTCAATTGCGATACGATGTATTCGCTGATTTTTTCGGCTGACCGCCCAAAGAGTTCGCCGATTTCAACCATTTCGAGGTGCTGATCCTGCCAGGCGAGACTGTTTTCCTGTACAATATTTTTAATGTGTTCGTATTTTCCGCCCAATGCTTTGACTTTGAAATCGAGGTTTATATCGGTCTTGAAGGATATGTGCAACAGCAATAAGTATTCAATCCGGTTCGGTGAGCTATCCGACGTCGACAGTATCGGAATGACCACTATGCTGCGCTCGTCCCTGCGACCTTTGCCGATGTAGACATTGCCCTTTCTGACGATGATCCGTTTGGTTCCTTTTAGACGGTTGTCGGTTTCGACCCGGGAGGCCAGGCCCGCAACACCACCCGTTTTCTTGATAACTTCGATAGTCGTGTCTTCGGAAGGCTCTCCCAGAACGCTTAAGCCCTCTATGCGGTAAATTGTCGAACCGGTAATCTGATCGATGACGCCTTGAAGGTTTTTCAGAACGATGATATTCATATTGGTCAGTTGAGACAGGGTAAAGTTTTCCCCACGCATGGCATCAAAAAGAACTCCCTCAACCCGGTCCATAATGCGACTGGTTCCGACCGTAACCGTTTTGGCCTGATGTTTAATCGCGTCCACCGGACGTGCCATTATGCCGATGGCTTCTGACAGACAACCCAGCAGGGTGTTGATCATGTTTACAGCGGTTCCCTTCTGGTTGAAATCGAGATCAAAGTCGGCCACCGGAAGCCGTCCGGATAGATACTTGAGCAGCAGTGTCAGGTCAGATGTCACATCTTGTCCGATGGTGACGGGCAATTCAGCTCCTGCCCGCCGCCTTCTGAATTCATTATAAAATTTAGCAACCTTTTCTCTGAACGTCGGCTCCAGAATAATTTCGTATACATCCAACCCGCCGGCGCTGTACTCATCCAGCGTTCGTTTGATATCCTCCTGAAAACCGAATAGAAATCGGGAACCCTCGTTAATCGACAGGGCCGCGTAATAGCCCCAGATATGGCCAACCAGCGTATTCAGGATCGGGGCAAGGTGCTCGCTGACCCGGGGTACCTGAAAGACCGTCTCGGCATAGGGTGCAAAGCGGTCCTCGCCCTCATCGGCAATAACGATCGGGATGGCCTTATGCGCTTTGAATATGGCCGTGTCTTTTATAATATCCCCAATCACGGTGTTGCGGGTTCCGGCGGCACATACGATGATCAATGGCTCTGAAGATAAGTCGATGTGTTTTTTATCTTCAACGTAATCCGATGAAATGGTTTTGTAACACAGTTCGCTGAGTTTAATGCGAATCTCATCGGCGGAGGCTTTGTTCGGTCCGCTGCCGACGGCGGCCCAGTAGGTTTTGGTCACAGCCAATTTTGAAGCCGACTCCCTGATGGCGTCACTCAAGGCCAGAACCCTGCGCATCTCAGACGGCAGCCTGAGCAATTGCTGAATCTCTTCCGAGACAAAGTCGGCATTGCGGCGATTTTTGAGTGCCGCCATATACAGTCCCAGAATGGCGCCGGCAACGATCTGGGAATAAAAGGCTTTGGTCGATGCCACGGACATTTCGATGTCCCGGCCACTGCTGGTGTACATAACGCCGTCAACTTTGAAGGTTATGTCCGAATCTCTGCGGTTGACGATCGCCAGGGTGTGGGCTCCTCTTTCTTTGACCATATCAACCGTCCGATTCGTGTCCGTCGTCGTACCGGATTGACTGATCGCTATCACCAGCGTGTCCGACATGCTTCTTGCGTCATCACCAGCTTTCAGTTGAAACCCGCTGAACTCAGATGCCTTCAAGGCGCTGATCTGGTAGCCCGGGCTGTCCATGTAATAACTCAGGATATTGGCACAGGCCAGGGCGGCGACGCCGGCTGTGCCCTGGCCGATGAAAAAAATTCGTTTGATGCGATTTAATTTCAGGGCATCTTGCAAAGATAGGGGAATAACGCGCTCATCCAGCGCAATGCGGTGGTGGTGATTCCCATCCTCTGATATTTTCCAGCGATTCTGCAGCGTTTTTTCCATGGAATCCGGCGATTCCGAAATTTCTTTTAAAAAATAGTGAGGATAGGCCTGCCGGTCGATATCCCGGGACGTAATCTCGGTGTGCTTCAGATCGCGGTCATTCAGCTCCAGGGGCGTACCATCATAGTAAATGGCCGTCATCCCCTCTACCCCGCCGGGGGATTGCTGATTTAGAATAAAAATTTGTCCCTGGGTTTTGCCCCGCCGGCCATCGACGACCGTTTCACCGTCTAATTTCAAGTAACGCTGGGTTTCTTCAACAAATCCGTAGACCTCGGACGTCGGCATATAATGATCGTCGCCAATTCCGACGAAAAGCGCTTGACCGCTGCCTTTTTGGGCTAAATAGAGCTTGCCGGGATCCAGATCGGTGTGCATCGAAATGGCGTGTGATCCTTCAAACCGATTGACAGCCAGTCGGAACGCCTCGCCAACGGAGTGGCCCCGGTGAATGTAATGTTGTATGATCAGCGGAATAATTTTGGTATCGGTGGTGATGTCGGCCTGGATCCGGTCGTCTCCGGATTCGAACTCGGATTTGAGGTCCTGGAAATTGTCGATATCGCCATTTAAACAGGCATGGATGATACCGCTGGTGGCCGGCGAATTTAGGACCGTTTGATTGTCGACCGGGTGACAGTTGGCTTCGGTAATGGCGCCGACTGAAGCCCAGCGGGTGTGGGCCGATATGGTGTTGAAGACCGTCGGACAGGCGGCCAGGGCCTGGAGGATCGGATCATTGCTGATTTGCCGCCGGATAAATGAAATGTTGTCACCCAGTCGGCCGATTTCATTGGCGACTTTATAGACAATCGACACCGCAACTTGGTCCTCCCCGCCTTTATCGGCTCGCCGGTGGATGCTGATGCTTCGATTCACCAGAAGCTCCCGGTTGCAGCGATCGTCAAGGCGACCGTGTATGTTCAAGCGCTTCAATTCATTTTCAAAGTTATTGAATTCGCGTGCATCCAGGATGAACAAAAGCGATATCCCGGCCGAATCGCGTCCTCTGACCTCCAGACGATCGATACTGTTCAAGACCGCATTGATTTTTTTAAACACAGCGACAGCCGAGGACTGCGGCGGCTGTTCGAGGCCGCGACTCAGCGTTTTGATCTTCTCGATATTCTTTAAAATTTCATTGTGAATACACCAGGTGACGTCTTTGAGCTTTTCTATTCTGGCGGAAACCAGTTCCGCGGTTTGCTGTGCCATCCGTCCCATGTGTTCGGACAATTTCTGAACCTCGCCATCGATCATGCGGTCCAACCGCTTGGCGAGGTTTTCCAGCTTTTCCTGGTCAGCGGAGTTCGTATACAGGGCAAAAAACCGATCTTCACCCTTTAATTTCTGTATCGATTGCCACAATCGGTCAATTCGGCTGGCGCCACCGAGATATCGATCAGCGATACCGGATTCATCGTCTACTTCGCAGTTGTCAATCACCTGCTCTTGAATTCGGTCGACCAGTTCCGCCAACGATTCGGTCTGCGGCTCTGCCTGGTTGCGATTGCGGGATTTGAAGGAAACCAGTGCCGCGATACCGCAATTCAATACCGTTGGTCGATAAGGAAAAAACACAATCGATCCTACGGGTAAGCGGTCGATATGTTTACCAAAATAGACACTCGCGGTTAAGATGCCGGTCAGCCTTTCGAGGGCATGCCGGAAAATAACGCCGACGTGCCTGGCAACTCGTGGCAATGATGAACTGATAAATTGATTCATGAGATCTAATCCTTTTAACTGGAATGACGAATGACGATTGAAGATTGACGAATTGTGGAAATCGCTCTCTGAGGCGTAGGCGCTAAAACCCCTGCGAGCCGGAGGCTCCGCTCAATCTTTTTAAAATGACAGAATACTCTGTTCGAAGTTGGATCCGCCGAGGCGGATTGGACGTTCATCAGTTTCTTTTATAGATCAGACTGGCCGTTTTTTGGGCCAGAGGCCGCCTTTCTTCTCTGGATAATCATACTGACGGTTTCAATGTCTTCCGGCCGGTCTACGCCGAGGGAGCGATGTTCCGTTTCAACGACATGGATTGGAATGTGGTTGTCGATCAATCTCAGCTGCTCAAGCCCCTCTGTGACCTCCAGAGGGCTCTGGTCCAAACTGACAAAGCGTTTCAGGGTTTGCATGCGAAACGCATAAATGCCGACGTGACCGTAGAGAAAACTCGAAGATGTCTGCCGCCGAAAGGGAATGACAGCACGCGAGAAATATAGTGCACGCCGGTCGGTTGCGAAGACGATTTTAACTATATTTTGGTTTTCGGCCTCCCGCGAATCGATTCTGCGAGCCAGGGTCGTTACCTGAATCCGCGGTTCACGAAACGGTTTGATCAATTGATCCAGCATGGCCGGCTCCAAAGCCGGTTCATCCCCTTGAATATTGACAATCACGGCCTCCGGTTCCAGTTCCATTGTTTCAGCCGCCTCGAGCACGCGGTCCGTACCGCTGGGATGATCATAGCGGGTCATGACCACCGGTATATGCCATTTCTGAGCTGCAGAGCGAATCCGCTCATCATCGGTGGCCAACACCACCGACAGCAGTGCCTTGCATTGCCGGGCCTGTTCAAACACATGCCAGATCATCGGGCGTCCCAGAATATCCGCCAGCGGTTTTCCGGGAAATCTGCTGGACTGGTAACGGGCGGGGATGATCCCATGGCAGGGTGGCAATCTATTGCTGATAAATTTCTCGACCATAGATAAACAACATAATAAATCGTGGTCCAAAAAAATCACAAAATTCAAGCATCAAATTACAAACAAATCTCAAATTCCAATAATTAATGACCAAAACATAGATTGTCTGGCTATGAAGCTGTTAAACTGGGGCTGAAAAGCTTTGCGTTAGGGTTCTACTTAATCATACTGGAACTACGCTGTGGATGGCAACCGTTTTGAATTTCGAAATTTGGTCATTGTGATTTGTTTGTTATTTGTATTTTGTCATTTGTGATTTTGGGATTTTCAACACGCCACAATATCTGCTCTGCTCCCGCCCATGCTAACTTAATTCATGCTCGTCGATTTAACGCAAGGGTGTACCATTTTTGACCGGCTTGTCAAGGGTTGCCAGGGTTGGACCGGATTCGTCCACGGCGGCGACGAGCATGCCGTTGGATACGATCCCCATGAGTTTTGCCGGTTTCAAATTGGCGACCACAATTACCTGTTTCCCGATTAGCTCTTCAGGTGTATACTGTTCCGCAATGCCGGCCACAACGATTCTTTTGTGGCCTAAATCCACTTCCAGCTTGAGAACTTTTTTGGCCCTGGGGATCGCCTCCGCCTGAACGACGGTCGCCACTCTCAAATCAACGGCACTGAATTGTTCAATCGTAATTTCAGGTTTCGAATCGGACGGTAAACCTGAGGTTTCCGTTTTGGCTACCGTGTCAGTCTTTTTGGAACCCGGTTCCACCCGCGGAAACAATACAATTGACTTGGGTAATTCAGTGCCGGGTTTTAACGCTTTCCAGATCTTTAAATGCTCAATCAGGTAGAACAGAGATTTCGGGTTCTGCCCCAGGTGCTTTTGCATTTTTGCGGCCGTGTCCGGCATCACCGGATAGACCAGTCCGGATATAATTCTGAGCCCTTCCAGTAAATTGTAAAGGACAACGTCCAGCGGTTTGCGGCTTGACTTTTTTTTGGCCAGTTCCCAGGGTGCCGTAACGTCCACATATTTGTTCATGCGGCTGATAAATTTCCAGACCGCCCGCAGGGCGTTATGGAATTGAAAGGATGTCATCAGCTTCTCATATTCAGCGATCGCATCCCGGGCGTCGGCTTCCAGACCCAGCTCACACTCCTTTTCGACGGCTGCCTCGACTTCCGGAACAATCCCCTGGCGGTATTTATGAACCATTGACAGCACCCGGGAAAACAAATTGCCAAGATCATTGGCCAGATCCGAATTGATGCGCTGGATCAAGGCCGCTTCGCTGAAGTTCGAATCCAAACCGAATGTCATATCGCGTATCAGGAAAAAGCGAAACGCATCCAGACCGTATATATTTTTCAATTCCAGCGGTTCGACAACATTGCCGAGACTTTTGGACATCTTGCTCTGTTCGACATTCCAGTACCCGTGAACATTAAGATGCCGGTAGATCGGAATGCCGGCGGCTTTGAGCATGATCGGCCAGTAGATGCCATGGGGCTTGAGAATATCTTTGGCAACGATGTGCTGAACGACGGGCCAATACGTTTGATACCGCTCACCGTCAGGATATCCCAGGGCGGAGACATAGTTCAGCAGGGCATCAAACCAGACGTAGGTGACATAATTCGAATCAAAGGGCAGGGTGATGCCCCATTTCAATCGGGCTTTTGGCCGGGAAATGCATAAATCTTCCAGGGGTTCATTCAGGAAGGCCAACGCCTCGTTTTTATATCGCTCGGGGCGAATAAAATCCGGATTGCTGCGAATGTGTTCGATCAGCCAATCCTGGTAGCGGCTCATCTTGAAGAAATAATTGGATTCCTTGATGGTTTCGGGTTCAGTCTCGTGGTCGGGACATTTGCCGTCCACCAGTTCGCGATCCGTATAAAAACGTTCGCAGCCAAAACAGTACTGCCCTTCGTATTCGGCGAAATAGATATCGCCGGCATCGTATATTTTTTGCAGCACCTGCTCGACCACGGCCATATGATCGGGGTCCGTTGTGCGGATAAAAGCGCTGTTGTTGACGCCCAATTCGGGCCACAGATCACGAAACAGCCGGCTGATCGTGTCCACATAGACCCTGGGCGTCATGTTTTCTTTTTTGGCGGCCCGGACGACCTTGTCACCATGCTCATCCGTTCCGGTCAGAAAAAAGACATTTTCGCCCAGCATGGCATGAAAACGAGTGGCAACATCGGCGACAATGGTCGTATAGGCGTGCCCCAGGTGCGGGCGCGCATTGACATAATAGATCGGCGTGGTGACGTAGAAAGGCCTGGTCATGCGTTAGTCCTTTTTGAGCTGGTTAACGGAAGTTTCAATTTCCATTCCGCCTTCAAGTCGAACGGTAATCCGATTGCAAATTGCATTGTGCCGTATCACCTTGCCTTTGCCGCTGGCGGTGACAACGTTTTTTCCAATTTTGGGCAGTTTCTTTTTCAGGGCCTGATAGGTTGCATATTCATATGTCAAACAGCACATCAGTCGACCGCATTGACCCGAAATTTTTGTCGGATTCAATGACAGGCTCTGTTCCTTGGCCATACGGATGGATACCGGTTCGAACTTATCGAGAAAAGCGGCGCAACATAGCTCTCGTCCACACCGGCCAATTCCGCCACACATTTTGGCCTGATTACGAATTCCCACCTGCCGCATCTCAATTCTGGCACTCAGATGTTTGACCAGCATTTTGACGAGCTGCCGGAAATCAACACGGCCGTCGGATGTAAAGAAAAACGTGTACTTATTGCCATCGAATGATTTTTCAACCGAGAATAAATTCATCTTCAGCCCTAATTCCTTGATGCATTTGATGCAATAGGTGTGGGCTTTTTTTTCATCCGCGAGATTTTTATAACGCCGTCGGATATCTTTTTCATTGGCCAGTCGGTGAATTTTTTTGAGAGGACGATCGGATGATTTGATTTCATATTCCACGGGGGCGACCTTAACCGCGCCAAACCCCAGTCCCTGTTCGGTTTCCACGATGACTTCATCCCCGATGTTCAGAACGAAGGCGCCGCAATCAAAATCATATACCTTGCCGGTTGGTTTAAATTTAATGCCGACTTTCTTATTCATGGCTTCCTCGCGATGTATCCGGAGCGTTCCCGGAATGTGAAGCTCTTATGAAACTTCGTATAGCTTAAATTTCAAAAGATTAAACGTCCAACGTCCAACTTCCAACATCGAACGTCCAATGTGGATGACGCTAGGCTCTATCGATTTTAATTTATGAACAAATTAAAGCCTTCGGTGTGCGTGTGTCCGAGCTTGTCAAATGGCAGTCGGGTCAAATTCGCAACGGTGTATCCGCTGGCGCAACACAGGCACTGCATGTTGCTCCTTTTTTAAATCGATAGAATACAATATTCGACGTTGGACGTTGGACGTTCGATGTTGGACGTTCATCAGT
>JASJCE010000255.1 GCA_030066155.1 Desulfobacterales bacterium | reverse complement strand
TTATTGTTTCATAAAATAAAATTCCAAATCTCAAGCACCAAATTACAAATAAATCACAAATTTCAATATTCAATGACCAAAACTATCACAATATTTTTATCGCATTCGTTCCTATACCCTGTTTTGCCGGTCTTGATGCCGATGGGCACCACTGTATGTGAGTCATTTGTTTGGAATGTTGAATTTGAATCATTGGGATTTGTTTGAGCCCGCCCTGGCCTCCGGCTCGTAGCCTACGCCTCGGAGAGCGCGACTTGATTGGTGTATCCCACATCCGTTTCGTGCTTAGAGATGGGAGGCAATAAATATGGTAAGTGTTAATTCGGTCTGGGCCAGGGATTTGGTTTTTGGTGCTTGGAATTTACATGGTGTTAGTTAAACACGCTATTTATGTGAATTCAGACAATTACGTGTTTGAATTACAGAGCCCTGTCAATCGGATTCCCGATCCTTTTTCTTGCCCGCAAGATCTCGCTTCAGGCGGTTCCAATGATCTAAGCGCTCTTGAATGATTTTTTCATAGCCACGTCCGCTGGGCGTGTAAAACACCTTATCCCGGAGCTCTTCAGGCAGGTAGTCCTGATCCACAATTGCATCCTCATAATGATGCGCGTACTTGTAGCCGCTGCCATAGCCCATTTCTTTCATCAGGCGTGTGGGGGCATTGCGGATATGCAGCGGCACCGGCAAGGAACCGGCTTTTTTCACGATCTGCCGAACTTTGCTGAATGCGGCATAAATACTGTTGCTCTTGGGGGCCGTGGCCAGGTAAACGACCACCTGGGCAATCGCCAGTTCACCTTCGGGATGTCCCAGAAACTTGAATGCCTCCATGGCATTGAGCGTCAGCTGCAGTGCCCGGGGATCGGCATTGCCGACATCTTCCGACGCAAATCGCACCATGCGCCGGACGATGTAAAGGGGATCCTCACCGGCTGCAAGCATCCGCGCCAACCAGTATAGCGCAGCATCCGGATCACTGCCCCTCAGGCTTTTGTGAAAAGCAGATATAATGTTGTAGTGTTCTTCTCCCGATTTGTCGTAAACAAGGGCCTTTTTTTGCAAGGCCGCTTCAAGATCCTTAGCTGAGATGGACCGCAAACCGGCTCTACTGGAATCATCACTTAATTTCGCAACCAGTGATGCGGCAATTTCAAGACTAGTCAATGCCACCCGGGCATCGCCGTCTGCAAGACCCGTCAGCATTTTCAGAGCCTCCGGTTCAAGGGTGACATTCAATTTGCCGATACCGCGGGCCGAATCCCGCAGCGCCCGTTTGATGATGGTGGCAATGTCGTCCGCAGCGAGCATTTCCAGTCGAATAACCCGGCAGCGCGATAGAAGGGGGGCAATGACCTCAAAAGATGGATTTTCGGTGGTCGCACCGATTAAAGTGATCATACCGCTTTCGACATGATGCAGAAAAGCATCTTGCTGGGCTTTATTAAATCGATGGATTTCATCGACAAATAGAATGGTTCGCCTTCGATATAATTTTTGCTGGCTTTGAGCATCCGCCATCACAGCACGAATTTCCTTCACCCCCGACAAAACGGCCGAAAAATGGACGAAGTGCGATTTCGTTTCTGAAGCCATGATCCGGGCCAGGGTCGTTTTGCCGCAACCCGGGGGTCCCCAGAGAATCATCGAGAAAATCCGATCCTGCTCAATCGCTTCGCGCAGCAGGGTCCCCGGTCCGACGACATGCGACTGCCCGACAAATTCATCTAAAGCTGCCGGCCGCATCCGTTCGGCCAGCGGACGGTCCATATCCGCCGCTTTTTGAGCGTGATAATCGAAAATATCCATATTTTTTTATCTTTTCTTCCGTCTTTCCCGTTGCCGCAGAATGAGCCTGATTGGCGTTTTGTCCAGGTCGGTGGCTTCCCGCAGTTGATTGATCAGATACCGTTTGTATGAAAAGTGCACGGCATTGGGATAATTGACAAAACAGACGATCGTGGGCGGCTTGATCGTCGTTTGAACCGCATAAAAAAATTTAATGCGTCTGCCCCGGTGCAATGAGGGCTCATTTTTTTCGAGGGCCTGCTCCAGGATCCGATTTAAGCGGCCGGTCGCGATGCGCCGTTGATATTGTTCATAAACCTCATCCACCAGTTTAAAAATTTTGGTAACCCGCTGTCCGGTCAAAGCGGATATGGTCATGGCCGGTGCAAAGCTCAGAAACTTAGCCTGCTCCCGCAACCGACTGTAATATTCTTTAATAGTATGGCTGTCCTTGACCACCAGGTCCCATTTATTGAGCAGCAGAATGCAGCCACAGCCCCGTTCATAGGCATATCCAGCGATGGCGATATCCTGGTCCGTGATTCCCTCGTCAGCGTCCAGAACAATCAAGGCCACATCACATCGATCAAGGCTGCGCAAGGCTTTGATAATGGAAAATTTTTCAAGTTTTTGGGAAACTTTGCCCTTACGGCGGATCCCGGCTGTATCCACAAGCAGATACGACTTTCCATTTCGTTTGCAGACCGTGTCGATGGCGTCGCGGGTGGTTCCCGGAATATCACTGACAAGCAAACGCTTTTCACCCAGAATACAGTTGATCAAGGATGACTTGCCGACATTCGGTCGGCCGACCACCGCCAGCCGTATCATATGCGCATCATTTTCCGCCGTTGCCGCAGCGGCCAGTCCTTCCAGGCGTTCGGCGACGTCATCAAGCAGGTCGTTGAAACCGTAGCGGTGCTCGGCCGAGAGCGGGTAAATTTCATCAATTCCCAGTTGATAAAAATCTGACAGCAAGATCTCCTGCTCGGCGCCGTCGATTTTGTTGACGGCGTAGAAGATCGGCTTCTTGATCGTTCGGAGGATGTCGATTACATCCTGATCGAAGGGGGAGACGCCCTCTTTTCCATCCAGCAACAGGATGATCAGATCTGCATCGGCAATGGCCTGACTTACCTGGTAGCGGATGGCCTCAGCAAAATCGTCACCTTCAGTCAGACCGCCAGTGTCCACCAGCGTGAATCCGATGTCATTCCAGCGGGCATCGCCGTAATGGCGGTCCCGGGTGACACCCGGCAAATCATCCACCAGAGCATCCTTGGTCCGCGTGATGCGATTAAACAGGGTGGATTTCCCCACATTGGGTCTACCGACGATGGCCACAATAGGTTTCATGTTAGGATAATTCTGAATGATGCGATCGTTTTATTCTCATTTCGAAGGCCGCAAGACTTGCACAGATTAATCTAAAATACAGTTGAAAAGCAAGATTTTCATGCGCTTCCGCTAATTAATCCGCCCTGAAATTAAGCTCTTTAAGGGCATAGACTTGTTATTTGAAAACCAGATCCTGAGGTTCAGGATTTCGATCACAAGTAAAGCAGAAATCTGCGACTACCAGCAGAGCCGGTGGCTTATGGAGGGAGTTAAAAGTTCAGGAGCAGCGATGCTTTGGGACGGTACAGGGCATCCACGATATTGCGGACGTACTGCTCATCAGATATGCCGTCGGTGGCTTCTGCCGGAAATGTGATAATGTCCTTGAAATGGGCGACAATGTTTTCAAACAGTTCAACCCGTGCCGGCGGGTCGAACTCATCCCGCCTCAACAGGGCCTGCAAAGCGATCTGGGCTTCTCCCGGAGAAACGTGCTGCCTCAGACGCGCCTCCAGATGCGGGTAATTGCGGAAAGAATTGTATTTGCCTTTTAAAATTTGATCCAGGTCGGGTTCATCGACCGGAGGGCTCCAGACCACGACCGTGTTCGCCGCAAAATCACCCAATCGCTGGGAACGTCGATTGACGAGGCAGGCGATGCCGCCGACCATATAAAAGACAAGCGGCATACTGTCAATAAATCGCAGTAAATTGCGTATCACCACCTGGCTGAACTGAAGGTGAAGGCCATGAACATCGGTCACTCTCAACCGCATCAGCCGTTTGCCGAGAGTTTGTCCCTGCCAGTACCATTCCAGGATAATGCCGTAGCCAATCGATACCAAAAAATAGGCCATAATGTTGGCAGCCGATGCCAGATCCCGGCTGAGGATCCCGATCAAGCCTACAAAGACACTCAGCAGCTTGCCGAGAGCCAGTATTGCCAGCAAATCAACCGACCATGCCAAAAATCGGGATATCGGTCCGGCCAGCAAAAAGGAAAACTCGATTCCTTCAGGTGTTCGGATCGTTAACGTGTTGACTTTAGACCGGAAATTCATTTCCTGGCCCTCCTCCCGGATCTTGACAAAAATAGGATCAACATTAGCAATTCCAGCATGCCAAATCCGATTTTGACGGCATAGGGCAGAACCGGCTCGTGATATTGCGAAAAAAAAGCCTCGATGATGCCAGCCCAGGTCAACATGATGGCCACCCCGAAAATCAGCGTCACCAGATCGGGGCTGACCTCTCGTAGTCTCATTTTAAGCGAGACCGGTTTGCCCCAGCCGATGAGCGCCCCGGCCAGCACCAACCCGGCCTGTCCGGCTAAAATGATTGCGGGTATTTCCACGGCTCCGTGGGGCAGAAGCCAGCCCAGCAGAAAAGCGGTTTCTTCCGCCAGAATGTAATCCAGTGCCACGGCACCGAGAATAACGCCGTTATAAAAAAGCAGGATCAGTGTCCCGATGCCCCAGGTCATGCCCAATGCCAGGGTAAAGATCGAAACCTTGGTATTATGGGTCATTAGATAAGAGGAGAAGGATGATTTGGCGCCTTCGAGCCGGTCCTCTTTTGCCGCCTCTTCTTCTGCGACCCGATCCGAGGGATCTCCGTGCAGGTGGGCAAACGGCAGTATCACCCGTTTGGATCCGGGATCGGCAACCAGCACAAACCCGCCGAATAAAGAGCCAACCAGCATGGCCGTCAGACAGATCCAGAACGCGTTGATATGTCGTCGAAAGGTTCGCGGAAAGGTCGTGAAAAACCAGTGCACGGGCGCCAGGCGATGCGGTTTTTGGCGTGTTTCGTGAATTTCACCGAAGGCCCGGGCGACCATGGCTTCAAGGTAGGCCCGGGTGGACGGCTCCGCCGAAAAGGTCTTGATTTTAGCCAAATCCGCCGAAGCCCGCTGGTAAAGGTAATGAAAGCGCTCCAGCTGGGAAAGGGACAACCTGAACTCCGGTCTTTTCTCCAGCTTGTCCAGCACGCCTTCCAATTCGCTCCAAAAGGGCCGTTCTTCAGCAATAAATTTTTGCAGGTCGATGATCATTTACAGCACCTGTCTCCGCTTAATCGACAAATACTGGGTAACCAGGTCGATGCAGAGGTTTTCGTTTTGCAGGAGATAGAAACTGATGCCGTGGCGCTGCAGATATTTTTCAGTTTCCCGCAAATGGCGCCATAACATGTGTCCGGCCAATTTCTGATAGATGTCAATCTCGGATTTCACCGCCGGATCAGAAAATAGCGGCTCTGCTCCCCTTGGCCTTAATGAATTGACCAGAATCAAATGCTTTCGGCTGATAACATCGATGTTGGACGTAAAGCTTTCGGCCAGCACCGGATCATCCAAATTGGTCAGAAATATCAAAAGGGCCCGTCGCCGGATTTTAGTGGCGATAAAGGTAAACACCTCCTCGTAATCCGGCGTTACCCGTCTGGGCCGCAGGGCGTAAAGGGCATCCCGGCAGACATCGTAGTGCGCGCGGCCGTTTTTGGCCCGCACGAACTTTCTCACGTGATCATCAAATGCCAGCAATCCAAATACGTCTCCCTGGCGATCCGCTGCGAGTCCCATGACCAGAGCGGCAGTTGTAAAGCGCTCCATTATTGTCGTATAGTCATTTGCCGGGGCCTTTTCCTCCGCCGCCGGTTCAGTTCCCAGGGGTTCCGAGTTTCTGGCGCTCAGTCGGGAGCCGTCAATGATAACGTAAATCTGCTGAGTGCGCTCGATCTGGTAAACTTTGGTAATCGGCATCCCGCGCCTGGCAGTTGCTTTCCAGTGGATATCTTCATAGCTGTCACCGGGAAGGTATTCCCTTAACTGCTCAAATTCTTTTCCTTTGCCGATCTGACGCTGGGCATGAATTCCCATTCCGCGGTTGAGAAACAATCCGGTCAACTTCTTACGGTCTCGCAATAGGTCTGGATAGACCCGGAATTCGGCCCGGATCGGCTGGACCCGCCGCAAGGCCCAAAAACCGTACCGCGAAGGCGTCTCCAGAAAACAGTTATCCAGATGGTACAGTCCCTGCTTCAGGGCTTTAAACTGCCAATTGATCCGAGATTTAACGGAATCGGCCGGCAATTCAGTTACAACGTCCGTTTGCTGAGTATGCAATTGGCGGGGAAATGACATTCCGAGCCGCAACCGTTCAAGCCGGTTGAGCGGGTTTTCAATTTCCAGCGTAAACTCTCCCTCACGCCCTGCCGACACCCTGACAACTTCCGGCAGGGTTACCTGCACGCTGTCCAGTCGGGCTCGCGAGAAGACCGCATCTGCTCCGGCAAGCAGCACCAGTAAGGTCACCAGAGCCACGCCGGCCGCGGTGGTATTCGGCATCAGCGCCACCAGAACGGAGACGGGCAAAAGAACAACAGCCGCTGTAAAGATCAGCCTTGTACTGGGAACGATGGTCATCTCGGCACCGCGATCCCCTTTAAAATCTCCCCGATGACCTCCTTGACGGTCAACCCTTCGATTTCGAATTCCGGCCGCAGGATGAGTCGATGTTCCAGCACTGCCGGGGACATGGTTTTGATATCATCGGGCGTTATATAATCCCTGCCGTTAATGGCTGCCAGGGTTCGGGCAGCTAAAATGAGGGCCTGGGTGGCGCGGGGGCCGGCGCCCACCATGATACTCGGATGCTGACGGGTCTGGCGGACAATATCAACGATATAAGCGGAGAGTTCCTCTTTGACGAGGATACTCTCCAGCGACTCTCTAAGCTTGGTCAAAATTTCAGGCGTAATGACCGGTTTGACATGACCGCTGACCAGGACATTTTCCGGGGATTCTTTGCCCAGCATTCGTTTAGCCAGGCTCAACTCTTCATCCCGGCCAGGGTGGTCCATGCTAATTTTCAGCATGAATCGATCCTTCTGTGCTTCCGGCAGCGGATAGGTGCCCTCGTATTCGATGGGGTTCTGGGTAGCAAAAACGGTGAAATTCGGCGATAATTCATGGGTTTTACGGTCAATCGTGACGGTTCTCTCCTGCATCGCCTGCAGCAGGGCCGATTGCGTCTTGGCAGGCGCCCGGTTGATCTCATCTGCCAACAGGAAAGTTGTAAATACCGGTCCTTTGACCAGGGAGAACACATCTTTTTGCAGATTAAACACATGCGTCCCGGTGATATCGGTGGGCATCAGATCGGGTGTGAACTGGATTCTGGCAAATTCGCAGCGCATCACATGCGCCAGGGTCCGAACGAGCAGGGTTTTGGCCACTCCGGGCACACCCTCAATCAATGCATGGTTGCCCGAAAAAATTGCTATGAGCGCCTGATCGACAACATGTTCCTGGCCGATGATAACCTTGGCGACTTCCTGTTTGGTGCGAATCAATGCCTTCTTCAATAGCTCTGTCTTGTCACTCATAATCCTTATCCTCTGCTAGAGTATGTGCCCAATCGCTTAAACGTCCGGCTGATCTGCTGATAACCGGAGACCGGATCGGATTTTTTTTTGGAATCCGCCTGGGCCGACTTCAAAATGTGATTCATCTGGGCGATTGCATCCGGATCGATGCGTTGATCGTTCTTAAAAGTTCGCTCCCATTCCCGGCCGCAAACCTGCAGGATCTCTTTGCGACCGACATTTCGCCGCAATAAAGCCACGAGACCCCGGGAGTAGTCCTTTTCGGAAACATTTTGGGCGTCGACAACGGTCTCTTCCTCTGGCGGAGGGACAAAATAGACCCCGTTTTTCCAGATGAAGAGCAGTGCGACCACCGCCAATGCCCCAATAAACCACTGAAATTGATAACGCCTCAACAGACCGGCAACCCCCGGCACCTTATAAAGGCCAAAATGGGATTCATCGAAAATCACCGTCGACTGCCCGCCCATCAGCCAGACCAGCATTTGCGGATGTCGCTCCCCCCGCATGGCTTCATTGCTGATAAAGAAGGAGTCCGAGCACAAGACGATTGATCCCTGCCCCATCTTTCTTTCAATTACCACCGGTTTCCCGTCAACAGCATAAATCGTCCGCCAGCTGTTATCCAAGGGCTCAAAATAAAGATTGGTGTGCCAGGATACGGCTGCCGGAAGATCCGGCAGTCCGGCATAAGCCTTAAATACCGGCTGTTTTTTATCCACTTGGCTCGCCTCCGGAATAGCCGTATATCCAAAATCAAATCCCCAGTGCTCCCGGATTGAAACGACGTCGTGTTCGGATTCCTCCGGAGCGCCAGGTGGTTTTGGGGAATCATCCAAACCGGTCTGCGGTTTGGTTTCCGTATCCGACTGTGCATCGGAACGCTTATTTCGGGGGTTGTCGCCGGAATCGGCGTTTGACGAATCGGAACTGGAATCCTCATCATCGGAATTCGACATGGTTTCACTTTTTTTGTAAACCGGCAAATAGGTAATTACCAGCCGACCGCCCGATGTCGTCAGTCCATCAAGAGTTTGGCTCATCTTCCTGGGTATCGCGTCGTGTTGCGGTATCTCCGCTCCCAAGTAAAATAAAACCGCGTTCGCATCCGGTTTCAGCAAATCCAGCGGTTGATAGTTGCGCCGGCGATCAATATGATCGAATGTGCCCAGACTCTCATAAAATGCCCGCGTTCCGAGGGGATCACTGCGCAGGGAAGAATATGCCGGATAAATATCCCCGGTTTGAAAGCGCAGCAGAAATAACTGAATCACCCCCAGCACCAGCGCTGTCACCAACAGAACCAGGGTCGCATTTTTTATGGTGCTATTTCTCGGCATAGGCCATTATTTTCCGGTGACTCGCCGCAAATGCGTCGAAATCGGCTCGCGCGACACGGTACATGCCATACCAGACCCGCTCAAAAAAATTGAGGCTGTTGGAAAACATATTCAGCATTTCACTCCGTTCATGGGCCCGTCGCGTTAATTCCCGCTCATATTCGCGGTTGGATTTGTATAGCTCGATGGTAATCATTTCGCGTTCAGCTAAGTGTGCCAGTGTTCCTAGATAAAGGGCCCGCATGGCCAGACGCAAATCACCCTTTTCGGCAAGCTCTCCGGCCATGACCAGCCATCGATTGGCGGAAAGGTCATCGGCCTTGATGCTTTCATCCGTCAAATCAGGTGTCGGAGCCGTCACGGCACCAATTGCTTCAATGGGCCCCGGACGGCGTCGCTGCCAGATCCGCACGAAGATGTATGCCAGAATCGCCAGAAGTAAAACCAGCAAAATAAGCAGGATCGCTCGAACCGGCGTAATCCAGTTCCCGCTGGCGGTCTTGGTTTTGCCGGCCGGCTTGGGCATCAAGTCCTCGAGCCATTCGATAAATTTCTTTATCCAGCTGCCGATCTTTTTAAGACCGCGGCCAAGCGCGTCGATCAGCCAATCAACCGCCGCCGCAATGGGGCCTTTATTCTTTTCCGCTTCAGCCTGTACAGTTTCCCGGGGTAGGCGCCAGGCAAACTCTCTTCGGCTCATGGTCTCCTCGATCGAATGGTCAAGATCTGCCGCTGAAACAACCTTCTGGGATTTGGCAAGTGACGTCAGCGGCATCAGGCAGACAAATATCAGGAGCAGTCCGGCCGCTAAATTTTTCCTGCTGATCCGCATCTGCTCGAGTTCGGATTTGAGATCATCGCCGGATTGCAGGGCCGAACCGTAGAAACATCTCAGGGCATAGGTCGCTTTGATGAAGGGGTCCACCAGCAAATA
>JASJCE010000254.1 GCA_030066155.1 Desulfobacterales bacterium | reverse complement strand
CATCTTTCAGAGTTATGGTCACGTCAAATGACGGCCGATTCTCCACCAGCACGTCACCGTTGCGGTCGTAAATCAAACCGCGGGGCGGATCGATACTTTGAAGTCTGATTCGGTTATTGAGTGACAGGAGATGATATTCACCGCCCCGAATGACCTGCAGGAAGACCAGCCTTAGAAATAGTACGGAAAAGGCTGCTACGACAATTATCATGGCGCCGGTGAGGCGTTGACGATACCAATCGGCATCAGCGGTTTTCAAATATTTTTCAGACATCTTTGAAATGACTATCGTTGAAATGACTATTGAAAATTGTCAAATGAATAATTAAGGAATTCTATCATTTTATTTCTATGGATCGCAAAAACTTTTCATCCAACTTTATAGTGAGCTCAAATGCGAAGACTTTGCGCTATTTACTGCTGTTGGTGGGGCTCAGGCGTATTTTTAGATCGATAGAATACCTCTATTATTCAATCTTCAATCGTCAATATTCAATTTTTAGCTGTCGCCTTTGCGGGCGTAGATTGCCCTGAATCCCGCATCCAGGCGACCCTGCAGTTTTTTAAAGATCATGAGAAAAACGGGTCCGGTCCAGACTGCCCACAAGACTTGAATTGTGACGATCCGGACGGTATTGCTCCCCAGCTGACGTTCCGGCCCCAGCACCGTCAGCGTCCCCAGAAAAATAAGATTTTCCACCAGCACACCGCTGGCGACTATCAGCATGATAACAAAGAGGCGGTTGCCCACCTGTACCAATCTGGTTATACCTTTAACTCCGATAAAAACCCATATATAAGCTGTCAGATACAAACCGAACGGGCTGCCGGAGAGATTATCCATAATGAATCCCGGAAAAAAAACAAACGGCAGACTTTCGCGAATCGGACGGGATAGACCTAAAAATACGATGAATGGAATCAGGGGATCATAGAAACTGTCCATCAAAGGCAAATACGGCATTACCGTGGTTTGAAGGATAATCAGAAAAAGGCTGGCGCTGATATTGAAAAAGTAGCTCATTTGCGGCTCACGAAATTCTGCTTTTGAACATCAAGAACAACCAGGACTTCTTCGAGTTTTTCAAAATCCACAAAAGGCGCAATAACCACTTCATGAAAAATATCGGCCTCATGTTCGATCACTTGTGCCACCACGCCGATTCGCAGGCCCTTGGGATATATGCCATCAAGGCCTGATGACACCACCACGTCGCCGACCTGCACATCTTTTTTGCGCAGAACATAGGCCAGCCGCAACTGCTCCGCGGATTCGCCTTTAACCACACCACGAGCCCGGGTCCGCTGTACCAAGGCATCCACGGCACTGTTACGATCCGTAATCAACATCACTTTGGAATAATGGTTGGAAACCTCAATCACCTGACCGGCGATCCCCTGGGGCATGACAACCGGCAACCCTCTGGTCAGACCGTCGGCTTGGCCTTTATCGATGATGACGGTTTTGAACCAGGCTGATGGATCTTTGCCGATGACCTCGGCCGCCACGACCAACTCGGTGATGCTTTTTTGGAAATCCAGCAACGTCCGCAGGCGGGAATTGGCCAGATCGGTTTCCTTCCACAGATTGTTCTTTTCAGATGCCACGTTGAGCTGGCGTTTTAGAACCGCATTTTCCCGGGCGATGGAAACCAGAGCAAAATAATGATACCAGATGTCTTTGGTAAACCGGATGGATCGGGTAACGAGTTCCTGAAAGGGGGAAATGAATGATATTGCGATTCGCTCGAGACCAAATGTCGTATAGCGTCGACTATTAACGGAAAGGACAATTACGTTGACGGCAATCAACACGATAATGCCGACAATTAGCACCATTTTTTTGGAGAACATAAATATGACTATTTAGGTAATAACGACTTCTCTCAAGATATCGAGATTATCGAGCGCTTTACCCGAGCCCAGGGCTACTGTCGATAGGGGATCTTCGGTGACCGTGATCGGAAGGCTGGTCTCCTCTCGAATCAGCCGGTCCAGATTTTTAAGCAGTGCCCCGCCGCCGGTCAGGATGATTCCGCGGTCCACAATATCGGCGGACAACTCGGGAGGGGTCTGTTCCAGAGCGATTTTAACAGTTTCAACAATCGCATCGATCTGTTCGGATATGGCGATTCGAATTTCCTCCGAATCGATGGACAGTATTTTGGGAATACCGGATGCCAGATCACGGCCCTTAACTTCAATGGTCTCGAGATTCTGCGGATCCGGATAAGCATTGCCGATAGTGGTTTTAATCACCTCGGCCGTGCGCTCACCGATCAGCAAATTGTACTTGCGTTTGATGTATTGAATAATCGCGGAATCCATTTTGTCCCCGGCGACCCGCACGGACCGGCTATAGACAATGCCTTTCAATGAGATGACGGCTACCTCGGTCGTGCCGCCGCCGATATCCACAACCATGTTGCAGGTTGGCTCGGTAATCGGCAAACCGGCGCCGATGGCGGCTGCCATTGGTTCTTCAATTAGGAAGACCTCCCGGGCGCCGGCCGATTCAGCCGACTCGCGAACAGCCCGCTTTTCAACCTGTGTAATGCCCGAAGGGACAGCGACAATAATTCTGGGTCTGACAAATGTGCGGCGATTATGAACCTTGTGAATAAAATGCCTGAGCATAGCTTCGGTTACTTCAAAATCGGCGATAACGCCATCGCGCATGGGACGAATCGCCAGAATATTTCCGGGAGTTTTGCCCAGCATGTTCTTTGCTTCCAGACCAACCGCCAGCACCCGGTTTTTCGATCGGTTGCCGGTGCTAACCGCAACAACAGAGGGTTCACCCAGAACGATGCCCTTGCCCTTTACATACACCAGCGTGTTGGCCGTGCCCAAATCGATGGCCAGATCATTGGAAAATACACCCAAAATTCCGTCTAAAAAAAGATTCATAATCCCTCGTGTTCGCGCACATTCCTGTGCAATTTTGTATAGTGATTTATCTTATCTCCAGCATTGGCGATAGTGATGATCGTTACGCTTACTCGGCTGATTTTATTGCTGGGATCCGTGTTAATACAGTGGTGACGTATGCTTGGTTCGCCGGAAGTTAATCTTTCAACAGTTAGGAAAAGAATTAAAGGCCGTTTAAGAGCAGAACCAATTTAAAATATAATAGATAAAAATCAATAAATTACTATCAAAGATATCATACCATTACAAGAAAAAATAATCATCAAAAAAATGATACGTGTATGAAAAAAGATGACAGATGACAGACGACAGATAACAGATAACAGAAGACAGATGTCAGATGTCCACAGTTGCCGCGTGATGATAAGAGAGCACATGATTGGCGGCATCCAGCGTCGCCTCAATGCCAAATGGAAGCGTCAGGTTAATCTCAGCGTGGCCGACCTCGAGCCCGGCAAATATCGGAAACGATTCATCACGGAAGCATTCCGCTGCAATATTGCAAACGTCGTCCAGCGGGCCGCATTCTTCAAATGAACCCAGTACAATTCCGGCCAGATTTTCAAAACACCCGGCAAGTTTCATATGCGTCAGCATCCGGTCGATCCGGTATGGTGCTTCAGCCCGATCTTCGAGGAATAACACTTTTCCGGCAAATTTCGGTTCGCAGGGGGTACCGACCAGATGGCAGAGCGTTGTCAGGTTGCCGCCGCAGACAACGCCTGAGCTCCGACCGGGATGGATGGTCAACCCGCCGTTGGCCTTTACCTCAATTCTGTCGCCGGAGGTAATGGCCCGGATCAGGGATCCGCGGGTCTGATCCGGTGCGTTAGCAAGGGACGTCACCACGGGGCCATGAAAGGTAACCAAACCGCATCGATCGGTTAGAACAGATAAAAGGACCGTAATGTCGCTGAATCCGATGAAAATCTTTGGATTTTGAACAATCAGCTGATAATCGAGCAGCGGCAAAAGCCTCATAGAACCGTAGCCGCCGCGGGCGCATATAATGCCATCAACTCGATCATCAGCGAACAACTGGTTGACATAATGGGCGCGATGCGGATCCGTGCCGGCAAGATACCCGTTTTCATCGAGCAAACCCGGCGGAATAACGACCTCAAAGCCCATATCTTTGAGGGATTTTATGCCCTGATCGAAGGTGTCTCGGTCGTATGGGCCGGCAGGTGCTGCGACACCGATCGTACTTCCCGGCCCGAGGCGGGTTGGAATTTTAATTGAATCCTTAGCGGCCAATGACAAAATGATGTATCCTTCCTTGACATGCCGCCCCCGGCATGTTAAATGGTTATATTTTGCGTCGGGGCGTAGCGCAGTCTGGTAGCGCACTTGAATGGGGTTCAAGGGGTCGGAGGTTCAAATCCTCTCGCCCCGACCAATATCCCGCCCTTCAACCTCCCCTACCATCAACCGTCGGTTGCCCGGTAAAAACAAACCCGTTGTTAATTTCAGTTAATAATAAGTATGACTTAGATAGGGTAAGTTGTCAAATTCTCGGAACTGGGAGCTCGGTGCGGCAGGCGTTCATGGGGGTTGGTCACGCTTGACAGGCTTCAATCAGCCGGCAATGGCATGATAACCGTCTATTTCCTCCAGTTGACCGGTTTCCATGTAGTGCAGGATGTACCCCTGATTGTAGACCGCGTCGAATGCCGCCACAACGGCCGGGTCGAACTGGCCTCCGGACCCCTCATGAATCACTTTGAGGATTACTTTCTCTTCCATCCGTTTGCGGTAGGCGCGATCCGATGCCATGGCATCATAGACATCGGCCACGGATAAAATTCGGGCCAGCAACGGTATTTGATCTCCTTTTAGACCATCGGGATATCCTTTACCGTCAAATCGTTCATGGTGACATCGAATAATTTGTCTTTCTTTGTCCCACATTCCCATTTGTGCCAGAATGTTGGCGCCAATCGCCGGGTGTTGTTTAATTTTTTCGAATTCATCATCTGTCAGGCGGCCCGGCTTAAGCAAAATATCGTCTCGAATTCCGATTTTGCCGATATCATGCAGATGACCGGCAAAATTGAGGATATCCAGTTCTTCGCAGGAGCATCCCAACTGCTTTCCGATTAGGAGCGATATCCCGGTGACCCGGTTGGAATGCTGGCGGGTGTACAAATCCCTGGCTTCCACGGCATTGACAAATGCATATAACGTGGCGAACAGATTTTCATAGATATTTTCATAAAGCGCCAGGTTTTCTATGGATTGGGCCGCACTTTGAGCAACAAAAGACAGATAGTAAAGGTCTTTTTCGGTAAACCGCTTGTCTCCTTCACGAATCCCCGCGGTCAGAACGCCGAACACTTTTCCTCGTATTTTCAACGGCACAAGCATCACCGACAGCAGATCTGCCGGCAAACCGCGGGCACCGTTATTCTGGGAAATGATTAGCGGCAGTTCGTCGGTTACCACTTCCATGATCAAACTTTCCGTGGGTGCCGGATCCGGACCGGGTTCTCGATCAACGGAATTCTCATCGGCTGCGGTGTAAGACTGCGAATCTTCTGCCCGCACCAAATTTCCCCTCATTGTTGCCGAGGCAACGTTGAAGGGACGCTGAACCGACTCGTTGATAATGTAAAACAGGGTATGGTCCGCATGGGTAATGTCGAGGGCCACATCCACGGCCCGATTGAAGACATCCGCACTGGAGGCAATACTGGTGAAACTACCCAGAATTTTATTGAGGATGTTCAACTCCTCAACTTTATAAAGAAGCTCCTGATTCAGTTCCTCCAAACGTACTTTGCCCCTGACTTCCTCCTTCAACAGAATGTTTTCAATGAAAAGTCCCCTCTGCCGCAGCACGCGCTGCATGCACAGTTCCATCTGTTTTAGGTTGACCGGTTTGATCAGAAAATCAACAACACCGTTTTTGATGGTCTGGATGGTATTTTCCAGGGAAGGATAGCCGGTCATGACGATGACCGGCATGGTATTGTCGTGCAGCCGAATATTTTCAGCCAGGTCAAGACCGTTCATGACCGGCATATTGATATCGGTGAAGCAGCAGTCTATTTTATTGTTTTCGATGATCTCTATGGCCTCAGCACCGTTGTTAGCGGTCAGAATCTGATATCCCTGACGTTCAAAATACTGTGCGGCGACCTTTAAGATACTCTCTTCATCATCGACGAAAAGAATGGTTTTTTTGTTTTCTACTTTCATGGATAAAGTCTGACTGGTATCGCTTCCAGGTATTGGGTGCCCGCATATTTGTATAGGGTTGGTATCGTCCATATCGGTGGAAAACTTTAGCTGTCGGGGCCGGATTTAATTTTCCCAATCTTCGACGCGCGTTGCCGCTTTAAACCGCCAGATAAATAAGCAAATAAATATTAGGTGGTTATAATGTTCGCCGGGAGTATTCGGTGGATTTTACCGGGAAACGTTTTATTCAAGAGTTTTTCGATACGATGAGAACAGGCTGCCACGCGGCCGATATCGATGCCGGTGGCGACTCCCATGGCATGCATTAGGTGAACCGTGTCTTCTGTTGCAATATTGCCGGCGGCACCTGGCACGAAGGGGCAACCTCCCATTCCGGCCAGTGCCGTATCAAAGCAGGTAACGCCGCATTGCATTGCCGCCAGAACATTGGTCAGCCCCAATCCCCGGGTATCGTGAAAATGCAGAATCACCGGAATTGAGCCGATATCGGGCAACAGCAGTTCGAGCAGCCTTGTAACCGAGACCGGATTTGCCATACCGGTGGTGTCGGACAGCCCAAGGGCATCGACACCATGCGCCAGGAAACGCCGCACGATATCGCAGATTCGTTCCGGCGGTATGTCCCCTTCATATGCACAGCCAAACGCGCATTGGACGCTGGCACGAATGTGCATATGTCCCGACCGGGCCAGCTGAATCATTTCCGCGGCCTGACTGACAGCCTCCTTAACCGACATCCCGGTGTTGTTCCGGCTGTGGGTATCGCTGGCCGATACCGATATCTCGATATGGCGCAGTCCGGCCGCTTGAGCCCGCCGGACCCCTGTCGAATTTAAAGCCAGTGCGTTAAATTCAACGTCGTCATGCGACGGCAGACGACCGACCAATTCGTCAGCATCTGCCATCTGGGGGACTTTGCGGGGATGCACGAAAGACGTAACCTGTATGTGTCGCAGGCCGGCGCCGACCAAAGCTTCGACGATTTCAACTTTAATTTCAGTGGGGATGATTTGCGTCTCAAACTGAAAGCCGTCCCGGGGGCCAACTTCGATTATCGTAGCATGTTCCGGTAAGGTCATATCCATTTGGGCCTTCCTTCCTCAATCAGATTCGAAAACCCCCGTCATCGGGGGCAGAGCTAAGTGCTCCTATTCGTAAATACGGTTACGTATTAGCCGAAATATTTTTTTCCATAGATTACACGTTACAGTATTTGCGAAACAATGCACTAAGCGTCCCGGGTCGGGTCGCCAGCCTGGGGCAATTCTAATACGAATATCAACAATATTCAAATCCCATCGGTTGCGGCGATGCCGCAACCGGGAAATGAAGTCAGAAAGCCCTTGACGAAAGCGAGTGTTTTCTTTATTTGATGCGCAAATTATGAATTAATCCGTCCTGAAAAACGGCAGTCAGAGAGATGAATGCGTCAATGCCGGAAACCGATCGACCTCTAAAAATTTGTATGCTAAGTTACCGCAGCAACCCACATTGTGGTGGGCAGGGGGTCTACTTACAAAATCTAAGCCGTGCAATTAAAGATCTCGGCCACCAGATTGAGGTCGTCTCCGGCCCCCCGAATCCGACGTTGGATGCCAATATTCCGCTTCACTACCTGCCGGGTTTGGATCTATACGATCCGCAGGACCCGTTTAGAGTCCCAACCATCAGAGAATTGCTGAATCCGATCAATCTGGTTGAGTGGGTTGGCGTATCCACCATGGGATTCCCGGAACCGTTCACCTTCGGGATCCGGGCCTATCAATATTTACGCAACCGTCTGGCCACGTATGATATTGTTCACGACAATCAAAGTCTGTCTTACGGGGTGTGGGCGATTCAGAACAGAGCCCCGACCATTGCCACCATCCATCATCCGATAACGGTCGATCGCAAACTGGCGATACAAGCGGAACGCTTACCTTTGAAACGAATAAAACAATGGCGGTGGCACTCATTCATCGGCATGCAAAAGCGGGTGGCCCGATCTCTGGCCCAAATCATAACAGTCTCCGAATCCGCCAGAAACGACATTTGCCGTGATTTCAACATGCCGCCAGCCAATTTTCGCGTTGTCCCCAACGGCATCAATACGGACCAGTTCCACCCGATACCGGCTATTGATCGAAAAAAAAATCGGCTAATCGTCACCAACAGTGCCGATACACCGCTTAAAGGTCTGTATTTTCTGTTTCGGGCCGTCGCCGAGTTAGCTCAACATCAGGATATCGACGTCACGGTAGTTGGCAGTCCCAAGAAAGATGGCCAAATTGTGAAGCTCATCCGAGAGCTGGGTATCGGCCATCGCATCCATTTCACCGGTCGCATTGACAACGGGGAGTTTGTCCGCCATTATGCCCGGGCAACGGCAGCCGTGGTTCCGTCGGTCTACGAGGGATTCGGACTACCGGCGGGAGAAGCCATGGCCTGTGCGGTTCCGGTCATCAGTACCACCGGCGGGGCACTACCTGAAGTAGTTGGAGAAGCCGGTATTCTGGTGCCGCCGGCCGACCACGTATCCCTGGCCCGGGCCATCGGCCAGGTTATCGGTAATCCTGAACGGGCTGCAGAATTGGGTTGGGCCGGTTATCGGAGAGTTCAGCAGCGATACACATGGCCCAAAGCCGCTGAAAGTACGATTGCCGCTTACCTCGAGGTCATCCATGATTACCGTCGAGTTTGATCGCCTCAAAATCGAACCGGGATTTAAAATTCTCGACATTGGATGTGGTACCGGCCGCCATATCGCTGCTGCTTACAGACTCCCGCAAGCCATGATTGTCGGTGGAGACCCCAATTTAGCGGATCTGCACGCGGCAGCAGACCGGCTCCATTTGCATGATCGACTGGGCGAACACGGTGGCGGCGTGTGGTACCTCGCCGCAGCCGATGTCACCGCGCTGCCCTTTAAAAATGATGGGTTTGATCTGGTCATTTGCTCGGAAGTTCTGGAGCATATTGAAGATTACCAGACAGCCTTGCGCGAAGTGGCGAGAGTATTGAAACCGGGCGACAATCTGGTTGTCAGCATTCCGCGCTACTGGCCCGAGCGTATTTGCTGGGCGCTGTCCCAGGAGTATCACACGGCCACGGGCGGACACATCCGAATTTTTGAATTACCGCAATTGATCGCCGATTTGCAACGTTTCGGGTTCGAACTGTGGGATCGCCACTATGCCCATAGTCTGCACGCCCCTTTTTGGTGGCTCAAATGCCTGGTCGGCGTAAACCACGCAGATTCGCGAACGGTAAACCTGTATCATCGGTTCCTGACCTGGGACATCATGCAACACCCCCGCCTGCCCCGCATTCTGGATCGGCTCTTGAATCCAATTTTTGGGAAAAGCACGGTTTTGTATTTGAGGAAAAAGTTTTGAAGTCGGAATTCGGAATGCGGAAGTCGGAAATGGGAAAAGGTCAATAAGCATCGGGCAGAGAGATTTGATTTTGGATTTTGGATTTTGGATTGCGGAATGAACAGATAGGATTGGGTCGATTTTATATTTGGGATACAGGATAGCAGAGTGTAAGGCTTGCTTCGTTGAAGTTGGGTCGAATATTGACGATCGAGGCGCCTTATCGCTTCACCCAATTATCAATTTAAAATTTGATAGAATACCTCAAATCCAAAATCCGCAATCCCTCCGGGGCGTAGGCCCCTATGATCCCTCCGGGCCGGAGGCC
>JASJCE010000253.1 GCA_030066155.1 Desulfobacterales bacterium | reverse complement strand
CTGATCGACTATTTCGACCCGGTTTCCCCAATTATCAAAAAAATGCTTCAGGGAAGTGAAGTCGTTGCCGAGGCGGAAGTCTACCGTATCAGATCTTGAACAGGAGTTTATACCGATGGCGGAACTATATTTCCAGCATGAAAAGATACCCTACATATATGACACGAACTTGCTTAGACTATACAGATTGGAACGTTATCGATCGGTGGAGGTCAATAATCCGAAGACTGCACACAATGTGAGGTATTATTCAGCTGAAATCAGCCGCGAAATGGCGCTAAAAATGGTTGAAGGTTGTCAACCCTAATAATATTTCACCCAGGGCCACGTCATTTAAACAGTTAATTGCTTGGAATAAATAGAGTTCCTCGCTTATCAAAATCATGAAAATTCCAAGCACCAAAAAACAAATCCCTGGCCCAGACCGAATTAACGCCGACATCATTTATTGCCTCTAACTGACATTCCAACACGGATGATGGTTTATGCCAATCAAGTCGCACCAGGGCGGGCTCAAATAAATACCAATGACCGAAATTCAAAATTCAAAACAAATTAAATAAAGCGAAAATTCCGATAGGTGATTGTAAGGTTTTAATCATTGGAATTTGTAATTTTGATATTGTTTGTAATTTGAGTATTGTAATTTGGGATTTTAGTGACGTAGCCAGCAAGACAAATCGCTTCTACCCAAATCAGTTAGAGTTGACTTTGACGTTTCCCTGATACTCCTCCCAAAAAAAAGTCGCGTAATTAAATATGTAAATGCCTATAAACAAAGGTAACCCTGAACGGTGAACCCTGGTCGCCTTCGGCGCCGTCAACGGCGGGTAAACCGTGAACCTGTGAATGCGTGCACCTTTTGTTAATATTGATTGAGGATTCGGTTAGAAATTAGGAAACTGCGGTGGGTAAGGGGGTACAGCATAGTTTGGTATTTGTTCTCTCTCCAGCCCGGCTGACCTGCAAGCTCATGACCCGCCTCCCACGAAGGTCATAAGCGAACAGGCAGCGGGCAGGGAAAATCTAGTTTTCGAAGGGGACGGTTTTCGGCAAAGCCGTCAGAACGTCTTCGCAGGTAAAAAAAACATCAAGCCCGCAGGGGTAGAGGACCGATAGTTGTCGCCACTGTTCCCAAAAATTGTCCGGGATGCCTTTGAGTTCGAGTCGAGGCGATTTGCCAATGGGGAAATTGGAGGAATCGTATCCTGGACCCGGCAGAATATCATCGACCTGCACAATCAGTGTGGTCGCCTTTTCGGTGTCATCACATCTTGCGATTTTGAAAAAACTCAAATCCGGCATGCCGGCCGGCTCGGTGACGAGCACGAAGTCGGCCATGCAGGGTTCAGTAACAACATTGCTGTCACAGCCGAAGAGAAGCCAGCTAATGGCCGGGCTTTCCCAATCGATATCGGTCCATACGGGTGTTTCACAATCGAGCAGTGTCAGACAGGCAGCAGCAGTGGCTGAATAAAACTCCTGTGGAGCGATAGGATCGTGGCGGACGGTAACTATTTGACCGGGATGCTCCATGGCCCTCAGAATTGCCCTGAATGTTTGTTGTGATCCAAGAGCGGGATCATCAAGCCCGTATTGCCAGTGATGATGAGCCGACGCGTTGTTCATTTTAATACCCCTCTCAATGGCAAGCATAGTTTTTCAATATTGGACCGACCATCACTTTAGACCAATTGAACCTAATCAATTCATGTTAACGTGATATTAGAGTACGGCTAGAAATGGATAAAGTTGAAGGGATATCTATAAACAGAGTGCGAATATAAAATAGTCTGCAAAGGACTATTGTTTAAACGAAAGCCTTTTTTATGCCCCTTAATACGGATCAACCGTATCGGTCTGCAGGGGATGCATGTATACGTCTCGCTGCGGAAATGGGATGCTGATGTTTTCTATTAGAGTCATAGGCCACACCCACTTTTATTCGAACACGATAGCGGGGTTCCGGCGCGCTTTCGTTAATATTTTTGGTGTTGGCCACAATGGAATTCGGTATGGAAATTTGTTCGTCGTCACAGGTGCGAATCAATGTGCTACGCACGCCGATATCGACAACCTCGCCTCGCTCGCCGGATTCTAAAAGGTTTAATCCGTTGAGGCGGACGAAAACACGGAAAAAATATAGACTTAGTGCTTTCTAATTTCCGTGTTTTCGTGATGTCTTCGGATTTGGCAAATTCCAAATCAGCGTTTAAAGGCCATCAGACGGTTGAATATACCTTTGACCGTTGGTGTCAGGCGTGAGCGGTTGTAGGCATCGCCGCATTGGCGAATGGCCTCGGCCGCCGTCGGGTAGGGGTGAATGACATTGGCCAACTTGCCAAGTCCCATTCCACTATACATCGCCACTGTGATCTCGCTGATCATATCGCCGGCGTGACTGCCCACGATTGTGGCGCCAAGGATCTGGTCCGTGCCCTTTTTGACGTGCACTTTTACAAATCCCTCGGTCTCCCCGTCGACAATGCCCCGGTCGACATCGGCAAATTCCCGCGTGAAGGTCAAAAATTCGATGTTTTGTTCCTTAAGGTCTTTTTCATAAAGCCCAACATGGGCCACTTCCGGCTCGGTATACGTCGCCCAGGGGACAATCAGATTCGAGAATTTGTCACGCCCGAAAAACAGCGCATTGCGGATCACCAGACGGGCTCCAAAATCCGACATGTGGGTGAACTGGTATTTGCTGGCCACATCGCCCACGGCATACACATCCGGGTTGGTTGTTTGCATGCGGTCGTTGACCTTGACACCCAGGCGCTCGTCGTATTCAATGCCGGCATCCGCCAACCCGAGGCCCTTGACGGTCGGCTTGCGTCCGGTGGCGATCAGCAGGGCGTCAAATTCCAGTGACCGTTCTCCCTGATCGTCTTCCAACATCATGGTTATGGGCGGTTTTCCGCCCCGACTTTCAACGCCTTTGTATTTGACATGATAGGCAAATGTGACGCCGTCCCGACGCAGGGCGTTTTCCACGATTTTGGCCGCATCCGGATCTTCTTTGGGCATAATCTTGTCGCTTCTGGAAAAAACCGTTACCTGGGACCCCAGGCGCTGGAAGGCCTGGGCCAGTTCGAGCCCGATCGGTCCGGCCCCAATGACGCCCATACGCGCCGGCAGCTCCGTCAGATTAAATATCGAAGCGTTTGTGTGATAAGGCGCCTGTTTGAGACCCGGGATGTTGGGAACAGCTGCCGTGCCGCCCGTTGCCACAACAGCCTTGGCGAACGTGAGTGTCTGGCCGTTGACTTCAACCGTATTCTTGCCGGTAAAACGACCCTTGCCAATAAAGACGTCCACTCCGAGTTTCTCGCTGTAGCGCTTAGCCGAATCGACCGGTGCAATGCTTGCGCGCAGGCGGCGCAATCGTTCCATGACAAATCCGAAATCGACCTTGATGTCGCCGCTGACGTTAACGCCGAACTCACCTGCGTTGCGCACGGCCGCCGCTGCCTTGGCGCAGCGCAGCAAGAGTTTGGATGGGACGCATCCCACGGTCAGGCAGTCACCGCCCAGCAAGTGCGACTCAATCAGCGCCACGCGCGCGCCAACGCCCGCCGCACCAGCAGCGGAGACCAGGCCGCCGGCGCCGGCGCCGATCACCACCAGATTATAGGAAGGCTTGGGTTTCGGATCCACCCATTCTTTGGGGTGCAATAGATCCAGGAATTTGGTATTGTGCTCATCGAGGGGTGATACGCCGCACGCTTCAAGCTCAACCTGTTCAAATGAGGCCAGATCCGGATCGCGTTCGGGGATTTCGGGCTGGAGTGTCAGTATTTTTTCTTTCGCAGACGTCAGGGGCGCGATAAAATCCGACCAGCTGACGTCACTGCCATCGGGTTTGCGCGCCACACTGCCGTGGTCCTCATCTGATAGGAAGCGGTAAAACAATTCCTCGTTCTTAAATGGGTGAGCATCCAGGACGTGATGAAACACGCCTGCATTCAGCAGCATGTTTCCGATGCGCACGGCGTCTTCCTCGTCCATCGCAAATCCCTCTTTCACGAGCTGGGTAACCGCCTCGCTGCCGACAAAGCATTTCTCGTATGTCTTTGACGGGAATCCATATTTGCGGTCTCGAATATCGAGGACTCCCTTCAGGCGCATCGTCAGCTCTTCGAGATCGGTGTCATCAAAAGACGCCGCAGCGTCCGTATGTTCTTCCTTAGTCATTTTATCCTCCTTGTGGCGACGCAGCCACTGATTGGCCTTGTCTATTGCAATTGAAGTACTCTGTGTTTTGGTGCTGGCATGCTGATTGTTTGGTGTGGTTTGTGCTTTTGACCATGCCAGATACAATCGGCGGCTCTGCCATTCTTGATCGATTACGGTTTCGGGTGTCAGGTGTTAGGTTTCAGTAAGGACCGAATCCCACGACCCGGGCATTGGCTCATCTGCAATCTGGGGCGACCACTGCTTAAATAAAATCGAATTCGATTGCAGCTGTGACTAGATGAGTCGCATGCGGCTGCAAATACCTGAAACCTGACACCCGAAACCTGAAACCTTACTACATCGGTCAGCCACCCTCTGCAAATCCCGGATAGAGGGTCATACCGCCATCAACCACCAGGCTGACGCCGTTAACATAGTCGGCGTGATCGGAGGCCAGCCAGACGGCAGCCCGGGCGATGTCTTCGGGCTCGCCGATGCGTTTGTAAGGCACCAACTCCATCAGCTTATCGTAGGCTTCCCGGGTTTCCCAGGCCGGCCGGTTGATCGGCGTGCGAATGGCACCCGGTGCGATGCTGTTGACCCGGATCCGAAACGGTGCGACTTCCTGGGCGATGCTTTTCATCATCAGCATCACACCGCCTTTTGAGGCGGCATAATTGACATGACCGGCCCATGGGATGATTTCATGCACGGAGCTCATACAGATAATTTTTCCTGCGGAGCACGAGACCGCCTTGACAACATCGCGTCTTTTGAACTCCCGTACGGCTTCCCGGGCGCAAAGAAATTGTCCGGTAAGGTTGACATTGATAACGGTATTCCACTGATCAATTGTCATTTCATCAAAGGGTGCATCCTGCTGCAGACCGGCGTTATTGACCAGAATGTCGATGGTGCCGAATTCCTGGATCATCTTGCGGAACATGTCCTTGACCTGGTCCTCGTTGGAGACATCCGCCTGGTGAGCATAGGCGCGACTGCCGCACTTGGTAATTTCCGCCGCAACTTCGTTGGCCTGATCTGCACCGCCCCGGTAGTTGACGACCACATCGGCACCGGCCTTGCCGATTGCGATTGCCACCGCTTTGCCGATCCCCGACGCACTCCCGGTGACCAGGGCCTTTTGACCTTCCAACACTCTTTCCACCGGACATTCTGGCATGACAACATCCGGATATTGTTCAACGCTCATAATATCGCCTCCCTTTCTGAAATCCTAACCCGGACAAGCCGGAACCAAAATAGAACAATCACGAAAGCACGAAATGACGAAAGCACGAAAAATAGCTGAAGAACTTTTCGTGTTTCCCAACTTTCGTGTTTTCGTGATAAAAATTTCTTTTCAAAAAACGCAAAGAATCCAAAATTAAGCGAGTTACGCGGATAAACCGGAAAATCGAAACTCGAATAACGAATAACAATTTCTTTTAATCCATTTCCTCCCGCCATCCGCCGGACTGCTGAATTAACTTCGCTACCAGGCCGGTCCAGCCGGTCTGGTGGCTGGCACCCAATCCGGCGCCGTTGTCGCCGTGAAAATATTCATTAAACAAAATCAGATCCCGCCAATGCGGATCTTTCTGAAAGGTGTTTAATCCCCCGTAAATCGGGCGTTCGCCGTCACCGTTGCGCAAGAACATCTTGACCATTCGGCGGGACAGCTCGGTTGCCACCTCTCCCAGATTCATCATCTGCCCGGAGCCGGTTGGAAACTCGACTTTCAGCGAATCGCCGAAGTAGTGATTGAACTTTTGCAGCGACTCGATTAGCAGGTAGTTGATGGGAAACCAGATCGGTCCGCGCCAGTTGGAGTTGCCGCCAAATAGCCCGCTTTCAGACTCAGCCGGCTGGTAATTTATGGTGTGAGTTTGGCCGTTCACGTAAAATGTATACGGATTTTCCTTGTGATACTTGGACACCGAACGGATACCGTATTCGGATAAAAATTCGTTTTCATCCAGCATTGGCCTCAACGTTTTGATGAGGCGGTCACGATTGACAATGGCCAGCAGCCGGCGGGCATGCTCGCCCTCGGCTTTAACGCAGGCAACGTCCCCGCTGTCGCGCAGGTACGCCCGGTTTTCAAAAAACCAGTTCAAGCGCCGCTTAAAATCCGGTAGGCTTTCAACAAACTCATGCTCCAGGGTTTCCACGGCCAGCAGCGGCATTAAGCCCACCAGGGATCGAACTTTCAAGGGGATGTTGCTGCCGTCGGGCAGGTGCAAGACGTCGTAAAAAAAGCCGTCTTCTTCGTTCCACAGGCTATTGCCGCCGTGGTAAGCAGCGGTCATGGCGCGCGCGATCCGCAGAAAGTGCTCAAAGAATTTGCTGGCCGTATCCTGGTAGACCGGGTTGTCTTTGGCCAGCTCCAGGGCAATTTTCAGCATGACCAGGCTATAAAATCCCATCCAGGAGGTCCCGTCGGACTGATCGATGTGGCCGCCGGTGGGCAGCGGGGCACTGCGGTCGAAGACGCTGATATTATCCAGGCCCAGAAATCCGCCCTGGAAGACGTTGTTTCCTTCAGCGTCTTTTTTGTTGACCCACCAGGTGAAATTCAACAGCAGCTTGTGAAATATGCCTTCCAGAAACGCACGGTCGGCCACGCCCTGCTGCTTGGCGTCGATTTTGTAAACCCGCCAGGCGGCCCAGGCATGCACCGGCGGGTTGACGTCGCCGAATTTCCATTCATAGGCCGGCAAGGACCCGTTGGGGTGCATATACCATTCACGGGCCATCAGATCGAGCTGCCGTTTGGCAAAATCAGCATCGACGATGGCCAGCGGGATGCAGTGAAAGGCCAGATCCCAGGCCGCATACCACGGATACTCCCATTTGTCGGGCATCGAGATGATGTCGAAGTTGTTGAGATGCTCCCATTCGCTGTTGCGTCCATGACGACGTGATTCCGGGGCCGGCGGCATGCCGGGGTCCCCCTTAAGCCATTGCTCGATGTTGTAGTAAAAAAACTGTTTGGTCCACAGCATACCGGCCAGGGCTTGCCGCTGGACGCGCTTTTCGTCGTCGCTGAGGCTCGGCTTTTGAATCGCGTTGTAATATTCGTTCGCTTCGGCCAGCCGTTTTGAAAAAATCGTATCGAATTCGGCAAAGGGCTTCTCGTCGCCTGTGTTGGTCAACCGCAGCCGAATCGTGCGTGACATGCCCGGATCGATGTCGCCATTGAAAAGTGCCGCGACCTTGGTGCCCTCCCGGGCCGGGTTGACGGCATCTTTTTCATCGTTGATCAGGTAGCGGTGAAAGGCATCTTTGACATACGGATTCCCATTGCGCGAATGGTCAAATCGTGCAACGTTGGTTTCGTTGTCGGTAAACAGCATTTCATCAGCGTTTTCAGCATACAGGAAGTAAGTTCCGGACGTCGGATGTCTGATCTCAACTGCGGTAAGATCGGGAGTTTCCTGGATCTGCTTCAGATGAGGCTTGCCGGGTACGTCGTTCATGGGACCGTTTTCATAGCCCCAGGACCAGGTGTTGCGAAACCACAGGCTGGGCAAGGCAGCACAACTGGCGGCCTGCGGTCCGCGGTTGGTTAACGTGATCTTGGCCAAGATGTCATCCGGGTTCGCTTTGGCGTACTCGATAACGACATCGAAGTAGTGATTGTCCTGAAAGACGCCGGCATCCAACAGTTCATACTCGAAATCCAGATATCCCCGACGTCGACTCTCAGACAGAAGCTCGTTGTAAGGGAACTCTGACTGGGGATATTTGTAGAGTAACTTCATGTAGCTATGGGTCGGCGTGCTGTCGAGGTAGAAATAGTATTCCTTGACATCTTCACCATGATTGCCCTCGGATCCGGTCAGACCGAACATGCGCTCCTTTAAGATCGGATCTTTACCGTTCCACAGTGCCAGGGCAAAACAAATATACTGATAGCGGTCCGAGATCCCGGCGATACCGTCTTCGCCCCAGCGGTAGGCCCGACTGCGTGCATGATCGTGCGGAAAATATTCCCAGGCACTACCGTCGGGGCTATAGTCTTCGCGCACGGTACCCCAGGACCTCTCGCTCAGATAGGGCCCCCATTTTTTCCAGTTTGCCTGTCGCTGGCGATATTCGGCCAGTCGTCGATGCTCAGCGGTAACTGTCATATCAATCCTCCTTTACGTTTCTTGATGGGAGCATCTATTACTTGTTCCATGATTTTTTTTTCCTATATCTTTGTTCGAATAGTATTATCAGCTGATCCAATTACTAGGTCCGAATTGGTCAAGTCGTTGATGTTCGGATGTGATTATCAAGACGAGACTCCTGGAACATATCGAATCATATCAAAAATGGTATTGAAGTATTCAAATCAGCCCTCAACGGAAATAAAAAATTGATGATGTGTCGTCAAGGATGTCAGCAACCTTACAGTTGGCTAATAGAAATAGTGGTCAACTGCCCTTGGTTGGGCTACAGATTAGAGCCAGCAAACACAGATTATCGACATCATCTTTGCGGAAAATTCAATTCAAACCTGAATTTTGGGTAACTTTTTTTTGACAGCAGGATCAGATATCGGTGGGAAAAATTGATGTTATCAGCTTGATGTCCAGTGCTACAGTGTCTCTGTTCCTCCATGTATAACCGAGAAAATGTAATTAACTGTATAACGTTAACTTGGGCCGGTACCTTTGCATATTAAAATAAGCTGGTTAAACTCCGCAGCCTATTTCTCGCTCATTATGTTGTAAGTGACCGAATTATAATAGCAAACCTTCCCAGCATCGAATGCAACTGCTCTCACTTCTTCAGTCTTCACTTTTCGGTTACTTCACTATTTTTGAAATGAGAACCGATAATTGAAGCAACCTACAATTGAAAACGCTAGAACTAATTTTAATAAAGTCAAGCGACGAATTGTTAGTTTTGTGCTAGGAAAAAATCAAAGATCGCTCATTAGATCCGGCTTTACAAACACAAACACAAACTTGACCGATTGTACCACCTGTAATTTCCACAATCCGTTATCGGTTTTGACCCCCGTTAACAGAATTTTACACGGCCGAGAAATGTCACCAGGATTATTACAAAAAAAATCCTTTGCGCTACAAATTTTACCGTCACGGCTCGGGCCGCGATCAATTTCTGAAGAGCACCTGGGGCGATGAGGCAAAAGTGTCTGCCCACACGATGAAATCTGCGGAAAATCCAAAATATTCCAAACCCAACGATGCGGTGCTCAAAAAGAAGGGTATGGAAAATTTTCGAGCCTTTTTGCAGCATTACAATCAGCGAGCTAAATGTCTTTGAAATGAACTAAGGGATTTCGTTCCAACGGATTCCCTTGTTCTGATCAACTTTGAAGTGTAAATTGTGGGAAGTGATAAAGGATTGATTGGCTGCTGAGAATTACAGGAATTTTATCTCGTTCTTGAATTTCTATTAAACCAATACCGGGTTAGGTAATAAGACACTAATAATGCGACCGGAGTGAAAAGTGAAATAAATATCCCAATGAGAGGGTGGATATAGTCACGGAAAAACAAAACGATCAGATTAATTACAATTATGAATATTGCAACTATCAACCAGCAACGAAAGCTTTTATCAAA
>JASJCE010000252.1 GCA_030066155.1 Desulfobacterales bacterium | reverse complement strand
GACAGGAGCTGATAGCCATAGCCTGAAAAGACCGCCAGGCTTGCCGGCATTCGCATAAATGGCGACAGCCCCCTGCCGGCGACGCTGACGATCAGATCGAAATATTCCTTGATGCTGACATTTCGATTTCCGAGGATGTACCGCTCGCCGATGCGGCCTTTTCCCATGGCGGCGACGATCCCCCGGGCGCAGTCGGTCAGATCGACCAAATTGATGCCGCCGTCGACGTAGGCCGGAATTCGCTTCTTTATGATGTTCAGGATCAGCGCGCCGGTCGGGGTTGGGGCGGCATCGTGTGAGCCTATGGGATTGCTCGGATTGACGATGACAGCCGGCAGCCCCCTGCGCATAAATTGCTCGACCACCTGCTCGGCCCGGAATTTGGAAATATAGTAGTGGTCTTTCGTCGAATTCAGGTTAAAGCGGGCCGTCTCATCGGCAGGGGATTGGCCGTGAGCCCCCAACGCGGCAACCGAACTGCAATAGACAATCTTTTGAACACCCGCTTCCAAACAGGCCGTCATGACATTGCGGGTGCCATCCTCATTGACCCGATACATCAGATTGGCGTCGCGCAGCCAGATGGCGTAGAGGGCCGCCAGGTGATAGACCCTGTCACAACCCTTGACTGCCCGACGCAGGGAGTCGAGGTCCGTGATATCCCCGCAGAAGACCTCCAGTCTTAGACCGTCGAGATTTCTCAAACTGCCGGAATTCCGCACCAGACAGCGGATGTCCTCTCCCTCCCGGGCCAGCTTGCGTGCGACCGCCGAGCCAATATAGCCGGTCGCGCCGGTAATCAAAATCGTCATTTTTAAATTGCTCCCCCTACACGATGTTGTGGGTCGTTAGATGTTCGGCCAGCCGCCGGCCCAGGCCGATGATGGTCAGTACCGTGGGACGGTCCAGGGCTTCCGGAAAAACACTGGCATCGCACACATACAGCCGGCCTACTTCGGTTTTCAGGTTGGTGTCGACCATCTCCCCGATACGAACAGTCCCACTGGGATGGGTGCCGATCAGCGGTCGCATGAAAATACTGGATCTGGCGGCGCCCGCTTCTACCAGGATTCGGCGGCAAACGGCAAATGCCTCGCTCAAGCGGTCTTTGTCAGCGGCGGTGAGCGGCTTTCGGATTCTGCCGTCCGGGTAGATGCCGCCAGAGATGTCGTCTTTGAGCTTGATCATGACGCCCAGCATCTTGTTCCACTGCAGCCAGCGCAGGGCCGGGGCGATGCCTTTCTTGATGGCCGCCAGCGGGTACATTAGCCACGGGTCGGTCAGCGTGCTGAGCATATAGCCGGCATCTTCGTTCTCCCAGGACCAGGTCATGGGCGGTTCTTTGCCGGTGCCCGGTTCGGAGCTCTTGCCGTAAACCATAACGGTGGTGTCCATGGTCATTCCGACCCCGGCACCGTTCAAGCCGGAATTTTGCAATATGCGGGGGGTGCCGATACCGCCGGCCGACAGAATGACAGTGTTGGCCCGGGCTCGAAACGCGGCCCCGCGGATGGTACCTTCCACCGCATCAACCGAACCGCCATCGATCCGGACCCTCGTTATCCGGGCCCCTTCTTGAATTCGCGCACCCGCAGCAACCGCCTGATCCACCCATTCGGCCGCATTCCACTTGGCGCCGCAGCGGCAGCCCAGCATGCAATTGGCCTGGCAGTTGAAGCGTTTGCCCTTTTCCCGGCTGCGGTCCGGTTGCATGAACTTGGGCTGGGGATACCAACCGTACCCGAGAGCCTGTCCCGCACTGGCAATGCGGGTAGATGCCGTTCCGCGCAGATGTTCCGGCAATTCGCGGATCTGCAGCTCGTCTGCGGCGGCCCTGGCGTGACGCTCAATGTCGACGCCGTATTTGGATTTCAACCAGCGCGGTGGATCGGCCGCGCAGCCGCAGTACATACCGGTGGCACCGCCGACCATGACGGGTGCGATAATGTTCAGGCCCTCTTGCGTAAACAGCAGACTCATGCGGTCCGAATAGCGCACTGCTCCCGGATAGGTGCCGTAGTACCATCTGTTGCGATGATCGTATCCGCGCTCCAGAATCAGAACGTTTTTTCCGTTTTGGCTCAATTCCCGGGCAACCGTTGCGCCGCCCGGTCCCGAGCCGACGATGATGACGTCGGCCGACAGGTCGATTTTTTTTGCCATGGCGTTCACTCGCTTTTTGTTTTTTTCTCGCCCGCTGCCGCTCGAGCCCGCAGAGAACGCAGAGAATTTTTTTTGTTAGCCAAATTTTTCGGGAAAAATTGTGGCCAAGTTACCACCTCCGGTTGTTACATTTGGTGGTTTCATAGCTATTTTAAAACTCTGTGACCTCTGAGAGCTCTGTGAGAGCTATTCTTTTTCGTCCACTAGTCAAAAAATCCCTGCAGCGATCGGGGCAGATCGCGAACCGCCACATTCCGGGACTGTTCGGATAGATCCACCGAGTTGTATGTATGCCAGTATAACACGGGGCCGGCCCGGTCGTGCTGTTCACGGCAGTAATCCATAACAGCGGCAACTGTTTTGGCGGTGTAGGTTGAATCCAGGGCGATGTCCTCGGTTTCCTGCATCAGACGGCGGACCCGGTTTCCAGCCTCGGTCGGGGCGCCGTATGCACTTCCCAGATATTCCCCCTGTATTTCAGGTTGACGAACGTCTAATTCCGGCAATGTCCGACACCTGGCTCTCAGAAATGCATAAGTACGTTTGATTTGATTTTCAACCGTGAGGGACGTGCAGGCCTGGATTGGTCCTAAATGAGACGGCATCACCCGCACACCGATTAAACGCGAATTCTTCAATCCGGCCAGCTGCAGCCCCAGCGTCAACCCGGCCAGACTGCCCCCGGAGCTGAGCGGGCAGAAGATCACAGCCGGTTCGGGTATAATTCCCAGGTCAATTTGGTCTTTGAGCTCAAAGCCCGCGTTGACATACCCGATGGTGCCAAGCGTGCTGGAACCCCCGGGATAGACAAAATATGCACGGGGATACCGAAGACGGTAGGTCGAATAATAGCCAATCATGGCACGTAATAAGGTTTTGGCGTAAATCAGCCGGGCGTTGAATTTATTCATCAACAGGAGTGACCGTTTTACGCTTCGGGTTACTGGCTGGCGATAGACCAGCACCGTACAGCGGATGCCCAGCCGGTGGCTGAAAATGGCGGTCGCCAGTCCGTGGTTGGTCCCGATACCCCCCAGGGTAATCAGATGCCGTACGTTTTTGCGGCGGGCGTCGGCCAGAATGAACTCAAGTTTGCGAATTTTATTACCGCCGTAGACCGGGGAGCTCAGATCGTCGCGCTTGATCCAGAGATCTGCCGTATGCGCCAGACGCAACCGGTGAACCGGGGTCGGATAGGAGCCCAGTTGCATAACCGTCAGTTTTTGGCCCAGTTGCGGATAACTGCGAAACAGACTGATATGTTCTTCTGCCCCTTGCATAACGGATGCTTTCAGTTGCGAAACCTGTCCTGCGTTTGACCAGGTTGAGTTTTGATGCGGGTGCAGGGCCAAGTCATTTAAACAGTTAATTGCTCTGATAAAATATTCAAATTCGGCCGGCTTAGAATCTACTTTGACGTTCCCATCGATGCGGTTGCTGAAGTATTGATTTAATGAAACAGATACGATATTCTAATTTAGTAATCAGTTTATTTGGATATGGCAACTTAACATACCCGGTCCCGATGTATTTGAAATCAGCCCGGTTATCATTTATGGAGCTCGTCCGATGACGCATTGTGTGCTGTTAAATGCCGACTATACGTTCCTTAATCTGGTCAGCTGGAAACGGGCGATCTGTCTCATCGCCAAAGGCAAGGTGGAAGTCGTCAAAGACTCCCAGCGAACGATTCGCAACTGCAGTGGAATTGAGCTGAAAGTCCCGGCCGTGATGCGCCTGATCAAGCTGATCCGGACCATATACCGGACAAGTGTCACATTTACCAAACGAAATGTCCTTATCCGGGATCGATTCAAGTGCGCCTACTGCGGCTCGCGCGGTGATCGGCTGTCCATCGACCATATCATTCCCAAATCAAGAGGCGGCAAAATGACCTTTGAAAATTGTGTGGCGGCCTGCAAGCCCTGCAATTTAAGAAAGGGCGGCCGCACGCCCAGTGAAGCGCGAATGTACCTCAAGGTCAAACCGTATCAACCGACCATTTCCGAATTCTTGAGACTTAAATTCGAAAGTCTGGGGATCCACCACATGCTGCAGGAACTCGGCATTTTTTAAACTTCCGGGCAGACTAATCAGGGGGAGAGGATTTTATGAAGATAATTGTTTTGGGGACCGGCTATGTCGGCCTGGTGCACGCGGCGGTCTGTTCAGAATACGGCCATGAAGTGTATGCATATGATATTGATCGGGAGAAGATCAGGGATTTTTCCACCGGCCAGGCCGATCAGATCGAAAAATACGTCAACGAACCCGGTCTGGCCAATATAATCCGGGATACCCTGGGCAAATCACTGCGATTTTCAGATGATTTGAAAGCGATCATTGAAGGCACCGATGCCATTTTCATGTGCCTGCCGACCCCGCCCAATATTGACGGCTCCACCAATCTGACGTTTTATGACGCTGCAGCTCAAGATGTGGCCGAGGTGCTGGGGCAGCGAACCGATAAACGCCGGGTGGTGCTGGTGAATAAAAGTACCGTTCCAATCGGTACGGCCCGGCATATGGAGACCATCATGAAGACCCACGGCGTTGAAAACTTCGGTGTTGCATCCAATCCCGAGTTTTTGGCCGAAGGCACTGCCGTTGTGGACGCCCGACGGCCGGATCGGGTCGTCGTCGGGTGTGACACGGCGGAGGATTTCAATATTTTGCGGCGCGTATATTCGCAGTTTGTGCATCATGTGCGCATCAAATATATCGAAACAACCCCCGAAACCGCTGAAGCCATTAAATATGTGGCCAACACCATGCTGCTGACCTATATTTCGTTCTGGAATGGTGTGGGGGCTAAAATCGGTGAAAATATACCCAACGTCAATATCGACGATCTGAGACTCGGCGTGACGTCGGACGACCGCATCAGTACCTGGGGATCGTTTGTCAGCAACGGCGCCGGGGGGAGCTGCTTCGGCAAAGATATCGCATCCCTGATCTATCAGCTGCGCCGCGTGAATGTCAGCACCAAGATGCTGGAGGCCTCCTTCGAAGTCAACGAATTTCAAAAAGTTTATCTGATCGACCGGGCGATTACCGAGGTTGGTTTCAAATTCAATAATAAAACCGTCGCGGTGCTGGGGCTGGCCTTCAAAAAACACACGAATGACATGCGCGATGCCTCATCGATTAAAGTCATCGAATCGTTGCTCGGCAAAGGGGTGGCAGCGATTCATGCCTATGATCCCCTGGCCAACGAGACGGCCAGGGAGGTATTCGATCCGTCCAAAAACATTCTGTTCGAAAAAATCCATTATCATGACTCCGCCCGGGAGGCGATCGCCGGTTCGCATGCCCTGTTCATCTCCTCGGATTGCGAAGAATTCAGAGGCTTCTCCCGCACCATCGAAGATACGGTGACGCCGCCCTACCTGGTGATGGACGGCAGACGGATGATACCCGATTATGCCGAGCTGGTGGCTAAACGTTTTTCCTATCTGGCCGTCGGTTCCATGGCCATGACGTCGGCCCAGTGAATGAAAATTGAAGATTGATGATTGAATAATTAAGGTATGCTGTCTATGAAAGGTATTATCCTGGCGGGAGGTTCCGGTTCGAGACTATATCCCCTGACCCTGGGTGTCAGCAAACAAATGCTGCCGGTTTATGACAAACCGATGATTTACTATCCATTGTCGGTTCTGATGTCGGCCGGCATCAGAGAAATTCTGATTATTTCAACCCCTCACGATCTGCCGATTTTCAAAAAAATACTGGGCGACGGATCGCAACTGGGATTGTCCTTTAATTATGCCGAGCAGCCACGACCCGAAGGCCTGGCTCAGGCGTTTATCATCGGCAGCGAGTTTATCGGAAGTGATTCGGTCTGCCTGATTCTGGGTGACAACATATTCTACGGCCCTGGGCTGACCCCAATTCTGCGGCGGGCAGTGAAAAATTCGGCGGGCGGGCTCATATTCGGGTATTTGGTACGGGATCCGGAGAGATACGGTGTGGTCGAATTTAATCCGGACGGCAAGGTGACGAATATCGTTGAAAAACCACAACACCCCAAATCGTCTTACGCTGTGCCGGGACTTTATTTTTATGACAATCAGGTTGTGGATATCGCACGCAACCTCAAACCCTCAGCCAGAGGAGAACTGGAAATCACCGACGTCAACATGGTTTATCTGAATCGAGGTGATCTCAAAGTTGAGCTCCTGGGAAGGGGATTTGCCTGGCTCGACACCGGAACCCATGAAGCCCTGCAACAAGCGGCAAGCTACGTGCAGGCAATTCAGGAACGGCAGGGGCTTAAAATATCCTGTGTGGAGGAGATCGCCTACCGGCTCGGGTATATCGACGCTGACCAGCTCAATTCGCTGGCCGCCAACTACGTGCAAAACGACTATGGCCAATATCTACTAGAAATTGCCAAAGAGGATTGAACCTCTTGAAGCTGGGAGGCCGGAAGGCTGGGACGCTGGAAGGCTGAACGGCATTGAAGCCAAAGGTTTCAGGTGTCAGTGTTCAGGTTTCAGTGTGCAGTGAACCGCTTTCCTGACACCTAAAATTTAAGCGACTGCATGGCTAGCGATATTACTGCCCAAAGGGCCTCTTTTTACGAGCATGGTCTCGAAAAAAGCCTAATACCTATTGATTGAAAACAAATCCTGTTTGCGTAGGATTTGAGTATTGATAAGAGAGTTGAATTCAGATCGATAGAATACTATACATATTCAATACTTGTCCGCCTTTGGTGGATTCAATAATCAATGTTCATTTCCCCGATAAATCGGGATTAAGCTTCGCTAAAATCGGCTCAGCCGGGTTGGTCTTTAATCGGCATCAAGGCATCAAAATCTCTCACCTTCTCATCTTCTCACCTTCTATCGATGGCCCTCTGCTTGCCGCGGCGACTTGTCTCGGCGAAGCTCGAAGAGCGTAGACGGAAGCCGTCAGGCGAAGACCGGTCCTCTGCCCTCTGTCATCTGTCCTCTGTCTTCTGTCTTCTGTCTTCTGTCTTCTGTAATTGACGTCTGTTATTTGCTTGACACCTATTTTGATAAAGAGTAAAAATTCACGTTTACATTAATTGAAATCAGGGGGATTTAATGGACTATAAAAAGACACTCAACCTGCCTTCTACCAAGTTTCCGATGAAGGCCAGTCTGGCCAAACGGGAACCTGAACAGCTGAAATCCTGGTATGAAACCGGCCTTTACGAACAAATAAGAGAAAGTTCGGAGGGCAAAGATCCGTTTATCCTTCACGACGGCCCCCCCTATGCCAACGGCTACATTCATATTGGAACAGCCCTTAACAAAATATTGAAGGACATTATCGTCCGTTCAAAACAGATGGCGGGATTCGATGCGGTATACGTGCCGGGCTGGGACTGCCACGGACTGCCCATCGAACACAACGTCGACAAAGAGCTCGGAGATAAAAAGAAAGATCTCAGCATGGCACAGATCCGTCGTCTGTGCCGCTCATACGCCGAGAAGTTTATCGATATTCAAAGGGAAGAATTCAAGCGTCTGGGAGTGATGGGAGTATGGGATGATCCTTACCTGACTATGAACTATGTCTATGAGGCAACCATTGCACGGGAGTGCGGCAAATTCGCTCTGGACGGCAGTTTGTTTCGCAGTAAAAAACCGATTTACTGGTGCTTTACCTGTCAGACCGCACTTGCTGAAGCAGAGATCGAGTACCATGATGAATCGACCCCATCGATTTATGTCAAGTTTGCCATGCAGGACGATCTTAGCGGCATCATGCCCGAGCTGGCCGGCAAATCGATAAATGTCGTCATCTGGACCACGACCCCCTGGACCATCCCGGCCAATCTGGCGATCACGCTGCATCCGGATTTCGAATATGTTGCCGTGGATATCGGCGGGGGCGAGGTGTATATACTGGCCCGGGAGCTGGTTGACAGCTGCATGCAGACATTCGGAATTAGCGACTATTCCATCATCGGAGAAATAGATCCCCAAAGCCTTGAAAGCAAGCATTGCAAACATCCCCTGTATCCGCGCGACTCCCTGGTCATTCTGGGATCGCATGTAACTCTGGATGCCGGCACGGGATGCGTGCACACGGCTCCCGGCCACGGCCGGGAGGACCATGAGGTGGGGCTGCTCTATGACCTCGACGTGTATTCGCCGGTTGACAACCAGGGGTGTTTCACCGATGAAGTGGATTTTTTCAAGGGGGAATTTGTCTTCGACGCCAACAGGAATATCAATGCCAAACTCGAAGCGTCCGGCGCCCTGGTGCATGAGGCTGATTTCGAGCATTCTTATCCCCACTGTTGGCGCTGCAAACAACCCGTTATTTTCCGGGCAACCCCCCAGTGGTTTATCTCGATGGATAAAACCAATTTGCGCAATAAGTCGCTCGAGGCAATTGACACCGTGCAATGGATTCCGCATTGGGGGCGCGATCGGATATACGGGATGATTGAAAATCGGCCCGACTGGTGCGTGTCGCGGCAGCGGGCCTGGGGCGTTCCGATAGCGGTATTTTACTGCGAACAGTGCGAGACGCTGCTGCTGGATGAGCAGATCATGGAGAAGATCTATCAGTTGTTCGAAACCCACGGAGCCGATGTCTGGTTCGAAAAGGACATTTCCGAACTGCTCCCGGAGGATTTGACCTGCCAAAGCTGCGGCAGCAGCCATTTTGTCAAGGAGACCGACATTCTGGACGTCTGGTTTGATTCCGGCGTCAGTCATGCAGCCGTACTGGAGCAACGACCGTATCTGAGATGGCCGGCTGATCTGTATCTGGAAGGCAGTGACCAGCACCGCGGGTGGTTCCACAGCGCATTGCTGACGGCCGTGGGTACCCGCCAGCGTGCGCCTTACGAGGCCGTTTTGACTCACGGTTTCGTTGTAGATGCCGAGGGCCGAAAAATGTCCAAATCCATCGGCAATGTTATCTCTCCCAGCGAGGTCATCAACAATTATGGAGCGGAAATCCTGCGGCTCTGGGTATCCGCTTCCGACTACCGGGAAGATATCCGCATTTCCGACAATATTCTCAAACAACTGACCGATGCTTATCGACGAATTCGAAACACCTGTCGGTTTATGCTGGGAAATCTTTATGACTTCACACCCGAGAACGACAGTGTGGTTTATGAATCGATGCCGGAAATCGATCGCTTCGCGCTCCACAAATTGCAGCTTCTGATCGAAAAAGGCCGAAAAGCCTATGAAGCCTATGAGTTTCATGTGATTTACCATGCATTGTATAATTATTGCACGCTGGATCTGTCTGCATTTTACCTGGATATTCTCAAAGACCGGTTATACACCTCGCCGCCTCAGTCGACGGCTCGCAAAAGTGCACAGACGGTTCTGTACGCGACGGTGGATGCAATTGCCCGGTTGATGGCACCCATCTTGCCGTTTACTTCGGATGAAATCTGGCAATTTATGCCCTCTGGAGACGGTCGGACCCGCAGCATTCATCTGGCGCTGCTGCCGGAAGCTA
>JASJCE010000251.1 GCA_030066155.1 Desulfobacterales bacterium | reverse complement strand
TCGCTGCTGCAAACCATCAACGAGGCTTATAAAACCCAACAGCTGCAAAAACATCGACTTTCGCCGCTCAAATCATTGTATCTGGCCACACTGGGAGGCGCCCGCAGCCTGGACTTGCAGGACCGGATCGGTAACTTCCTGCCGGGCAAGGAAGCCGATTTCGTCGTGTTGGATTACCGGGCCACCCCCATATTGGATTTGCGTCTGGAGCGCTGCAGCCAAATAGCAGACAAGCTGTTCGTTCTGGCCATGCTCGGTGACGACCGGGCGGTAAAGGCCACTTACGTGCTCGGCGAGGAAGCCTATTTTAGAAATTACTGCACCGTCTGACATCGGTACGGGGATATAACACCCCGAGTCAATTCCTGACCTAAACCACGGGGCGCCAGAGCGCCGGAGAGGAGTGCCTGATGCAGGAAAATTTCCACTATCCATTGTTTTCGCGAAACGATCTTAGTGCTTTTTGGGCCTTGTTCACCGATAACCTGACCAACCTTATCGTCCTCAGCGGCATATGCAAATTCGTGTTTAATATGCCCAACGAGATCGTCTTCGGCCGGATTGTGCCCGGCGCTGCAATTGCGATTCTACTGGGCGTTTGCGTTTACACCTACCTGGCCCAACGCCTGGCCGCCCGGACCCGGCGCAATGACGTCACGGCCTTGCCATATGGAATCAGCACCCCGGTCATGTTTGTCTATTTATTCGGTGTCATCGGTCCCATCTACTGGTCCACCAACGACGCCCTGCTGGCGTGGCAGATTGGAATCGGAGCCGGCTTTATCGGCGGCATCGTGGCCGCCGCCGGAGCCTTGGTCGGTCCACTTCTCAAAAAGGTCACACCCCGGGCCGGCATGCTGGGCACGCTGTGCGGCATCGCTCTGGTCTTTATCGGTACGGTGCCGCTGACTATGGTTTTCGAGGAGCCCCTGATCGGATTTGTCTCATTGGCGGTCGTCATGTGGGGGTTGGTGGGCTGTTTCAGGTTGCCCTTCGGCATGCCGGCCGGTCTGCTGGCCCTCATCTTCGGAACCGCTATTGCGCTGATACTGGGCAAATCATCGATCAGTTTTGAAGGGGTGGGCTTCTATCCGCCGGTCCCCTATTTTGGCGACATGATTGCCGGAATCCGGCACCTGTTGAGCCACCCGGAACTGTTTTTGGTCCTGATACCGGTACAAATCTACAATTTCATCGAAACCATGAACAACGTGGAGTCGGCCGAAGCGGTGGGCGACAGGTATCCCGTGGCGGTGGCGATGATTACCGACGGCACGGGAACCATGCTGGGGGCGTTGTTCGGCTCCCCTTTCCCGACAACCGTCTACATCGGCCACCCCGGCTACAAACGCATCCAGGCCCGCTGCGGCTATGTCCTGGCGGTCGGGATTGTATTTTTTCTGGCCGCATCTTTCGGACTGATGGCCTTTCTCAACAACCTGGTACCGTTGGCCGCGACAGCTCCCATCCTGGTCTACGTCGCGGTGATCATTATATCGGAAACCGCGCGCACCTGCCCTCGTCGACACGGCATGGCCATCGCGATTGCCATGATACCCCATATATCGGCCTTTCTAATGATCAAGTGGGGGGGCATGCTGAATGCTCTCGGCGCAATGGGGGTCCAGGAATTGCCAGCCCTTGCAGATCCGAAAATGATTGCTGCCATGAGCCAGCAGGGTGCGCACGTCGTGGGGCATCAGATCTTGAGCCAGGGAGCCATCATTACTGGACTGATGTGGGGTGCTTTTCTGGCCTTGCTCATTGACGGGAAGTTCAAGGAGTGCAGTGGCTTCATGCTCGCGGCTGCCGCCATGAGCAGCCTGGGAATCATCCACTCGGCCAGCCTGCATTGGCCGCAATTTAACGGCATTGTCGCCGGATATCTGATCGTGGGACTGGGCATCCTGATTTATTCCATGGTCACCACCCCGGTGTGTCTGGCAGTCCCCGAAGAACCGGAGCCGATCGAATGAAGCTTTCGGATCCAAACGACCCGTATCAGCATTGAAGTAAATCCGCGCATCGGGGCTGCCGCATAATTTTATATTGACATGCCGCAGGTTTGAATATACAGCCTTGCTATACAACGGTACAGGATTCAGTATTCACCCGCCATGGTCCCGGGAATGAGGGACTTTCATCGACATCAGTCAGGCTGCAAAACCACACCACCGATCCGGTCAATTAGCAGAAGATCATTGGGTACGCTAGATTGCCGGCGACGGTTTAAACCCAAAGGAACTAAATCAATGTCATCCCCAGATTTCACACAGATAAAGGAACTGGCCCAGCATTACGAGACCGATATGACTCGATTCTTGCGCGACATGATCCGCCTGCCCAGCGAAAGCTGCCATGAAAAGGCGGTCGTCGAACGCATCAAGGCGGAAATGGAAAAAGTAGGATTTGATGAAGTCGACATCGATCCCATGGGCAACGTCCTGGGCTCCATGGGAAGCGGCAAACATTTGATTGCCATGGATGCTCACGTCGACACGGTCGGGGTGGGCAATATGGAAAACTGGGAGTTCGATCCGTATCAAGGCTTCGAAGACGACGAGGTAATCGGCGGTCGCGGCGCCAGCGATCAGGAGGGCGGCATGGCCTCGATGGTTTATGCCGGTAAGATAATCAAAGAGCTGGGACTTGGGGGTGACTACACCTTGCTGGTGGTCGGCACCGTTCAAGAAGAAGACTGCGACGGGCTGTGCTGGCAATACCTCATCAAGGAGTCGGGCTGGAAACCCGAATTCGTGGTTTCCACTGAACCGACCGACGGCGGCATTTACCGCGGTCAACGCGGTCGCATGGAGATCAAAGTCTCTGTTAAAGGTGTCAGCTCCCATGGATCGGCTCCCGAGCGCGGCGACAATGCCATTTTCAAGATGGGTCGCATATTGGGTGAATTGGAGAGTCTGCACGGTCGCTTGAAAACCGACGACTTTTTGGGCAAAGGTTCCCTGACCGTATCCGAAATTTTCTACACATCGCCATCACGCTGTGCCGTGGCGGACGGCTGCAGTGTCTCCGTCGATCGCCGCCTGACAACCGGGGAGGACAAGGCGCTGGCGTTGCAGCAAATTCGGGATCTGCCCGCCGCGAAATCTGCTGATGCCAAGGTAACCATGTACACCTACGACAAACCCTCATATACCGGCCTGATTTATCCCACCGATTGCTATTTCCCAGCTTGGGTGATTCCCGGCGATCACGTCGTAACGCAATCGGCGGTTGCGACCTACAAATCCCTATTCGGTGAAGAACCGCGGGTGGACAAGTGGACGTTCTCCACCAACGGTGTCTCCATCATGGGCATGTTCGGCATCCCCTGCATCGGCTTCGGCCCCGGTAAAGAATCCGAAGCCCATGCACCCAATGAAAAGACCTGGAAGGCCGATCTTGTGCGCTGTGCGGCATTTTACGCTGCTCTGCCGCTGACGTACCTGCAGAAATTAGACGACAGAGAACAGATGACAGATGACAGATGACAGATGGCAGAGAACAGATGACAGATGGCAGAGGAATAAAGAAAGAAGTTGGGAAGGTGCGAAGTTGGGAAGGTGAGAAACTGATGGATTAGATGGCAAATGGGAGAATTTGGAAGTCGCACTTCGAAAAATAATAATTGGGCTGAGCGCAGCCTCCGGCTCGTAGGTATTGTAGCGCCTCCGGCTCGGAGAGCGATTCCATTATTCGTCAATCGACATTCGACATTCCATTGGTTCATCAATTTAGACATTTTAGGCATTCTTAATCAATTGCCCTAAACATTTGTTCGGCTAAAACGGTTTAGAGAGTCTCGGCTGAGTCGATGAAGGAAGACATAATACAAAAGGAGCAAACAATCATGGATACCGTCGAAATTAAGACACTCATTGGGCAACTGGCACGACTCGATTGTCATTCGATGTACCTAAATGATTTTCTGTTGACGTGGGAGAAAAGCGACGACGAAATCAAGGCGACGTTTCTGGCGGCTGAGATCCTGCACGAACTTCGCCGGAAAAATATTTCCTGCCGTATCTTTGACAGTGGACTGGGCGTTTCCCTGTTTCGTGACCAATCCACCCGCACGCGCTTTAGTTTTGCCAGTGCCTGCAACCTGCTGGGAATTGCCGTTCAGGACCTCGATGAAGGCAAGTCACAGGTTGCCCATGGCGAAACCGTGCGTGAGACTGCCAATATGGTCTCGTTTATGACGGACGTGATCGGTATACGTGACGACATGTACATCGGCAAGGGCAACGCCTACATGCGAGAGGTGGCCGAGGCTGTCAAGCAAGGCTATCAGGAGGGGATACTCGAACAGCGTCCCACCCTGGTCAATTTACAGTGCGATATCGATCACCCGACCCAATCTATGTCCGACATGTTGCACTTGATCAAATCATGCGGCGGGGAGGAGAACCTCAAAGGCAAGAAAATAGCCATGACCTGGGCCTACAGCCCCTCCTACGGTAAGCCGCTTTCCGTGCCCCAGGGGGTGATCGGGCTGATGACCCGTTTTGGAATGGATGTCTTCCTGGCACATCCCTCAGGGTATGAAGTCATGCCCGATGTGGAAGAAGTCGCCCGACGCAACGCCGCCGATGCCGGCGGCCGATTTATCACGACCCATTCCATGGCCGAAGCATTTGAGGGCGCCCATTTTGTTTATCCTAAAAGCTGGGCGCCATTTGCCGCCATGCAGAAACGCACCGACCTGTTTGGTCAGGGCGACCACGACGGCATTAAAAACCTTGAGAAGGAATTGCTGGCCCAGAATGCCGGTCATAAGGATTGGGAGTGCACCGACCAGCTGATGGCAACCACCCGCAACGGCAACGCCTTGTACATGCACTGCCTGCCTGCCGATATCACGGGTGTAAGCTGCACCGCGGGCGAAGTCGCGGCCGGCGTATTTGACCGCTACCGGGGGCCCCTGTACATGCAGGCCAGCTATAAGCCTTACATCATAGCGGCCATGATCCTGCTAAGCAAAGTACAGTCGCCTGCCGACCAACTAGCTAATCTTCTCGAGGCCGGCCGGCCACGCATGTGTTAGTATTCGGAATTCAATTACCCGCGAATATCGAATGCTGAATGACGCAGTCAAGCAAATTCGAACGAAGGAATTAATTCAGACAACCCAACAACTCAACCAACTCAATGAACTCAACAAACTCAGTAAACTCAACAAACTTGAGAAAGGAGGAAATCCCATGTACCGAAAAAAATCGATCGTATTATTTTTAGTCTTATGCCTGCTGATTTCGTTGATCGCGCTGCCGGCTGCCGCCAAGGTGCTCAAGCTGGCCCATCTGAATCCCCAAAAGCCCTTTGACATCGCCACCGCGGCAGTCTCTGCCGTATTTAAAACAGAGTTGGAAGCCCGTACCGGCGGGGATATTAAAGTTGAAATTTATCCGAGCGGAACCCTGGGCAACGAACGGGAAACCATGGAGCAGGTTAAAGCCGGCATCACCCAAAGCTATATCGCCTCGGTCGGCGGTATCGCGCCCTTTTATCCCCTCATTGATATTACCAGTCTGCCGTTTGCCTACAGTTCATATGAAATCGGCTGCGAACTTTACGACGGTCCCTTTGGACAGGAACTGGCGCAGGACATTCGCGCTAAAACCGGTATTCGGGTTCTGGGTTTTATTCCCCAGGGATTTTTCCAATTCACCAACTCCAAGCGCCTGGTTAAATCACCCGCCGATATGAAAGGGTTAAAAATGCGGACCATGAACAATCCCCTGCACATGGATTTCATGAATTCTTTGGGGGCGGCCGCCACCCCTGTGGCCTGGGCTGAAATTTATACGGCCCTGCAAACGGGTGTTGTCGATGGGCAGCACAATCCGATTACGGTCATCAACCTGGGTAAAATCTACGAAGTCCAAAAGTATCTGACCCTTTCGAACCACATGGCCGGCTTATATGTATGGGTTATCAACGACCGCTGGTTCAGTTCCCTTAAGGCCGAAGAAAAAGCTGCTGTACAGGGGGCTGCCGAGGCGGCCGTGATTGCGGGACGGGGAATAGACCGGCTGGTTACCGCAACCGAGAAGGGACTGCCGGCCCTGGCTGCAGAAATGGAGATATATACCCCGACATCCGAAGAACTGGAACAATTCAGAGCCATCGCGATTCCGGCGGCTAAAAAATTCTTTGCACAAACCCTTGGCCAAGAAGGAACCCGGTGGGTCGAGAAATATTTGAACGCCGTCGGTGAGGTCAAAAAAGCGACAATGTCAAATCAATAGCAATGCAAACTCGATCGCTCGGCTCCCTGGCCGTCAAACTGAGCATTATTATCGAACGTCTTGCCGCCTATCCGTGCATCTTTGCGACCGGCGCCATGACGGTTGTCGTGATCCTGGGTGTCCTGTTTCGCTATGTCCTGCAGTCACCCTTGTCCTGGTCCGAAGAAGTCGCCCGCTATCTCATGATCTGGGCGGCTTCCCTGGCCATAAGCATCGGCATAATGCGCCGCGAGCATCTGGGAATTACGTTTCTCATCAGCCGCATCCCGCCATCAGCTCAAAAATATGTAGCAATCTTAGTTAATTTGGCCGTACTGTGGTTTCTGTGGATCTTGACCAAATTCGGGTATTACATGGCGCTGGAAGGCCAAACCCAGCTTTCCCCCGTCCTGGCCAAATACCGGATTAACATGATGTGGGCGCTATCAGCGATCCCCGTAGCCGGGGCATTGGCAATTATCCAAACCGCGCTTCAGATCGTGATCGACCTGTTTAGAAGTAAGGAAGATTTCAAAACCTGATGTTATTGTTTATCAGCCTCATTTTTTTTGGTTTGCTGTTACTGGGAACACCGATCGGTTTTGCGCTGGGCATCACCGCGGTTTTGTCCCTGGCGAAGATGGCAGGCGTGGAGCAGCTTCCGATCCTGCTCAATCCGGGCTCGGATGTCTTCATCTTTAAAATGGTCTCACAGCGCTTTTATGCCGGACTCGATATGTTCACCTTGATGGCCATGCCATTTTTTATTTTTGCCGGCGCCATCATGAACAAAAGCGGGATCACGCATCGTCTCGTAAAATTTTCAAATACCCTGGTCGGACACCTGCGAGGGGGACTGGCCCACGCCAACATTGTCGCCAGTATCTTTTTTTCCGGAATGACCGGAGCGGCTGTTTCCGATACGGCAGCCATCGGAACCATGCTGATTCCGGCCATGAAGGAAGACGGTTATGACACGGACTTCAGCGCCGCCGTCACGGCCGCTTCTTCCATTATCGGCCCCACTATTCCGCCAAGCAATATGATGGTGATTTACGGGTCGTTAATGAGTGTTTCGATTGCCGGCTTGTTTGCAGCCGGTTTCGTGCCGGGACTCCTGATTGCCCTCTTCCTCATGATCCTCTCCGGATTCATTGCCAAAAAACGCCGTTATCCCAAAAGTGGCCGCAGCAGTCTGAAGCAAATTCTGATTGCGACCAGAGAGGCAATCCTGCCCTTGTTGATGCCGATCATTATTCTGGGGGGCATCCTCAGCGGAATCTTCACACCGACCGAAGCCGCCGCCGTAGCGGTGGGATACGCGTTCATCATCGGATTTTTTGTCCTGCGAACTTTGAAGTTAAAGGATATTCCCGATCTGTTGTATCAGACCGGCAAGACAACCGGCGTCGTGTTTCTGATTATCGGATCCGCCTCCATCCTGGGTTGGATCCTGACCATGGAGCGCGTTCCCGAAGCTGTTGCTGCGGGATTTTTAAGGGTCAGCAACAACCCGCATGTCATTCTGCTGCTTATTCTAATCCTCATGTTGATTGTCGGTATGTTTATGGATATCGCTGCGGCCTTGATTATTTTGGGCCCGATCCTGCATCCGATTGCCGTCAATAATTTGGGGATCAACCCCATTCATTTCGGCATTATAATGGTGCTTTCGCTGAATCTGGCGCTAATGACACCGCCGGTTGGGGCATGCCTGTTTGTGGCCTGCAATATCAGCAAACTCTCCTTAGAAGCATTGACCAAAGCGATCTGGCCGTTTATCGTCGTTGAAGTAATTGCGCTATTTATCATTGCTTACTGGAGTGACCTCGTCTTATTTTTTCCCCGATTGGTCGGAGTCGGGTGACGGGTTGGAATTGAAGAGTGAAGATTGATGAATGAATATTTAAGGAATTCTGTCGATTTATATTTATCCTTGCTTTATGATAACAAGTTATAAAAACGATAGGATACCACAATTATTCAATCTTCAATCTACCATTTTCAATTGAACGGAGTGAACGCATGATCACGTTTTCTTTAAACGGAAAGCGGGCGGAATTTGCCGGCGATGATAATACATCGCTGTTGAGTTATCTGCGCGAGGAGAAGGGATTGACTTCCGTCAAGGATGGTTGCTCGGGCCAAGCCGCCTGCGGGGCGTGTTTGATAGAACTGGACGGCAAACCGGCCCTGGCCTGTTCGACTCCGCTGAAAAAGGCAGTCGGCAAGTCGATTGTCACCATCGAAGGATTTCCGGAGAACGTGCGACGCACCCTGGGACGGGCCTTCGTGGCCCGAGGCGCGGTGCAGTGCGGGTATTGTACGCCGGGAATTCTGTCCCGGGCGAAGATCCTGTTGGAGACCAATCCCGATCCCGGCCGCAATGAGGTCATTAAGGCGTTGCGGGTTAATGTCTGCCGGTGCACCGGCTACATTCGTATTATTGACGCCATCCTTTTGGCCGCCCGTGCGTTAAGGCAGAATGAGGAGGTCACCTGGGAAAAACGGATCGGTATCGGATACTCACCGCCCAAGTACGAAGGCTATGAAAAAGCACTCGGGATCAGCCCATATATCAACGATATGAAGTTCGACGGAATGCTTTACGGTGTGCTCAAGTTCAGTGATCATCCCCGGGCCCGGGTACTATGCATTGACACATCGGCTGCCGAGCAATTGCCAGGCGTCATCCGCATCTTTTCAGCCCGGGACATTCCGGGTCAACGCTTTCAAGGCGTCCTTGTCAAAGACTGGCCGATGATGGTGACGGAAGGTGAAGAAACGCGCTGTATCGGCGATGTGTTGATCGGCGTGGTGGCGGAAAGCGAAAAAATCGCCCGCCAGGCCGTGGAACGGATACGAGTCGATTACCAAGTCCTGGAACCGCTGACCGAAATGACCGCTGCGGCCGACAGCCCCGTGCGTATCCACGATGACGGCAACCTCCTGAAGGAGACCGTCATTTGCCGTGGTGAGCCCGTGGATGAGGTCTTAGCATCATCCGCCCATGTGGTCGAAGGCGTATTTGAAACCCCCTTTGTGGAGCACGCATTTTTAGAAACCGAAACCGCTATCGCCCGGCCCGACGTTACCGGCGGCATTATCGTCTATTCTCAAAGTCAGGGAATATTCAAGGACCGTGAGCAAATCGCTTCGGTGTTGAACTTGCCCCAAGAAAAGGTCGAGGTCATCCAGATATCTGCGGGCGGCGCTTTCGGCGGCAAAGAGGATTTGACCGTTCAGCACCATGCAGCGCTCTATTCCCTGACAATGCAATGCCCGGTCAAAGTACGCCTGAATCGCGCCGAGTCGATTCGCATGCACCCCAAGCGGCACCGCATGCGCATGCACTACCGACTGGCCTGTGACGAAACAGGCAGGCTTACGGCCTTGCGGGCC
>JASJCE010000250.1 GCA_030066155.1 Desulfobacterales bacterium | reverse complement strand
GTTGGTGGGCCGTGCTGGGCTCGAACCAGCGACTCTCTGCTTAAAAGGCAGATACTCTACCGACTGAGTTAACGGCCCTTAAATAAAACATACCTATTTAATGACATTTTATGCCTTTGTCAACCATAAAAATACATTAATAAGCTCATTATTTTTCTGTCATCTGACATCTGTAATCTGACCTCTGTTTTCTGTCCTTTGTCTACCCTATTATCGTGCCGCCCCAGGCCTTCAGATTTTCGGCGATAAATCCGACGACGTATTCATGGGCTTTGCGGCCCTTGCCCTCAACCGGCAGGGGCTCACCAAATTTAAAATAAAGGGTTTTGCTCGGATCGATGGGTCCCATATCTTTAATCCATTTTCCATTGCCCTGAAAATCGGTTTTGATAGCCACCGGCATCACCGGAACGCCGGCCCTGGCCGCCAACTTGACGCCCAGCGTGTTGAATTCCTGAATTTTAAACTCGACGCTTCGCGTGGCCTGGGGAAAAATGAAGACGGACCCACCGTCGGATAAGAATTCACAGCCCCTGCGCATAACGATTTTTAGGTCTTCACGGGGATTTTGGCGGGTAACGGCGATCAGCTTGAGGGCTCGCATGAATTGACCGATCACCGGATAATGGAGCAGCTCTTCCTTTATGACAAAATTTACCCGGGTGAAAGGCAGCGCAATTCCCGCCAGAATGAGCGTTTCCAGCAGGCTCATATGGTTGGAGATAAAAACTACCGGACCCTGCCGCCGGGCCAAGGCTTCCAGACCGGAAATGTTGACCCGGCCACCGACGGACTCAACGATCTGGACAATACGATGGGAATGATAAGCCCAGCCCTCATTGTCAAGCCTCCCGCGGCGAGCTGTAATACTGGCTCGGGTCAGGGTCGCTATCAGCTTGAGGTAGTAGATTAACGCAAGCGGAAATCCGGATACGTACCTGGCCGTCAAACTGCTGCCGTGCGGCGTCCGGTACCCCAATTCAGACCTGAGAATCTGCCAGTATTCGTCTTTATTCATTCGTGTACTTGGAAAGAATTAAGCTGGCGTTGGTACCGCCAAATCCGAAAGAGTTTGTCATGGCGTATTTGACGTCAGATTTGCGCTTGACATTGGGGACATAATCCAGATCGCAGTCGCTGTCCGGATTTTCATGGTTGATGGTTGGCGGCATCAGTCCCTGGTAAATCGTCAGCGCCGTAAAGACCGTCTCGATACCTCCGGCGCCCCCGAGCAAATGTCCGGTCATGGACTTGGTCGAGCTGATGGCCAGTTTATAGGCGTGACTGTTGAAAACCGCTTTTATCGCCAGGGTCTCGGAAACATCGTTGAGCGGCGTCGAAGTGCCGTGGGCATTGATGTAGTCGACCAGCTCCGGTTGGATGCCGGCATCTGCCAGCGCGGCCTGCATGCAGCGGATGGCACCGCTTCCGTCAGGCGGAGGAGCGGTCATATGAAAACCGTCTCCGGTCAGGCCGTAGCCGACCAGCTCGGCATAAATTTTCGCTCCCCGATCCAGGGCATGTTCCAGGGCTTCAATGATCAGGATGCCGCTGCCCTCGCCCACCACGAAGCCGTCCCGGTCGCGGTCAAAGGGACGCGACGCCTTCGGCGGATCATCATTGCGGGTAGAAAGGGCTTTCATGGCGTTGAACCCGGCGATGCAGGTCGGTTCGACAACGGCCTCAACCCCTCCGGTAATCATGGCATCGGCAACATTGTTGGCAATCAGCTGGAATGAATCACCCACAGCGTGGGCTCCGGCAGCGCAGGCCGTAGCCAGGGACGCATTGGGACCCTTGGCGCCAAATTGGATGGAAATCATTCCGGGTGCCATGTTGCCGATCATCATGGGAATGAAGAATGGGCTGACCCGCCGCGGCCCTCTCTTATTCAGCGTATGGCAGGTCGACTCAAGTATGCCTAATCCGCCCAGGCCGCAGCCGGTAATAACACCGATTCGGTTTGAATTTGAGTCATCTATGACCAGCCCGGAATCTTCCATAGCCATGCGGGTTGCTGCAATAGCATAGGAAATAAAGCGTTCGTTACGTTTGGCTTCTTTCTTGGGAAGAAAATCCTCTGCGTTGAAATTTCTTACCTCGCCGGCAATTTTGGTTTGAAACTTGGATGTATCAAAACGGGTTATTTCTCCAATGCCGGATTTTCCGGCGCACAACGCCTGCCAGTTTTCCTCGACTCCAATTCCAAGGGGCGAAACCAGCCCCACTCCTGTCACGACAACACGTCTTTTCAAAATTACCTCCTAATGTCACGGCCTAAACATCGGCTTTTTACTGCAATTAGGCAGTTTGGATTTCGCAGATATGGGATGACGGGGGAAAAATCCTTTTGTGAACAAAAAAACCAACCGCCAGTCCCCTGCGCCCACCGAACGCAATTTATTCGTAGGCAGGCCGCCAGTAAATAACTTCACCGGTTGGCAAAAATCAGTCATCCAAAACAAGTAACTAACTGAATTTATGTCTATAATAATACCTGATCATATTTAGTTCAAGTAAAAAATGAAGTAATTGTCTGAAATTTGCGAGCATATAACATCAAACTCCTCGAAGGTCAACTAACAACAATCGACCGGGCATTGTGATTGTTGCGTGAAATTTCAGGCATTTATTTTTAACAATATGGATAGAAGCGCACACCGGCTATCTTGTGAAACTTTGGATTGATGAAGGGATGTGGAATGAATTCGATTTTTATTATTTTTATTTTTTGACAGGATTAACAAGATTATCAGGAATTTTTTCGCCTGCGGCGAGGGGCCTTTCGGCCGAAGGCCGCATTATGCTCGCGATCCTGTTGATCCTGTCCAGTTATTTTCATTAAGATAAGAATCCATTCCTCTTTTTCTTTTAAATCTATCGTTTTTTATTGGATCAGCCTGGCCGTTTTTTCAGGCCAGAGGCGCCGCTTATAGGAAAGGCCACGCCAGGGCTTGGGATTTTTCCGACGGCCCACAGGCTTGGGCAATCACAGGTTGTCGAGAAGGCGCTGATGGATATTGTCAAAGCCGCCGTTGGACATGACCAGGATTAGATCAGCTGGTTGGGCATGGTCAACTACAAAGTTGATGATGGCATCCGTATCCGGGAAAAAATAGGCTTTTTTGCCACGCTGCTTGAGATCCGTCACGAGCTGTTCTGATGAGAATTTTTCGTTGTGGGGGATTTTTCTGACACTGGGCGGTTGTCGAATGCAAATGAGATCCGCCATATCGAATGATTCGGCATATTCTTTTTGGAAAATGCTGCGCATACTTGTGGCGGTTCGGGGTTCGAACACGGCAATCAGACGGCCGGCGTTGCACATCGGCTTCACAGCCCGGATGGTCTCGCGCACGGCCGTTGGATGGTGGGCGAAATCATCCATCACCGTAATCTGCCGTTTCTGTCCCCTGATTTCCTGGCGGCGCTTGATGCCCTCAAATGATTCCAGCGCAGAAGAAATCGATGCGGCCGGAATATTCAGGTGATCGGCAATTGCGATGACAGATAAAGCGTTCAGCAAATTGTGCCCTCCGCAAAGCCGGGTTCTGAAACCTGCAAACGGCCGGGAATCCTTGTGGACTTCAAAAGCGGTCCATGGTGGATCGACCCTTATATCTCCCAGCTGCCAGGGTGATCCGGATCGGTTGCCGTAGCGCTCGATTCGGCAACGGCATCTGCCGAGCAGCCCCTCGAGGTTCTGGTCCTCATCGTAAGCCAGCAGCAGGCTGTCATCCGACAAACCGGCCATGAAACGGCCAAATGCATCTTTTACATGATCCAGATCATTGAATATATCCGCGTGATCAAATTCGACGCTCGTGGTAACCGCCATTCGGGGTTTATAATGAAAAAACTTGGGAACCTTATCAAAGTACGCGGTGTCATATTCGTCGCCCTCGACAATAAAATGGGCCCCATTCCCCAGGCGATAATTACTGTTGAAATTTTTCAATATCCCGCCAATCATATACGATGGATCGAGACCGGCTTCGTGCAGCACCCAGGCCAGTATGGAGGAAGTGGTGGTCTTGCCGTGGGTTCCGCTGACCAGGAGCGTTTGTTTGCCGGCGGCCACAAAATGATTCAGTGCCTGAGGCATCGAACAAAAAGCCAATCCCAATCGCATCACTTCCATCACTTCCGGATTATCCTTCGAGATGACATTGCCGATAACCACCAGGTCCGGTTTAAAACTGACATTTTCGGCGCAGTAGCCGTTCATGATTCGAATCCCTTTCTGCTCCAGAAAGGTGCTCATGGGCGGATAAACTTTCTGATCGGATCCGGTAACCTCAAACCCGAGGTCCCGCAGCATACAGGCCAGAGCGCCCATGCCGGTTCCGCAGACGGCAGTCAGATGAATCGTTCGAACCTTGGCGTCAATTCGATTGTTTATTAAATTCATATCAGGGCAGATTAATCGGTGGATTCTACAAGGTCTTCCAGATCCTGCATGATGTCCGCGCCGATATGTTGTTTAAATTCGGCATGAACGATATATTCGTGGAACGGTTCGCTATTGACGGCAACCACCGAACCGATGCAATTGATTTCCAGATCAGAACCCAGTTCATCAAAGGTCAAACTCATTTTCAGGTTTCGACCCAGCAGGTGTGTGGCGGCCTTTTCGGCCGTCTTCATTAAAAATGCAATTCCGCTCGCCGATATGTCCAGAAGCTCGGCTTTGAACGGTTCTCCATCCGGACCATCGGCGTTCTTAAGCCGCTGCACCATAATCTTCCCGGGCAAATTAAGCCGCCGGTCGGCTCGTCGCTCCAATTTTTTTTCTTTCAATAAATCCGCTACCGATTCCTGCGAAGCGCAATAGTCTTTAAGCTTCAGAGCCAGACCCGGCATCTTCGAATTCAGTTGATCCAGATCGTCCTTGAGCAGGACATAAAGCTTGACCGGCGAGTCCGTTATGACCGATGTGGAACAGAACGCATCGGCATAGAAAAAGGTGTCTTCTCCGAATAGATCTCCGGTTTCGAGAACCTTGAGTAACACGGCCTTTTCCGCCTGGCGGTAGAATATCTTTAACTGGCCTTCATCGATGAAGTAGAGCCGGGCCCGCATTTCGCCCTGTTCGTAAATCAGGTGGTCGGCAGGATGTTCAGTGTGCTTCAAGGTGTAAAAGAGGGCATTAACCTCCTCCGCCGTCAGACCGTCATATAAATCTGCCCAGATTTCCAAATGGTCCTGGTCAATCGCCTCATTTTTTGCGGCTTCAATTACTTCGCCGGTTTTGACGATCTCATTGATCGCCATGGAGTCCACCTTAAAGAGCCTATCCCGAAGGGCCTCCGCCTGCTCGAATTGTCTTTGTCTTGCACTTTCGACAATCAAATCCGTCAGCAGCTGAACGGCGGCATCCTTGTTATCCTCCTCAAGGTACTGTTCAATCAATCTCTCCTGTTCGGTAACATCGACCAAAGCCTATACCTCCTAACACATCTGCCCTTAATTGCAGCACAATCAGGGACTGAATTGATACGGAACCCGCCCATCCGATATGCGGACGGTTATAACTCGTTTAATTTTATCACTAATGTATTTTTTTGGCAAAAAAAATGAGCCGGCTGGTCCCCGGGTGTGGGATCCGACCGGCTTAAAGCGTTACGCGCTGAAGGATTCAAAAACCTGTCGAGCGGCATCGATGGTGGCGTCGATGTGTTCATCGGCATGTGCTGCGGATAGGAAAAGGGCTTCAAACTGGGAGGGGGCAATGTAGATTCCATGTTCGCGCATCCCCTGATAAAAGGCGGTAAATCTATCGAGATCGCAGGTCTTGGCATCCTCAAAGTTGGCGACAAGCCGATCCGTGAAAAAAATTCCGATCATGGACCCCACGTGATCGACTTGGGCGGCAATACCCGCATGCTTTGCGACCTCCGCCAGACCGGCAACCAGGTCGTCTGATTTTGTTGCCAGATCCTCATAGAAACCCGGCTGCTGCAGCTGCTCCAGGGTGGCAATGCCGGCTGCCATGGCAAGCGGATTGCCGGATAGCGTTCCGGCCTGATAGACACCACCTTCCGGGGCAATTTGAGACATGAGTTCCTTTTTGCCGCCATAGGCCCCCACTGGAAGGCCACCGCCGATAACCTTACCGAAACAGCTGAGGTCCGGGGAAATATTGTAAAGCGACTGAGCTCCGCCATACGCCACCCGGAAGCCGGTCATGACTTCATCGAAGACGAGCACGCTCCCGTGTTTTTGCGTGAGATCGCGCAACGCTTGAAGGTATCCTTCCCCCGGTGGTACCAGTCCCATATTGCCGGCCACCGGTTCGATAATGATGCAGGCGACTTGATCACCCATCTCATCCATCACCTGTTGAACGGCCTCGATATCGTTGTACGGTAAAGAGAGGGTGTGATGGGCAATATCTTCCGGCACACCGGGACTTCCGGGGATACCAAGGGTCGCCACACCCGAGCCGGCAGCCACCAGGAGGGTATCTGCGTGGCCATGGTAACAGCCGTCAAATTTAATGACCAGATCTCGTCCGGTGACGCCGCGCGCCAGCCGAATGGCACTCATGGCAGCTTCGGTGCCCGAATTGACCATCCGGACAATCTCCACCGATGGAACGGCATCGATCACCATTTCAGCCAGCCGGATCTCCAAATCGGTGGGAGCGCCAAAAGACGTCCCTCTTTCCAGAGCGGCGGTGATGGCATCCACCACCGCCGGATGCCGGTGGCCCAGTATCATCGGACCCCATGAACCGATATAATCAATAAATCGGTTACCGTCCGCGTCGAAAATGAAACACCCATCGGCGCGATCAATGAACAGCGGGCAGGTACCGACCGACTTGCAGGCCCGCACCGGGCTGTTCACTCCGCCGGGAATAGACTTCGTCGCACGTTCATAAAGTGATTTAGATTGGGTAACGTCCATGTTTTATAAATCCTTTCTCCTACTTCAGACCTCGTTGAATAGTTTACTAGTTGAATGGTTGATTAGTTAAATTGTAGCCGTAGTTTCATTATGCAAATATTCAAGATCACCATGGGTCCAATAATTTTGCAATTATGGGATAATTTCACATCTACAACCATTTAACCAGTTAACAAATCAACCAATAAACGACATCCATACTTAAAACAAGTTGACATTTAAAAACGGATGACAAAGTATCAAATAGTATTTTCATGGTCAAGCCACGAAAATTGGCTGATAGCTGATCGTTCATAGATCATAGCTTTTAGATTATAGTTCATAGATCATTGGGAATAGCAGAAGGTTCAAAATTCTGAATACAAGATCAACTGTTTTCGCTTTAACAATGGAGCGTATTAACGCTTAAGAATATCAAATGGATTTTTCGTTTTAAAAATTCCGAATTCCGCAATCCGAAATCCCAATTCGCATTATGTCTTTACAACGCTCACCTAAACAACTGGCGAAATTTGTGGACTATATCCTGAGCCGAAGGCCGGATGAGTTCGGGTTGGTCTTGAATCCGGATGGTTTTGTCAAAATCAAGGAGCTGTTCAAGGCCGTAAATGAAGAAGACGGTTTCAGATACGTTCGCCGCGCCCATCTGAATGAGATTATGCTGACCGTCCCGGATCATGGCTTTGAAGTATCCGAGAACATGATCCGGTCCCAAAGACGGGATCGGCTGCCCCAGACCAGCTATGCCATGAATCCGCCCAAGCTGCTCTATGTCTGTACCCGGCAGAAGGCCTATCCCCATGTCCACGAAAAAGGGATAAGGCCAGGGGGCTACCCCCAGGTGGTGCTGTCATCCACGCCTGAAATGGCGCGGCGAATCGGCAAGCGAATAGATCCTGCACCGGTTCTGCTGACGGTTCAAGTGCAAAATTCGGTGGACTGCGGTGTTGTCTTTTTTCGGACAGGCGACATTCTTTATCTGGCAGATTTTATTCCGGCCGAATGCTTTTCGGGACCGCCCCTGCCAAAGGAGAAACCGGAGTTCAAAAAACCGGAAACTGAAAAGGCCCGGCGGCAACCGGAACCGGCCGGAAGCTACTATATTGATGCAACAGATCCCCTGGAATTAACGGTTCCCAAAAGCAAACGCGGCGGTCCTGTCGCAGATGGCGGCAAACCGGGCAAGCGCGGCAAAAAATTCAAGCGCAAGCGGGAGCGCCCGCCGTGGCGGAGATGATTGAAGCTCATAGCTCGTAGTTCATAGGGCGAAGAGCATAGTGCATAGTGCATAGGGCAGAAAGCGAACGATGACGGTTAGAAGGTGAGAAGGATTCGATTGCGGATTTTGGATTGCGGATTTCGGATTGAAAGTGCATAGGGCAGAAGGGGAACGATGACGTATAGAAGGTGAGAAGATGAGAGGGTAGGAAGGTGGGAAGGGTTCGATTTTGGATTTTGGATTGCGGATTTTGGATTGAAAGTGCATAGGGCGCAGAGCATAGCGGTCGTCGAACGAAGTGCTCGCCACTTGCATCGATATTTTTCTACAACGGACAACGGACCACTCACAACTGACTATCACCGCCCACGCTCCAAAAAACAGTTTGACACTCCATTTTTAAATTGATATCTGTTGCGATTGTTACCCATGAACAACCTACGGGCCGTTAGCTCAACTAGGCAGAGCACCTGACTCTTAATCAGTAGGTTGAAGGTTCGATTCCTTCACGGCCCACCATTAAATAAAAGGACCTGGCAGCTTGATGCTGGGTCCTTTTTTATTTAGGCATCCATTCAAAATTTAATGAATTTAGTCCTATACTGCCTGGAAATATTAGAATCGAGTATTTAACGCTTGACGTTAAACGACTTGCGTTATAATATTCTGAATATGATAAGGTCGTTTAAATGCAAAGAGACGGAGAAAATTTTCAACCGCCATTTCTCGAATAAACTACCCCAAAATATGCAACGGGTAGCCTTAAGAAAACTAAGGATACTCAATAGATCAGTCAATTTAATTGACCTACAGGTACCGCCTGGAAATCGACTGGAAGCTTTAAAGGGTGATCGTAAAGGTCAGCACAGTATTCGTATTAATGATCAGTATAGAATATGTTTCCTATGGAAAGACAATGATTCTTACGAAGTCGAGATCGTCGATTACCATTAGAACGAGGAAAGAATAATGAATGCAAAAAGAATTGATCCAATTCATCCTGGCGAAATCCTATTAGAGGAATTTCTTAAGCCAATGAAAATTAGCCAGAACCGATTGGCAATGGATATCCATGTTCCGGCTCGCAGGATAAACGAAATAGTGCACGGTAAACGTCGGATATCAGCGGATACTGCATTGCGATTAGGCCGGTTTTTTAGTAATTCACCGCAATTCTGGTTGGGTTTACAAATGGATTATGATCTTGATGTGGCAGAAGATAAACTCAATGATCGCCTCGACCGGGAAATACAGCCTTTTGCAGCTTGAAGGTGGATTTGAAACCTGCTCAGAATATCTGGAATCTCTCGAGTTTTTCCAACCTCGATGTCAAATCAAGAAAAAAATAAAAAAATTATAAAAAGGCTTGACAGTCAGAATGGCAATACTTAGATTGCCGAGGCTCTGAAATAATTCATTTTGAATTAATAGGGTTGGACAGCTTTGAATTTCAGCAATTCATCCCTGGGTTGAGACAAAAACCAGGATGAATCGTTGAGCGTATCA
>JASJCE010000249.1 GCA_030066155.1 Desulfobacterales bacterium | reverse complement strand
AAAGATCTACTCCAGCAGCATGGAGGGCATGTCGGTGATCACGGTCCGGATGGATCCGGACGCAGCCGACACCCAGCAGATCTTTGCCGACATTCAAAAAGCGGTGGACCGCGGTTCCATCAAACTGCCGTCGGACCTGCTCCAGGCACCCCTTGTGCAGGAGCTGTCCACCCGGACGATTCCGGTCATCGAAATTCACGTTACGGGCAAAGCGTCGGAAACCGTGCTGCGGCAGACTGCCGATCAGCTGGCCGATGGCCTGCGGGAGGTGGATGGCATTTCAGGCGTTGATAAGGTCGGCCACCGGGAGCGTGAGGTCAAAATTTATGTCAACCCGGACCGCATGCAGCATCTGGGCATCTCCTACCGCGAAATCATCGACGCGATTCAACGCCGCAATGTGCGCGATTCCGGCGGATCCCTGGATTCGTTTATCGCCGAGAAGAAAGTGCTGACCGTCGGGCAGTTCACCTATCCCAAGGAGGTTGAGCAAGTCATTATCCGCAGCAAAAGCCCCGGCAACCAAGTGAGGGTGCGGGACGTCGCTGAAGTCATTCTCGATTATGAAGACTGGCAGCTGCGGTCGTTAATCGACGGCACCCCGTCCATTCTGCTCCTGCCCAAGAAGAAGGCGTCCGCGGATGGTGTCAAAACATCGGCCGCCGTCCGAAAATTCGTACAGGAGATGCAAAAACACACACCGCCCGGAGTCCGGCTGGTTCTGGTAAACGATCTGTCGCGCTTTACATTCGACATGCTCGATGTCCTGAGCAGCAACGCCATTATCGGGTTGATTCTGCTGTTTACGGCCCTGTTGATTTTTTTCAATTTGCGCCTCGCCTTCTGGGTCAGTGTGGGGCTGCCCCTCTCCATTCTGCTGACATTTCTGGTCATGCCGATTTTCAATATGGGCATCAACACCCTGACACTGATGATGCTGATTCTGATGATCGGCATGCTGGTGGACGACGCCATTGTCACTTCCGAAAGTATCTACGCCCACCGGGAACGGGGCTTAAATCCGCGCGAGGCCAGCATCGAAGGCCGTGCCGCGGTGGCCGGTCCAGTTATCGTGAGCACGTTGACGACTATCCTGGCGTTCGGACCGTTAATTTTTCTCGGCGGCCTTGAGGGAAAATTTTTGTGGTACATTCCGGCCATGGTAGCCGTCCTTCTGGGGGCATCGCTTTTTGAATGCCAGTTCATGCTGCCGAGCCATCTGGCCCACGGCGGCAGGAAGCCCCTTCGTCCCAAGCAATGGTTTTCCCGGGTCCAGGATTTCTACGACCGTTACATTTTGAAGATGATCCGCTGGCGCTATCTGACGATTGGCGCTTTTGCACTGGGCGTCGCCGGCGTCGTCGTATTGGGTGTATTGACCCTGAAATTCAATCTTTATCCGGAAACCGATATCGACACCTTCAACGTCAAGGTCGAGCTTCCAGAGGGCGCTTCTTTTGTCTACACCACTCAAAAAATAAAGGCACTCGAAAAAATAGTCCGCGCTGCGGTGCCCGGAGAAGACCTGCTGAATATTGCTTCCCGCATCGGCCAGCACAATACTGATATCTACGGCGCGGCGGAGGGACGCAATCCGGCCTGGGGCTTGATAACAGTTTACATGCTTCCCCAGGGCCAGCGAACGGTCAATTCAAATGACATTATTACCGGCCTGCGAAAAAAGTTTAAAACCATCGAGGGCTACCGCAGTCTGCAGGTTGAGCCATTAAAAGACACACCGGTCGCCGGAAAGCCGGTCGAGCTCGAGCTTATTGGCAACGCTCCCGGGCGTTTTGACCTGGCAGACCGGATTCTGAAATATTTAAAAAACTATCCGGGGGTAACCGAAGCCTGGACCAGCTACAAGACGGGCAAGGATATCGTTGAGCTGAAGCTGGATCACACTGCCCTGTCAGGCCGTGGATTGACCACGGCCGACATCACGCGCAGTGTACGGATCGCCTTTGACGGCATCATCGTCGACGAGCTTCAAACCGTGGACGATTTGATCCGCTACCGATTGCAGTTTCGCCCCCGGGAACGGGGCAAGCTCGAAACTTTAAAAAACCTGGTGGTCGTCAACAACACGGGCAAGGCAATCCCCATCCGCGGTTTTGCCGAAATGGAAGCCCGATCGGGTGAAGCCAGCATTAAACATTACTTCGGCCAGCGCTCGATTACGGTCTACGCCGACATCAACCGCAAGGTGGTCGATGTAGAAAAGATTAATCGGGATCTGGCTAACTTCATCGACAACGAGGACCTGCTGCAGCGGTATGCCGGCATGCGAATCTGGTTTGGTGGAGAATTGGAGCAGCAGAAGGCCGCCCTGGGAAACATTCAATTCGCCTTTCTGATATGCGTAATTTCGATCTTCTTTGTTCTGGTTATTCTCTTTAATTCCCTGACCCAGCCCTTTTTGATCATGATCGTCATCCCGTTCGGGTTGAGCGGCATCATCATCGGCTTCAGCCTGCAGGGAATTGAAATGAGCTTCCTGGCCCTGATCGGCGTTCTGGGCCTTATCGGCGTCCTGGTCAACGACTCGCTGGTCATGGTGGCGTCCTTGAACCGGCTTAAAATCGCCAAAAGCGCTGATTCCGCGCAGCGGGTATACTACCTCAGCAACCAGGAGATTGCCGATGGCGCCGGCCGCCGATTGCGGCCAATCGTGATCACGTCATTGACGACCTGTGCCGGCCTGTTTCCCACCGCCTACGGCATCGCTGGATCCAATCCGTTTATCACTCCCATGGTCATGGCCATGTTCTGGGGCATTTTGTTCGGCACCCTCATGTCGCTAATCTTCCTGCCCTGCCTTTATGCAGCGGAACAAGACTTGAGAAAGCTATTTCGGAAGATTCTCGGTGGGACTTAGCGATGAGGACCCGTCTTCGCAGAAAGCTTCGCCGCGGCAGGCTTGAGGGCTGAGGTGAACGAGTTTGGACAGTATGTATAATAGAAAGGCAAGTTATCCCGAAACCTAATATGAAACTTCCATCAAATATCCTGCCAGAGATCCTCGTGCAGCCGCAAAGAAACATTTCCGGAAATAATGCAAGACAAAAAAAAATATTGTTATACCTGAATTTCATACGTATTTTACCAGTCACATAAAGTTTTCGGTTTAGACACTTATATGGGTCCAAGTTTACAACAAAAAAATTCAGGACGCTTTCATACCTAAAGACTTATGTTCAATTTAATAAATAAGGATTAAATCAGGAGGGTGTTGTTATGGGTGCAAGACAAATTGGTGAACTTCAGATTGATGATCATATCTATGAAGCCGTTACCAGCATTGCTCAGGGTACCGGCGTTGAGGTTGAGGATTTCTTTAACAAGCTGGAAGCAATCATCCGGGATCTTGCGCCCAGAAATGCTGAACTATTGGAAAAACGCCGGGAGTTTGAACGTCAAATTAATGCATATTTCACCGAGCTGAAAGCAAGTGGAAGGGATTTTGATAAAGCCGATTATACCGCATTTCTGAAAAGCATCGGCTATATTGTTCCGGAAGGGGAAGGATTCGAGGTCGGTACGCTAAATGTCGACCCCGAGATTGCTGCCGTTTCCGGCCCACAGCTGGTTACGCCTGTTGATAAGGCACAGCTGGCCCTCAAGGCACGCAATGGCCGCTGGGGCAGTATTTTTGATGCATTTTACGGCCAGGCAGGGGATCAAAACGTTATCGATGAAACCGATGGCAAGGAGATCGGCGATGGCTACAACCCTGCACGGGGTGACGCGGTTATTGCCAAAACCAATGATACCCTGGATGAAATATTGCCCCTGGACGGGGCGTCCTATGCAGATGTAGAACGTTTCACTCTCGTGGAGCATGGCGGTACCCAGTTACTAAATGCAATTCTGAAAGACGATCGCGGAACGGTTGGCCTGCAAGACCCGGATAAGTTAGTGGGTTTCAGCGGAGATGATCCGACACAACCCGAAAGCATTTTGCTCAAAAATAAAGGCTTGCATGTTGAACTACGCACCCGGCCGCTGAAAGGAGTCGAAAAAGTAGTGCGGGAGCATCATGGAGGAGAGCGTGCATTTTATGATGTGCAGATGGAAGCCGCGGTCACCACCATTATGGATATGGAGGATTCCGTAGCGGCAGTCGATGCTCAAGACAAGGCCCTTGTCTACAGTAACTGGGCAGGCCTTATGAGAGGTGACCTCGAACACGACATGGGCTCACATATGCGCAGAATGAATCCTGATAAGGAATTTACGACCAAAACCGGCGAGGATTTAACCATGCCCGGTGGAAGCATGCTGCTGGTACGTAACGTGGGGCAGCATCTTTACACTGATGCCGTAACTTTCGGCGGGCGGGATATCCCTGAAGGATTCCTGGATGCGATGGTGTCTGTTTTAGGGGCGATGCATGACCTTAAAAGTGCAAAAAATAGCAAGCACGGCAGCATCTATATCGTAAAGCCCAAAATGCACGGTCCGGATGAAGTGGCCGCTACATCAGAGCTATTTGGCCGGGTGGAAGATGCGCTGGGCCTTGAACGCAATACGATCAAACTGGGAATCATGGATGAAGAGCAGCGCACCAGCGTGAATCTGGGCGAATGCGAGCGTGCCGCAAAGGATCGTGTTGTATTCATCAATACCGGCTTCCTGGATCGTACCGGCGACTTGTTGCATACTGCCATGAAAGCCGGCCCCATGGAAACCAAGGCCAACATCCAGGGAGGCTCGTGGCTGGACGCGTACGAACGCAGTAATGTGATCACCGGCCTCAGGACCATGCTGCAGAGAGTCGGACAAATTGGCAAGGGCATGTGGGCTAGAAGCACTGATAAAGCCGGCCTGCTTGATCAAAAGCACAATCATCCTGAGGCAGGCGCAAACACCGCATGGGTGCCCAATCCGATGGCTGCGGTGTTGCATGCCATTCATTACCATACACGGGATGTCGATGCGATCCAGGCGGCGTTGTCTGACGACCTTACACCGGTGGAAAAAGCGGAGATTCTTAACCTCCCCCTTCTCACACGTGAGATGGGTGCCGAAGAAAGGCTGGAGCGCCTTGATGAATATGCACAAAGCCTTCTGGGTTATGTGGTTCATTGGGTGGATAATGGTGTAGGTTGTTCAGCCATTCCCAATTTCGAAGATGTAAAGTTGATGGAGGATCTGGCGACACTGCGTATTGGCAGCCAATTGCTGGCCAACTGGCTGGAGCATGGCATCATTACCCAAGACGAAGTTATTGCTTCATTTGGAAAGATGGCCAAACGCGTGGATGGACAAAGCACAAAAGTCGCCAATTACAACAATATGGCAGTTAACTATGATGGGCCGGCATTCCAGACGGCACTGGACCTGGTATTCCATGGTACGGAAGCTGAAAACGGCTATACCGAGGCGAGTCTCCGCGAAGCACGCAGAGATGTAAAACTCAATGGCCCGCAGCGCGGCGGGGTTGAGCCCAAATGGCAGGGGGGAAGCTCCGCCTGATGCCCTAAATAAAACGAATAACCAATTACAAATAACGAATAACCAACACTTTACTCGAATCGGTCAACCAGCTCCTGAATCTGTCGGGCCTGATCTTCCGGAATGAGGGTGGGCTGATGCGCTTTGAGGATTTGCTGCAGTTTTTCACGGCCCCGGTCCAGCAGTGTCGTGCTGCCGGCTGACTGCCACTTTTCATAGCCCACGCGGCTGATCAGCTGTGGCTGCCACTGGGTTGAGCGCAAATGGTTTAAGGTGTGCATCTGGGTTAGAAAATTGCCGTCCGCCCCGACTTCTTTGACGACATCCACCGCCAGGGTTTCGTCATTGACCGGGATGCCGCGGTGAAGCCGACGCACCTGATCGATAATTTCATCCAGCACGACTATCATCTCGAGGCTGCCGGTGCGGCCGAAATCGAGATACCCCACGTCGTGATTCAGGTTCGATCCCGCCATGGCCGACAGGAAGCTCAGCAGTCCGGCTTCGAAAGTTGCTTGCTCGTCCGGGACCTGGGAGTCGCTGGTGCCGGCATAACCCCAGTTGGGAAGATCGTAGTAGTGGCTCATTTCGACAATGGCCATATAGGCCAGAAGGTATTCCGGCGCATTGTAGGAGCACTGGCTGGTCATCATGTCCAGGACGGCCGGCCCCATACCCATGATGAATGGTGCACCTTCTGCTTTAAGCTGATGGATGACCAGTCCGCAGAAGCTTTCGGCCAGCCCCTGGGCCACATGCCCGGCAATGGTCATGGGTGCCGTCGATCCGGCGATGGGCGCCGGCGAAAATATGGCCGGGATGGATTTCTCGGCGCAAAAAAGCAGCTTGTCGACACTTTCGACCGGATATTTCAGGGGACTGATGGGCTCGCCGTAATAGATCAAATAGGGCTTTGCCCGCAGATCGTCTTCACCGCTTCGTAAAATCCGGCCGATTTCCCACATTCGACTCAGGTCACTCCGGCCGGCGGCGGTGCAGACGATGGGTTTGGTGGAATTGATGGCCATACTCTGAAAACTCAGCAAATAGGCCCGACTTGCCGGAAAATCCGATGGATGGGCAAAAGACATGATGAAATCGATGTTGGGCAGGGCATCACACACTTTCGCCGCCCGGCCCACATCTTCGAGAACGCAGGCATGTCGCTGCCCGGTCTCCGAATTCAGCGAATAAATCAGATCGGATCCCGTACCGAAGTACGACCGGTGACCGCCCAGGTCCATGACCTCTTCACCCCCGCGATCAAACATGAGAATATGGTTCGGCGCGCTGTCGACGCACTTTTTGACCAGATCTCCGGGAATTCTCACCATGCGGTCATCCGCCACCTCGCAGCCGGCATCCTTCAGCAACGCCAGGGCCTCGTCCTGCAAAATTCTCATCCCGATTTCACTCAGTATCCGAAACGCAGCATTGTGAATTTTATCTTTGTCTTCACTGGAAAGGAAAGATATCGTCGGCCGCATCGCAATCTCATCCACAATTTCATTAAGGTCCATAGCAATACTCTCTGAGTTTTATGACTGATTTGAGGTTGATATATGAATGGATTCTATTTTTGTGAAAAAGAAATTTTTTGACAGGATCAACAGAATGAACAGGATTTTTCACGGTTTCCGAACGAAACCGTGAAAGCAGCATCCGCCTGCGGCGGAATACTAGCCACCATATGGTTGAAACACTCCCACTTTGGTTTACTTAGAGCCAATACTATTTCAGCTTCAGTTGCATTTTTCGCGAAGCGGATTGTGTATTTCCGGTTTCATCCGGAAACAGGAAATTATGAATTCTATTATCCCGTTAATCCTGTAAATCCCGTCAAATTAAGAATTTAAAATGGAATTCATGCCACAAATTTAGACACTCTTGTCCGCCGTCAGTTTGGCGGATTAGGCATTTATCAATAACGTTAGTTAAGCATCTCGAATATCTCGCTCGGGTAAAATGCCCAACTCCGCCAGCTTGGCCTCCGTCGGCCTTCCCTGCTCATCCCATCCCATGACACTGTAAAATTCCTTTTTCATGGGCTCCATCCATTCGGACGGCTTTGACGGTTCCTGGCCGGCATTGTATTCTTTCTCGAAAAACATATCCGGCAATCGATCATCAGCTGAACTGGCGCCGCAGCGCAGATTGAATAGCCGCTCGATATTTGCAATTCGCTCGCCGGCTGCAAATAGATCGGTAACCGTCAGGGGACGTTCCATCAACACGGAAGTCAATTCCGTTTCTGCTATCAGATCGTAGGCACTGATGAGAGACAGGACCGGTACCTTGCACAGGCCGATGCTGTCCAGCACCATACTGACGATCATGGCCCGTCGGACCAGTTCGGCTTTGCCGTGAATTGATTTGAGATCCGATGCCTTGGGTTGCCCGAATTCTTCGATCTGCTCGTCCGGCAGCCACTTGTGTTCCATGGCGGAATAAACGTCATTGAAATCAGCTCCCCGACTCGCCACGGAGTATCCCAGGGCCGTTCCCATCATATTGTCCGGATGATACCCGGACATTTCAAGGCCTTTAACATGAGCTGCATAACGCTCGGCCCCACGGCCGATTGTCCGCGCCGCCTGTCGAATCCCTCCGCCCAGAATTCCACCCAGGCCTTCTCTCGAAGCCATCTGTTTAATTAATATCTCCATCGACTTTCCCTGACCCCAGCTAAGATCAAGGCCGCCCGTGTCATCAAGATTCAGGATTTTTCGGTCAAAAAGATCCATGGCAAAGGCGATGGCATTGCCCGCCGATATGCTGTCAATGCCCAGACGGGAACACAGATTGTCGAGGTACACGAGTGTCTCCAGGTCATTTAAACCACATTTAGGTCCCAGTGCCAGCATGGGCTCAAACTCGGGTCGAAAACTTTTCTTTCCGGACAGCCGCCCGTGATCGAACTTCAGCTCGGCCTTGCACTGGACGGGACATCGATAACAACCACGCGACCGGATGATGTTGCCCGTCAGGTTTTTACCGTCGACCCGTTCCGCATCCTCAAACGTATTCGTTCGAAAATTGCGGGTTCCCAAGATTCCCAAATCGTCGGCCCACTTAACATAACCGGCGCCCCCGTGTCTTCTGAACGTTTTGTAATGCCGTGAGTTTTTTATCTGCCAGATATAGCGTTTGATGGCTTCGTGACCATTGCCTGCGGGGCGGAAGGGGATTGCGGACTTTTGCCCCTTGATGACAATAGCCTTCAAATTTTTGGAGCCCATCACCGTACCCATGCCGGTTCGCCCGGCAGCATGATCCAGATCGGTCATAATACAACCGAACAGGGTCCCGTTTTCGCCACCCGGGCCGATGGTCAGGATCTTCAATTTCCGGCTGTCCAATTTTTTCGTCAATTGTTCATGGGTCTGCCAGGTGTCCAGACCCCAGAGCGACTTGGCATTGCGGATGTCGATATGATCGCGGTCGATCCACAGATAAACCGGTTCAGGCGCCATGCCTCGAATTATAATACTCTGAATGCCGCAAGATCTGAGCTGGGCACCAAAACCGCCACCTACGTTTGAGCTGCCCAGTAGACCGGTGAGGGGAGATCGGGCGTTGATATGCAATCTGGCAGATGATGGTGCTGCCGTCCCGGTCAGCAGTCCGCAGGAAAGCAGGAGGAGGTTTTCCGGACTCAGCGGATCTGCGTCAGCTGGTAGATGTTGATAAAGGTACTGAACATTGAAGCCCCGACCACCGAGATAGCGCAGGGTCAATTCATCCGGAAAAGCAGAAAATTTGACGGATCCCGTATTAAGATCAATATCGACAACTTGCCCTAAAAACTCCATTAACAGAGATGTCCTCTACTGAAATGATATGCGGAAAATACCTGGAATTTATATCCGCAAACGTTGCATTTTAGGGAAACAACAAGGAAGTGTCAAGGAGTGATCGCTTTGCTGTGGGTTGTCTGTTGTGTGTCGGAAGTTGTCCGAAGCAAAGACACAACTGACAACATACCACTTTCAACTGACATTGAGCGGATAATTTGAGTCGAAAAGTAATTGTCCGAAAAGTAAAAAACAATATAAGAAATAAATATTATTTCAAAATGCTAGCTCAATTCACCAATCTTCTTTTCCACTGCTCTCAGAATTCTACCGTTTCGGATCAGCTCTTTCATGGCGGCAATATCATTTGCCAGAATGCGATCGGTTCCAAGATGGGAGATCTCC
>JASJCE010000248.1 GCA_030066155.1 Desulfobacterales bacterium | reverse complement strand
TCGTCTTCAACCAGAAGGATTTTGGTTTTTTCAGTCATACCGAGTAGCGTGATTTATGACATCCGTGAAAAACTTTGTTTAGGAAATATGAAATTTAATTTTTATACTTACCTCCAATCTTTTCCCGAGTGTGATTCCGAATTTGTTTTTGCTGCGAATTCTATTTTGCGCTTTTTAAGCTTTATTGGGGCTATATCGCTGCTAAAAATGTTAATATCCACAATTATTTCAATTGTCGTCGCTGGTTAAACCCGGGTAGTATTTGTCCGCACATTCCGGACAAATGCCGTGGCTCATTGTCGCATCCGTATGCTTATTCAGGTATGATTCAATCTGCTCCCAATAGCCTTTATCGTCGCGTATTTTTTTGCATCCGGCGCAAATGGGAAGGAGTCCGCTCAGTTTTTTAACCCTTGCAAGAGCCTCTTCAAGCTGCGTAATGACTCGATCTCGCTCGCGTTCAGCCTTTAATATACGTACCATTGCGCCGATCCTCGCCAACAGCTCGCGATTCGTGATGGGGCGGGCGATATAGCCGTCTGCACCTAAATCCAGACCATCCGCCTGTTCGGCCGAACCTGTTATTGTCCCCGAAATTAGAACGACAAAGATATCTTTGAAAGCAGGATCCGCCTTTATCTGACTGCAAAGTGCCTGGCCGTTGGCATCGGGCAACATGACATCCAAAAGTATCAGGTCCGGGCGGTTGTTTTTAACCAATTCCATGCATTGGCTGGCTGTTGAGGACGTGTACACTCGATAGCCGGCAGATTTAACAATTCGGGCCGTGGCAAAGAGCAGCTCCGGATCATCATCGACAATCAATATTTTAATGTCTGAATTCATTATATATTTTCATTTATAAGCAGTTCAAATTGGATCATCGTGCCCGCGCCCAATTTGCTGTCAATCTTTATCTCTCCTCCATGGGCCTCAATGATTTTGCGCGAAATCAACATACCGAGGCCAGTGCTTTTTTCTCCGCCAGTCTTTTTTGTACCGGTTTTGCCAAAGGGCTTGAAAAGCTTGTTAATCTCTTCCGGGGCAATTCCCGGACCCGAATCTTGGACAGAAAAAAAGATCGATTTGTCATTGAAAGACAGGTTAATGAGCACTCGATCAGCCGGATCAGAATGCTCAATGGCATTGGACACCAAATTGGTGATAACCTGTTCAATTTTGTGGGCATCCATTGTAATTCGCGGGATGTTTTTTTCGACGTGGACCTCCAGCTCAATTCCCTTTTTAGCGGCCGCAAGATTAGTCAACCTGAGGCTTTCAGCCAGGACAGAGTCGAAAGCAACTGGCTGTAAATCCAATTCGAATCTTCCGGCTTCTATGGCGCTGACATCCAAAAAGTCATCCACGAGTTGTTTCATAAACATGCAAGATGAGCTGATCGTATTTAGAAAACCGATTTGCTCACGACTCAAAACTTTCGCAGCCTCTACGATAAGAAGATCCGAATAGGCAACCACCAAACCAATGGGTTTGCGCAGGTCGTGAGCTGCCATTCCTAAAAACTGGTTTTTCTCTTCATTCAGTTTTTGGAGCTGCGCGTTTTTTTTGTGGAGCTGGCGCGTCAAATTGTTCAACTCCTGATTTAAGGACAACAATTCTTTACGCATATTTTCGATCTCTTCAGCATCCAGTCGACCGAATACTAGAATAAGATCTTCAACCTTGCTGAAGAAGAAATAGAAGCTTTGCGGCAATCCGAAAGCGGTTTCGATATTTAGCAGGTGTTCCCTTGAATGATCATTTAGCAGCGCCGCTAAATCGAACTTACCACTAAAAGCTACCACCAAATCCTGAATTTTTTCGCCGATCAACCGCCTTCCGGTCAAAAAGTTAGCGTACCGATTGGCATCCACAATTTTCCCATCTGTTGACAGGACAAAGTACAAAACCGGTGCTTTTCTTTGAAAATAATGATGGGCTTCTCTGAAGACAGCAGAATCTTTGATCATGTTACTTACCTTTAATCAGATTCTCAAGCTCATCCAGCGATGAAATATATACGGTGCCGGGGTATCGCTTGATAGAATCAATGCCTCCCCATCTGAAAGCCTGTCCACCGATCAGAAGATCAATGTTTGGAAAATCCGTCTTCACCACTTCGATCCCCCGCGTCAAGTTGTCTAAATTCGCTATAATGCTCAAAGACAGCCCGACAACATCTGGCTCAACTTCCTGGATAAATCGGCTCAAATCTTCGTGGGGCATATTAGCTCCCAGAAAATGACCGTCCCATCCGTTAAGCTCAAAAATATCCGCGACAATTTTACCCCCAATCTGGTGAAATTCATTGGCACTGCAGGATATGACAGCCTTTTTGCCTTTGTGATCAGCGGCAAAAAGTGCGGGATAGACTAAATTCAGCAGGCTATCGGTGATGGATGTTGCCAGATGTTCGTTTGCAACGGTGATACGATTATTTTCCCACAGCTCTCCAACCTCATACATCGAGCGCTGAAACAGGTCGATAAATAGTGTTTTGAGTTCGATATTGGTATCCAACAGCCCCTGAACCACGTCACGGCACTGTTTGCGTTTGCCGGCCAATAACGCTTTCAAATAGTTTTGATATAAATGCTCCTCGATCATGATATTGTCCATTCAGGTTCGCTTATTCGAGATCTATGTTTAGCTTTTTTAATCGTGTTGTTCACGGTTTCGATCCAATATTCAGGGAATCGGTCAGAATCTGTCATCCATCCCTGCAATGCAGCGACAGCGCCGGTTGTTCCGTTTTTTTCGTCGATTACCGACGACACCAACAATTTACCGGTATTCATATATTTTTCCGCCAGCTCAGAACCCACCGCGTGGTCGAATTCACGGGATAGCGCCTCAAATTCTTTTTCAGGTATAATCCGTATTCTCAGCTCACTGAGCACTTCAGCCGCCTCCGATAGTTTGTTATAGGTTACTTTTTTTGCGGGAACCGCTTTTAACAGTTCTTCGTGCAAAAATTGAAGCGTGCATTCCAACATAATTAGCGGCATCCCCCTGGTGGAGAGCACTCTGCCCAGCCATGCAATTTGCTTTTGCAGACTTTCCGGATCCAGACGCGTCAACGTCACAAGCCAGCAGGTATCACTGTCGGAAAAGCGCTTGCCCCGGTCACCATAGCGCTGCCCGTAGTAGAGAAATTCACTCCAGCTCCGGTTACTGGCGTTGAGTGCCGCCAGAATCTCGCGCTCATCATCCGGTATGGGGTGATTGCCTGCTTCCGGATTGATTCGGGCAGCACGAAAGGATTTTACTTTCACATCTTTCGGGTATAACGCCCCATATAGCGCTTCGAGACCGGAAAACGCTTCGCGGGCAGATTCTACGATTTGATCATGCAATGAAGAATCGTCCAATGTTTGGTTCATTTTTTGGGTAAATCGAGTCCAGTGGATCGAAACTTGATCCTGATAGCTGGCGTAGTAGCGGCAACCATCTAAATCCTCTAAATGGTACGTTGCGATAATATCCGGTTTGTGCATGCTGTTGCCCAGCGTCGATCCTTCAAACACATACAGGTAACCAAGCAGTGTTGCCGGATTTTCAATCCCTCTGAGGCGAATCTTCCCCGTCATTGTATGGGCGGCTTCAATTGACGCCGAAACACCCGATACAACCCGAGCCTCAAAAAATCTAAGATCTTCCTCTAAAAGGTGAAGCTTTTTAAGCCCAACATCCCAAATGGCTTTGATCCGGTTGTCTTCCGATGAACCAATCTCACTTTCCAATACGCCGTGAATCACGGCAAGCGCCCTGAGCTGGTTCACGTAGCATTCTAAAGGCAGCTTATGGTCGATCAGGGCCTTGAAATAGGGTAATGCTTCAATCCGGGAGTGAAAATCCGTTGTCTCTTCTTTCAGCCGCGTAACGATCGGAGTTGGTCGGTGACTTGATTTACCGGAGTCTCTGGAAATCATCATTTTCCCTCCTTTTTGCTGAAAAAAAATGAAAAAGGTAGGATTTAAAACTCAGACCATCGATAGTAGCTAAATGCACAAATTAAGTTGATCAACAAGTCGTGCAAATTCAGGAAGTCAGATTGATATAGCCGCTTATAGGAGTTTGGGACACGTCGGTTTATGTGGCAATCAGATAACCCGTATGAGAGGTGAGGGTAACATCTGCAATCCGAAATGTAAAACTGAAAATCCAAAATCTAAAATTCTAAAGCAGTCTCTTTTCGTCTAACAACTCAATATTCTTAATTTTCCACGAATCGTCATCCATCACAAACGTCACCAGGGCGTGATTTTTGTTCCGCCGATAATGGGTATGGCCGAAATGGCTGACGGATCCGCTCACCGTCCAGACGGCATCGGCCACAAATCCATCATCCTCAGACCTGTTTACGCCATTGATTGCCAGAATGTTAACCTCATCGACATTTGCACGCGCGCCGCCGCGGTTTTCGAATTCCAGAGACTGCCGGTTTTGCAGATAAATTCGTGCCAGTTGATCGCCCATGACACTCATCGCCAGACGGTCGTAGACGCGGTCTTCATCGCGCACGTCAAAGGCCCGGTACACATTGGTTAACAACCCGTCGAGAATTGTCGACGTGCGTTCCGTCGACGGTTTCCATTGCGGCACGAAAGGAAAATCAACTGGAAAGCTTAAAAATGGATACAGCACGAAACCCAGAGCCATAACGCCCAGAAGCACCGGTCGGCTTAACAGCAATTTTTTGCGCCGAATCGATAGAATCAGCATTGCAAGAACCGCGAAAAAGAGGAGCATAGAGATGACCGGAAGCTTTTGCTTTTCAACTGAAATTTTCTCGATCACCAGCACGCGGTATCCGGCCAGACGGCTTTTCCAATGCAGTACATTTTCATCTGGTGAAAGAATCATGGTGGCGCCGCCAAAGGGATCGGTGGTGGTGGCTTCAATTTTCTGAACGCTTTGCGAAAACAGACGCCAATTAATCTTGATCTCATCGGCCATCTCCGGTGTTTCATACACCAGCGTGAGACCGACGATGCCGTTATTCAGGCTCTCCTGGACGGGCTCTGACCTGACAATCACCCCGGCCGGCCCGAGGGTGACAAAATCGGCCCGAGCCAGAATCGGCTTAATTTTTTGCCCATCGATGAAAATGGGATTGGCATTTCGGACCGTATTTAGAATGCCCGCTTTCACCGGTTCCAGGGATTGGACGGGAATGCTGCCTTTACCTTCATCGTCTACGCCCAGAAACTGCACCGCCGCCCGCGCCTGTATCAGGATCTCCTGGCGCACTTCATATGGTTCCACCGACAGATAGCTCATCACTGGATTGGTCAAGCGTCGCGCACCACGGGGCCGTTGACCACCTGTTTGGGTTTTTTGAGCGACAGGCAGTGAAAACTGTGTCGCAATCCGGGAGCCGCTGAAATTTAACACATCCGTTTTGCCCGCGACCACCTGTTCATGCAATAGCGTGATCAAGAGCGCAACGGACAGGATGCCGGCCGCATAGGAGATCCCTTTTTTCCAGCCGATCTTCGTCCCGAGGGCTTTAGCTAAAAGCAATAGCAACCCCACCGCTGCATACTGGCAGACATCGATGGCAATATTGAACATGAACAATGCGGGTAGTTTTTGATCCAATGGCAAATTCAAAGTGGCAAGTTCCTGTGCATAGGACAATCCATGCATAAGTCCAAAAAGAAATATTAGCGCCAGATAATGATCTATCTTTTGTTCCCGGACAGCGGTGAGGGCGATTAAGAAAACCAGGATGGTTGCCAATATGTCGGCGAAGAGAAGATCGAAACCGGGCAACCCGACATCCACCAGGATGAGTGAAAGTGCCTGCCCAAAAGTAAAACATAGGAGACCTTTCAAAACCAGACGGGCAGGTCGCAACACAATCAGAACGCCCGCGAATAACAGGTGAATCCACTTAAATGTAAAATGTTTTAGCCCGATCGTAAAATGTTCGCGGCAGACCTCTCCTAGAGATTGAGTAGCCGGCATGAGCAACCCTATCGGCACGTGAATGCCCTCTAACGCGCGCAGAAACAGTCCCTGATTCACCGAGCCGTCCAGCCACTGCGCCGTTAGAGCCGCACCGTTTCGCATCCAGGGCAGCAATATCTCATCCCGAGAAGACAGCGGCTCTCCCGTGGTTGCAGCAACGGCCTGCACCACGATCCATCCGGCCTGGTTGACGTACGTCAATTCGGAGACTTGAAACCGGTCCGGGAAAATGGGTGCCTTGACTGCCCAGACCAACGCCTGGGTGATATCTGCCTCTATCACATAGCTTTTTTCTGATTTTTGAATAAGCCGGGCCTTGGTGATGCCGACGTCATCCGCCAGTGCCATGGAAGAAGGCAGAAGTATCGCACCAGCAATAGCAATGTATACCGGGAAGGTGAAACTAAAGAGCGCAGATATTTTGGATTTCGGATTGCGGCCTCCGGCCCAGAGGGACCACGGGGGCCTGCGCCCCGGAGGGATTTCGGATTTAAAAGATGAAGAAATTCCCAGATATCTGTAAACCACAATTATTATAATACATTCCAATTTCACTTATCGTACCTAACTTACCGCATTCATAAACACGGGGAGGTATACGCTCCAAGTTTTTTCACCGCAGAGGCGCCGAGGGCGCAGAGAGTGATCATTTTATTTTGCCGCTGAGAGGCCGGCAAATATACAGACTCAAGCCCTGCGGGAAAAACGCAAGTCTGATCTTTGAATTGCTCAATTTTACAGAACTATGAGTCGTTTGTGCACCTTAAAGTGTATGGTTTGTCTGTGCATATTCTGCCGGAGGCCGAGTGTTTTTCATTTGCCTTTGCTTGCATCCCGCTTCAGCGGGGCCTCCCAAAGGCAAATGAAAAGAAAAGCTATCTTTGCGTTCTTTGCGTCTTTGCGGTGATATTTAAAATCATTTGCCTTCCACAATCACCTCATAGTTCTTGCGAAGCTCATCGATCTTTGCCACCTGGCTCTCTCTTGTCTTTCGCAAGAAATAGTCCTGACGCAAGTACTGTTCCATCTGCTCAAAAGGCGGCAGTTCCGGTTCGTGCTCAGCCGTTACGCGCACATAGTGGATCCCTTGAAAAGATTCGACCGGGCCGCGCCACGTGTTCAAAGGCATGTCGAAAACAACCTGGGCAAAGGGTTTGCCGAAAGTTAAGGCGGTGGTCTGAAAAGAGCTCTTGCTGTATCTATTGCCAGTTATCAGGGAGAAGTCACCAAGGCCGACAACATCTTTAGCCTCTTGTAGCTGCTTGATGAACTGCTCCGATTTTTCCGGCAGCTTTGCGCTGGCAAAGGAAAAATAGACCTGCTCGAAAGAGCGTGACGGCGATGTCAGATAGCGCTCCCGGTTGGCGTCGTAGAATGCACGCAGCTGGGCCACCGACGGCTCGGGAATAACCTCGCTCAGAGAGGTCCGCATAATGTTCAGGATCCGCTTTCGAACCCGATAATCGTTTTTGTCAAATCCGCGCTTGTAGGCTTCGCGCAAAAGGATCTCATCCTCGATGTGGCCTTCGATGATCGATTGCCGCATTTCGGGGGTGATCGCTTTCTGGGCGATGCTTTCCCGCTGTTGGACCAGGGCGTCGATGGTCTGGGTGGTGATAAGGATCGCCTCACGATCTGCCGGTTTGAGATAGCTGTATGTAAAAAAGGCGAGAATGCCCAAAAAAATAAAATGCAGGATCGGAGATTTGAGTACGGAATACATCATCGCTTTCATTGTATATAAGTATATAATTTTTTTTCGATTTGATTCAAATTTGTCGGCACGATGACTCCCATTCCAGGAAATGCCGCGACCTTCGAATTCAAACCCTAAATATTAAAAGGGCTCAATTTGCAGCCCGGTATAAATCATTGGAAGTGATAGAAAATAACTTTCTGATTCTTTTATGTCCAGGGGAAATTTAAGGGACGTACTAATTTATTAAAGTTTTAAGATAAGAAATCTGCATGCCTGATTTACATGCCGATGCCATCGCCCGAGCCGCTGCGCTGGGTCATATAGACCGCCAGGATGAAGCCAGCACTGTCGTGGCCGAACTGCTGGAGCTTGAACCGGACTTTAAAGAGAGTGGGCTGGAGATTATACAACGTATTTTTCCAACAATACAGGAAGATCGGGTTTTACAGGAGAGCAATACCTTTTCGTTCAATAAGACGGGTAAAGCGTGTCGGTGGATTCAGGGATATAAGATCCAGGGGGTATCTTTAGCTCCTCTTCGAGCCGTGCGCCCAGTTCATAAAACTTCCAGATCATACAAAAAGAACTCAAATAATTAGCTAGATACATAAAAACTCCAAATCTAAAAAATTGGAGGCATGATGATACTGGGTAGTTTTTTCGAGAAGGTAAAAGCGATTTCACCCGTCGAGGACGGATCTCAGCAATATTTATACGCCGTTCAAAATGCCGCTCAAGATCAGGATATAAAAGATAGTTTCACCAGTCTGATTGACCACAAGATGGCCCACAAGGAATCACTTTCTCTGCTATTCGAGAAAATCTCAGGACCAACAGCAGGAGATGATTTTCCCACAGGCGTTCTCCCAAAACCTCCCCATGACGTTATGGCTGGATGTGTAAGCGTGCCCGAGGCGGTTAATTGGTCCAGAGATAAAAAAATCACTGATATTCTCGATCTGTTGATGGCACTGGAAGCCAATACGTTTGATCTGTATTTAAAGTTGGGTAGACAGGTGGCGTCGGATCGTGCCAGATCGGTTTTTATGGAGTTATCTAAAGAAGAAGCGCGTCATCTTGAACAGCTTGCATCAATTTTTGAGAAAACACTCTAGCTAAATCGAAAAATATCCAAATAAAATTGAGTGCCTCTGTCGCATATGTGTAATTATGGCCGACTCAAATCCTCTTTTAAGCGAGAGGGGATGTCCATGTTTTCATGCAAAACGTTGATAACGCCCAAGACTTCTTTGGATAGTTCCCGGAAAAAGATATAGTGATGCTGGTAGCGCACGAAGAATATTCCCTTTACATCTTCGTGCTCAATTTTTCGCCAAAGAAATTTATTGTTGGCAGCTTTATCAATTGCCTCGTATAGACCACGAATGTATTTATCGGCCTGTTTTACTCCCCAGTTTTTGTCCGTATAATGCCATATTTCAATAATTCTACGGCGAGAAGCCGGATATATCTTATGATGCATCACCGGCCTTCTCTTTTTTGGCGGCTTTTATAATTTCTTCAGGATCCAAAGGACCAAACTCGCTCTCATCAGCTTGCATCCCCGGGCGTAGTTGATCCACAAGCCAGCTCCACTTTCGCTCTTCTTGTCTCTGATAGTCTCGACGAATTAGATCGCGTACATATTCGCTGGCAGATTCATAAAGACCGTTGATACCAGCCTGTTCCTCAATAAATCTTCGTAATTTTCCTGTTATTCTGACATTGACCCCCTCGGCCATCTCTATTTTCTCCTTCTCAAGTTTTTAATCTAATGTACCATCTGTCCCACAATTTATCAATATTCTTTAAAATGCTTTACAAAAACAAATCCAAATTTTTAATAGACATTCAGATGCTAACAATTTTACTCAAACAGCCTTTTCTGTTTTATGTCGACCAAATTGTTTTAAAATAGTCGCGCCAGGGCAGGCCTGAACCTTTGAACGCCTAAATGTAAATTTTGCCTTCCATGTATTTTATAGCCTTGCCGGCAATTA
>JASJCE010000247.1 GCA_030066155.1 Desulfobacterales bacterium | reverse complement strand
TCCGCCAGTTCGCTCAGGACACCGGGATACCGTCCTTTTTTGGACAGTTCGAACAGGTGATCGGAGTCCGCCTTGTCGTATTTACCGGAAGCGATTTTTTTGCAGCAGGCATTCAGCATTTCAAACAGATCAAGATAATAACGCTCAAAGTCCATGGTCATCCTCCAATGAAGCTCTAAAGTCAAATTACAAAGGCAAAAAAATTTTCCCCTAAAATATATTTATTTCATCAGCGGTTGGCAAGTAAGCGACGGCATCGGAATGGATTCCATTTTTCAATCCAAAATCCGACATCTAAAATCCAAAATCGCGGAGCCCGTATCCCGCAATCCCTTTTCAATCCAAAATCCAAAATCCGAAATCCAAAATTGCGGAGCCCCAAACCTGTTGACTCACAAAGAATAACTATGGTAGGCGAGGATATTTGCATATCAATCCCTGGAGGAGTCGCAGCACCATGACAGAGCAGTTGAGCCTTTTTCCCAAAAGCCCGCTGGAGAGGTCCCACACGGCTGTGGATGCAACGCTCGCTGAGAGTGAGAACGTTCTCAATCCGGTTGATGAAATGTTTACCGCCCGTCGCCGGTTCCGAGACCGTGATCATGTTATCGAACTCCTACACTTCATTGCCCGATTTCCGGGCTATTCGGCCTTTAACGGTTTGATGCTGTTTGAACAAAATCGGTCAGCCACCTACGTTGCAACTGCACGCAGCTGGAAGCAGAAATTTGGACGGCAGCTTAAATTCGACGCCCGGCCACTGGTAATCCTGGCTCCCATGGCACCCATCCTTTTTGTGTTCGATATTCAGGATACCGAAGGTCCCGATGTTGCGCCGGCCCAATTGAAGGCCCACACACCTCGCCACCAAACGCTGGCCAGGATCTACAAAAACACACGACACAACTGCACGGTGCACGGTATTGCTGTTTATGAATCGAGGTTGGATCGAGATACGGTTGATTCTGCCAGCCGCATCGCACCGGCCCTCCGTAAACAATATCGGAATCTGAATCTGCCGAAGGATACCAGTTATCTGATTCTCATAGATGAATCCAGACCTCTGGAGGACAGATATTCTACGCTGATTCACGAACTGGGTCACATCCTTTGCGGCCATCTCGGCATCGACCGTCATGCATGGTGGCCTGAAAGAGAGGATTTGAGCATCCTTATCGAATCAATTGAAGCGGCGGCGACCGCCTATCTCGTTTGTCAGCGTCTGGAATTGAAGACCGCCTCCGAAAAACAACTCGCCGAGTTGATGCAACATAATCTTGAATGGCCTGCCTTCAGCTTGAATGCTGTACTACAGTCGGTAGGCTATCTGGAAGATATGGGAAAATCCCGCTGGAAGGAACCCCGCAAACAGCGGCGCTGACTGCTGAACCATATAGCGGATGTCGCCCTTTGATGCGAATCAGTGTTATCGAATTCCGACGCTGTCATTCGAAGGCTGATTCAAACTGAAAATTCCGCTGACAACCGGTATATGAAGTGAAGTTCCCAAAACCTGGGAATTAGATTTCATAGATCGCCCGTATCTGATTCCGCATGATCACACAACCTCCTGAATTTCTTAAAAATTGATTTTATAAATAACTTTGCACGCTTTTTGCTGCCGGATTAGGTCAAGGTTTAGTTGAAACGTCCTCGTCTTTGAGCGGAATCGCCTGCTCGCTCGGGGGATTTACACGATGGAGGTGTATTTTGTCTGATTTTCATGAAATGGCGACCCATCTCAAGTCCAGAGAATCGCGTTCTTTGAACTTTGACGATCCGTGCTACATGATCGATAATGGCGGCCGCCGCCTGGGACTGGAACGTCGCCAATTTGATTACTCAATATATTTCCCTGAACGGAGAGAAGGGCTCGATCGGCGAATGATACCGGAAAGAAGAGTTGGTCCGAAATTTTTTTGAACATCGGCAATCGATCCGCACCACAATCGGCGCATGATATGAGCGGTTAGATCCAAACTTCCCAATTTTATTGAGTTTCTTTCCTATCTAAAATATCCCCTACCGAATCGTCCATGATGACAGCCGGTAAATCGATTCCCTATTGCTTTTGAGATCCATTCTGCATTATAATGCCGCGATATAAGTGACGATAGACCATATTTGCGCAAACCGTATAGGTCGAAAGACCGGGGAGGCAGATTATTTCATATGGATAGAGCGGCCAAGATAATTGTCGTGATACTGGTGGTTGCCGCAGGCGGCTATTTTATCGTCAGCAAGATTGCCGGCTGGCATAAGGACAAGGTGGACACGGCGATCGATCAGCAGCAGAGGATTTCCCAGGAGAAGACGCAAGAGCTGGAGCAGAAGATCGTCGAACTGCAACAGGAGTTGACCGTTACCAAAGGCCAGAACGTTCCGGAAGAAAAGCTGGCCGAAGTATTCGGTTCAAATAAAGAGACAATTGTCCTGGCCGCGAAAGAAGAAAATCTGGTCGAAGTTGTGCGAGATGAAAAAAAAGTGACTCAAATCTTGCCGGATGAAAGTAAGCTGCCCGAACCATTGGCTAAGGAGGAAAAAAAAGATATTGAAAAAATGGCCGTGGTCAAGAAAAAAATCCCGGCAGCCTCTACGCCGTCCGGCACTGCTGACATCGAGCGTCAAATTCTGGCATTCTTCGCCTATCTGGATTCGCAGCCATATATTCAATCCTATCAGTTTGAAGGCGGCTCATACCTGCAATATCAAATCGCGCTGAGGAATCTATCCTCAAAACCGCCGATTATCGCCGGTGAAATGGATTCGCTATATAATATGGTCCGCAACGTTGCCCATTTTTACCGCGCGATGGGTAAAAAGAGCGTATTTGCTGCGCGCCAGGTCCTGCAGAACGAATCTGAAGTAATTGAAACCGTTATGAAAACATTCTATCAATGGTTTACCATGGAAAGCGGCGGGCAGGCCGATCTGGCGGGCCGACCATCACCACAGGTCATGTATGAATATGCCGGCTATATTTTGGACACCCTGGGTGGGAGGAGCTATCTGCTGAGAAGAAGCCCCAAAGTAAGAGCCCTGACCAGGTACTACTGCGTGCTGACTTTGGACAAAGCCAACGATTTGGAGCTGAACGCCAAAGGCATCGATATTCGACCATATATCAAATCATCATTAATGGAAGTAAAAAATCAAATCGGCCTGATCTATCAAAAAGAATACATTACCCGGCTAAGTGAGTTAAACCTAAAATACTATTCCCCCTAGACTCCGATTGTGGCGAGGATCGTCCGATGCTGAAATTCAAATATTTAGTTTTCATCTGGGCTATGCTGCTTATTTTCAGCAGTAATTCGACAGCAGCTGATTTGAAAAACGGTTTTTTAGGAATCCAATGGGGCACTGATATCGCCGATCTGCCGCATTTTGTCAAAGTTGCCGAAAAGCATGATGTCGTCTACTACGGGAATCCCCAAAAATCGTACACCCTATTCAACGTTGATGTGCCGTATGTCACTTACGCCTTTCACTCCGCAAAATTCTTTGCCGCCTATGTCGATGTGGAATCAATAGACGTGTTCAGCCAGCTTAAAGACCACATATCACAAAAATATGGCGCGCCGCGGACAACCCTGAAATTCAGTGAAGGGCAGAGAATTTACAACTGGAAATACAAGGATACGAAGATCAAGCTGAAGCTGTATCAGAATGAGGGCAAGATGAAACTCGGCATTTACTACCGACCGCTTGCCAACAAGGTCAACAAAGAAACTCGTGAAGCGTATCCGCCACCTCGCCAACCCATTTTTCCCCTCGATGACCGGCGAATGCGGCAGGCCATGGAGGTGTACGGTTTTTGACAGCAGATTTGAAATACGCTAATTAATCCGTCCAGATCGGGTCAATGAGCTCACTTACGTCTTTTTGGCGCCATTGTGTTGTACAAATTCCTGAGGGGGCTATTTTTCAGGGCAGCGTAATTGCAGCGATTGAAAGGAGGAAAGTCTAATGGAAAATACCGCTAAAATGGTTGACGGTTTTCGGTTTATGCCGCCCTCCCTGGGAGCCTGGATTGGCAAGGATATTCCCGCTGAACCATACAAAGGCGAAATTCCCTGGAGTCCCTTGAAGAAACCGGCCAGTGAGACAACATTTACGCTGATGACCTCAGCCGGAATCAGCATGAAGACCGACGCAGCATTTGATGTCGAGCGGGAGAAACGCGAGCCGGCGTGGGGCGATCCTACCAGCCGCCAAATCCCCGCAACCGCCGAAGCAAAGGACATCGAGGTCAACCATCTCCATATCAATACCGACTATATCAAGCAGGATATTAATGTCATCCTTCCCCTGAAGCGATTCAATGAGTTTGAGAAAGAGGGTATTATCGGTCGATTGGCTCCGAACTGTTACTCCTACTACGGTTTTCAGCCGAATCCGGACCAACTGCTGACTCGAACGATGCCGAAAGTGGCCGAACAAATGCGCTCGGAAAAGGTTGAAGCGGTGCTGCTCACACCGGCTTGACCGCTGTGTTGCCGGTCCGTCGGACTGGTGGCGCGCTTTCTGGAAGAAAACGGATTTTCAACTATTGTATTGACCATGACACCGGAATTTCATCGTGAGATCGGTATTCCGAGAGTCGCGGCCATTGAATATCCATACGGCCGCGCGGTGGGAGCGGTTGAGGATGTAAAGGGCCAGCGTCAGGTATTGCTGAAAGCACTTGCCTTTTTTGAAACGGCCGACACTCCCGGAGCGGTTTGCCACCTGCCTTTTTTATGGCCGGAGGAACCCAAACACACCAAATGGCAGCCGCCGGAGATCTCACCCATCATAAAATTGCATCTGGCTGAAATCAAAGCGCTGGGGGCCAAGGCAAAGCGCACCTAAACCGGATCCGGGATAATCTGCAGTTCTGACATCAGCCGCTTGAATTCGTCTTCCGGGAGCTGCCGCCAGGGTGTATCGGGCACGAATTGTAGAATGGATTTAACGTCAGGGGCAAAAACTTTGCCGGACTGAAGATTTGGTCGTACCAGCAGAAATTTAAATTCGCCACCGAAATCAAGCAGCAAATCCAAATTGTCGTTATCTTCAAGAAGCTCGATCATGAGAACGTTGCGGATACGTCCCCGTCCCTTCAAATAGCGACGTCCGCGCGAATCGGCATAAATCTCAACAATCGCATTTTCGACAACCACGGCAGTCTGATTGCCGGCAAGCAACAGGACATTGTCAACCTGGTATTCACCTTCGGCAAACGGTATCCAGTTATCCATATTGAGGCCCCCGCATCGGTTCTATCGACCCCACGTCGGCGGGTTCGAATATTCAGATTTCATTGTAGCCAATATGCCATACGATAATACACTTGCCGGTTCGCTATTTCTCCAATAAACCGAGGGCGGTTCGTCAATGGCTGCCCTGGCCTATTTTGCAGACCGCTTGACCGCCAACAGGGTAATATCATCAAACTGTTCGGCATCGCCGATGTGATCCCGCAGATTTCCGGCGATATTTTTCAGCAACTGTTCAACTGATCCGGAAGGCCGGTTTAAAATCGCCATCAAGCGTTCGTTGCTGAAAAAGCTGCCATCTGTAGCATTGGCTTCGGTGACGCCATCGGTGTATCCCAACAGGATGTCATTTGGTTCCAGCCGTGTCTGCCGAATGTCGAAGTTAATCCGGGGCTCAATGCCGACTGACGGCCCGGTTCTGACAAGCTGTTCTTTGACCCCCCCTTCGGAGTTGACGATATACAGCGGCTCATGCCCCCCACTGATATAACTGAGTTCCCCGGTATCCGGCTCCAGTATCCCAAAGAAAAGAGTGGCGAACATCGCCAGTTCACCGTGGTTAAGGGCAATGTAATTGTTGGTAAGTTGCACGGCTTTGAGCGCTCGAAGATGAACTGGATCGATAGCCGGATTATTTGCCGGCAGCTCAAAATCCTCAGTGGCGGCATCGCTGCAGGTCAGGGTTAAGCCGTTCAGCGAGGTTTGACCGGAAAATATACGAATCAGGCTGCGAAACAGCGCCATGAACAATGCGGCTCCGACGCCTTTGTCACACACGTCTGCCACCACGAATCCCACGGATCCGCCGGGTATTCGGAAGATGTCATAAAAGTCACCGGCTACCTGCCGGGCGGGCTTGAAAAAGGCCGCAGTTTCCCAGCCCGGAATCTGGACCAGTTGATTGGGTAAAAAATTAACCTGTATTTGACGGCCTTTTTCAAGCTCATTGTTGAGGACCCTGGAGTAGGCTTCAACTTGCTTAAAACTTCGCTGCAATGCAGCTTCCGCTTTTTTGCGGTTGTTGATGGCATCCGAAATTCGCTGATACATCTGTCGAAAGGCGCCAATTACTTCCCCCAGTTCATCCTTGCGTTGAATGTCGGCCGAATAAAATTCAGGCGTTGGCTGATCATCGCTGAGTGCTTCTCCTGCGCGGATCAGATCTTTCCGTAGACTCAAGACCGGCTTGACAACCAGCCAGCGCAGTGTCAGCAGGGTACCGACCGTCACAAACAGAGAAATTATCAGCACCAGGCCGGCGATCCTCAGAAAATAAGAAACCAATTCCTGCTGAACGGTGGACGAATCATGGCGCAGGATCAATCGAAAATCCCGCTGCAGTTCCACCGGAGAGCAGGCGATATCGTAGCGGGAACCGTCTTCGCTCAACAGAAATGTCATGCTGGCAGGATTCACGTCTGAGATCGACAGCTCGGGCATTTCGCCAAATTCGCCGATCTTCTGACCGTCAGCCGTGTACAGGGCGCCACCGACCACGATCTTGCCGTCATGCAGTTTTTGGGTGTGAGCGAAAAGTTCCTCGTTGGAAGCTTCCGGTCCGGCCCATTGCATAACGGCCGCAACCCGGGCGGCAGATATATTCTTCATCTGTTCCAGGAGCTCAATTTCCCGATGCCGGTAGGAGGGAATGAAAATCAGCGTTTCAATCAATATGACACTGAAAAAAACCCAGAAAACGATGCGCTGGGTAAGCCGGGCCACCGGGATTAGGGATGCCAATTTGTATGCCATCAAATACACTCCGATTAATAACGCCCATAGGGGCACTAATGAAGTGAGAGTAGTAATGTTTTAAGTCTTTGTCAATTCTGCATCAGCTTGGCGATCGGCAGTCCTCTCAAGCAATTACTCTGTCGACTAAGTACAAAGATTCATTACAAAATCAGCTTGTATAGGTCCCATTTGAAACAATCTCTTGCTTGACAACAAACATTATTCATGGCCTAATGCGTGTAGCCTCGGGGGGATATGGTGGTCAACCGCCAATCGTTTTAGCATTGCAAAAATTCCGGACTATCTATTGTTAGCCGCGGACGAAATGGGAGAGAGAAACGTGTTAAAAAATTTGGTTGGCAAGCTGTTTGGCAAAGCTAAAGCTGATCCGCCGTCGGATGGTTTTTTCCTGAAGGTCCGCTGCAGCGAGTGCGGCGAGCGCTTCAACCTGTACATTAACAAGTCCTATGAGCTAATGCAGAATTTTGAGAGTGACGGACAGGTAACATATGCCCTGAAGAAAATGGTTTATGGTGTGGGATGCAGCAACCGCATTCATGTCAGCATGAAGTTTGATGGCCAAAAGAACCCGGTCTCAAAAGAAATCGAAAACGGCGAGTACATCGATGAATAATCCAAGCCAAAGAGGGGTTACAATTCGAAAATGAAGGTTGCCAGCCCGTTGCCGTTACCCAGCACCTGATATTTTATTTTACCGCAGTTGGACAGCGCTACCTTTACATTTTGAGTCTGTTCGGAGGGTACCGTATAGCCGCCTTTTATTTCAGCCACCTTTATGGAAGCCGGCAAATCATAGGTTACGCCCAGGTTGGCAACATAGTCCGGAATCTGACCTCTAATGATAATTCCGTGCCCGCCGATGTTCGGATCGAGCATACCGGCGCTTTCAAGGTCCAGTATATCCTGCCGTACCTTGGCGAATTCAACGCTGTCGTTCGGTTGTTTGCGCCGCCAGCTGCCCGATGTCGGCGATTCTTTGGGGGATTTGATTTCCCCGATAATAATCAGATCGTCCCTGACAGCAATGTAATCCGGTTTTCTCCGGTGCTGCCGGGTTTTGCCTTTAATGTCCTGATCGCCGTCAAAAAAGGTATATCCGGCCGCGACAAAAGATTCCTTAACCTTTGGATAAAATTTCTTTTTCCCGCTCATTCTGATTATTCCACAATAGTTTATTTATAGCTGTTAAATTGTGCCGAAATCAATCATTTTAATCAAAATTTCAACTATATGATTCAAATCTGCCAAAAAGGGATATTAGTACGACAGTATCTACCTGTCAGGCAAGCAAAAATACCAGAAAACAGAAGATCCCGGGTAGACTTCAGAAAATCCGACTGTAGGATATATCGGCCGTGATAAAAAATTCTTAAGTCAAATTTGTTCGGTATAATGTTCAATTAGAGATTGTTTATTGACAAACTTGTAGTTTCTCAACACGATCACCATGGTTTTGAGCAGCCCCGACAACGCAAATCGGCAAGTGTTTTTGACAGTCAGGGTAATATCCGGTATATACGCCTAATATGGCAATTCACGCTTGATATGACCGCGCTTTGTATTTAAGGCAAGCTAAGATCCTGAAAACGTTATTAATCAGGACAGAGTTAGTTATTGATGATGCAAGAAATTCGGTTTCATGGTCGTGGGGGTCAGGGCACGGTGGTGGCATCGATCATACTGGCCAAAGCCTTTTTCAGCGCCGGATATTACGTTCAGTCCTTTCCCGTTTTCGGGGTTGAACGGCGAGGGGCACCGGTGGAAGCCTACCTCAGATTGGATACCCGAAAAATTCAGATCCGCTGCAATGTGTATACACCGGATCATGTCGTGGTTCAGGATGTCCGGCTACTGGAGAATGTCCCGGTTACAGACGGACTCAAAGCCGGTGGCTGGATACTGATAAATGCGGCCGGCCAGCCCGAGAATCTGTCGGATTTTGCCGGTTTTCGTCTGGCCTGGGTGGATGCCACCGGCATTGCCATTCACAACCGCCTGGGAACCCGCACCCATCCCATGATCAATACGGCCATAATCGGGGCGTTTGCCCGCATTATGGAAATGCCGCCCTTGCAAATGATTTCCGATGCGATCCGGGAAGACATCCACACCAAACCGGAGCAAAATATTCAGGCCTGCCGGGATGCCTATGATAGTGCGCACGTATTCGGGCTCGTGCAATGACAGCCGGGCCCATCAAAGGATCAAGAACCGGAATTTAAAGAATATGCAAAACTCACCGTATAAGCCGATCCCGCTGTTTATTCCCCACTCCACCACCACCACCGCTGTTAATAAAACCGGTTCATGGCGATTTTTTCACCCGCGAGTTCACGAAAAAACCGCACCCTGTAGCGCCGCCTGCCCGGTCGGGCAGGATATCCCCCGCATCGAAATGCTGGCCGCCCGGGGGCTGCTTAAGAATGCCTGGCAACTGATAATGGACGAGAACCCGTTTCCGGCGGTTTGCGGACGGGTCTGTTTTCACCCGTGTGAAAGTGCCTGCAACCGTAGTCATCTGGATGCGCC
>JASJCE010000246.1 GCA_030066155.1 Desulfobacterales bacterium | reverse complement strand
CTCTGACAGCAAATTAACCTCATCAATCGTGCCTTCTATCAGCGTGTCAATATCCTGCTGGATTGTCTGAAGATCCTGATAGTTTTTGGAAAATGTTTCGGCCATAATTTGACTTTTGGCGATCAGAACCGTTCGTTCGACAGGTCCGGAAGGATTATTGGAGAGATCCTGCCAGGCGGTCCAGAATTCATACATGGCCTGGCTCAGTCCATAGCCGTTGGATTCGTCAAAAATCATTTCAATGCGTTCGGCAACATCTCTCCGGGCCTCCCAATTACCGCGCGTCTGGGTTTCATTGTTGATCTGAACCCCCAGAAAACGCTGGTAGATACGTTCGATACCGAGCGTCTGAACACCCGTGCCCACCGGACCGATGCCGGAGTTGACCGGCACGTCACTGGACAAATTCACCCGCTGCCGCGTGTAACCGGGTGTATTGACATTGGCAATATTATTGCCGGTGACATAAATGCCTTTTTGCTGGGCCAACAGCGCTTTGCTGCCGATACTGATGATGCCGTAAATATCTGTCATGATCTACCACCTTTTTTTGGCACTTTACCGGTTTTGATGCGGACCAAATAGGTTCCGCCGGTCATTTCCGATTACCGGCCAATCTACTTGCTGCTGAGCACCTCCGACAACTCATCCACCGATCGCATGGTCTGATCGGCAACCTTTTCAAGATGATGAGATTCCAGCCCCAATCGCTTGACGACTACCTCGGAGGGTTCGTGCCGCAAACCGTCACGGCCGACGCCGATTCCGATCATGATACACAGCACATTGGCCACATGTACGATGTCCAGCATCGGATCGGTCATTTCGGCAGCCTCCGGATCATGATGCCAGCGGACGGCGTTGACGATGTTCCCGGGCAACGACCACTGGCTGAGGATGCGCGCACCGACATCAGCATGATTGGTGCCCAGTACCTTTTCTTCAGCGGCTTCGAGGGCAATGCCCCGGGAAATCTCGTCATTTATTTGATGGAACGCGTCCGCCATAGGTCGACCCAGTATGAGCTTCCCCACATCATGCAGCAATGCGGCCGTAAATAACTCTTCGGCCGCCTCCACGTTCAATTCATTAACCAGGCCTTCTGCCGCGACGGAAACCGCGATAGAGTGACGCCAGAGCTCGCCCGGCGGAAGTTCATAGCCCGGAATCGGTTTGTCCATAATGGCACTGACACAGGAGGCGATCACCATCTGAATCAAGCGCTTCAACCCCAGGAGCAGAACGGCCTGCCTGACGGAGCCTATTTTGGAAGGTATCCCAAAATAGGCGGAATTGGCCAATTTCAGTAAATTGGCTGTCAGGCCAGCATCACGCTGCAGAATCGATTCAATTTGGCTGACATTGATATCCGGGTCCTCGATCAGGGCCAGCAATTGGACTGCTGCCCCCGGCATGCTCGGAAACGCTTTTATAAGCGACGTTATTTGCCTCGGGTCCTGCGTCATTCGTGTTACCCTGGTGTTCTCCTGCTCATCGGATCAGTTAAAAGTCAGTGCTTCCGCCAACTCATCCACCCACTCTGCCACTCTGGTTTTGACGTCATCGAATTGGCCAATGTCCAGTCCCAGCCGCTCAACAACCGCCGGTGACAGATCGGTTTCCTGACGATCTGCGTTTTCAGCGTCATCCGCTGTCTGGCAGAGCAAATTCGCCAAATACACAATATCCACTGCTGCAGCTTTGCGGTCTGGAGAATCGGGGCCATGATGCCATCGGACAGCGTCGATCACCTCCTGCGGGAAAGACCATTGGGTCAACACCTGGGCACCAACTTCAGCATGATCGGTTCCGAGTACCATCTGCTCCGCCACAGCGTAGGGCACCCCTGAACTGGCAATTTTATCGATATCTTCCTGCGCCTCTTTGATAAAATGCCCCAGAATTAGTTTACCGATATCGTGCAGCAGTGCCGGGGTAAAAATATCTTCGGATTCGACGTTGTGGCTGTCTTTGACCAGAGCTTCGGCTGCAATCGATACAGCGATGGAATGTCGCCAGAGATCTCCCGGTGGCAGATTGTAGCCGGGAACCGGTTTGTCCATCACGGCATTGACGCAGGATGCAATAACCAGTTGAATCAACTTTCTTAATCCCAGTAAAAGAACGGCCTGTCGCGTTGAAGCCACCTTGGCCGGAATGCCGAAATAGGCCGAATTTGCCAGTTTGAGCACATTGCCCGTCAATCCCGGGTCGTGGCGCAGCACATCCTCGATTTCATCTACCGTGGTCTCCGGGTTCTCCAGCATCTTGAGCATTTTGGCGCCCGTGGCCGGCATGCTGGGAAAAGTCTTGATTTTTGACAGTAGGTCTTTAATATTCGCTTGATTCATAGACGCCTCTTCTGACCGTTGCCGGTGATCTTCGTTTGCCCCTTGGCAGTATCCAGATAAACGCTGTGGCCGGCGGTTCCGCCAACATCTTCAGTTGCCGGCAAAATATGGGTTTTCCATTATCACGAGCTACGGTTTAAATCTCGCTCGAAATGCAGTTGCCGGTTGATTTGGAGTTTCGAATATTTCCGGTGCGATGGTAAACGGTGCCCGATGCCACCAGATCATTCAGCAAATTAAATGAGCCTCGCAGCAGTGCCAGGGAATGTTCGACGAGTTGTCGGTTGTGCTCGTTGGCCGTTTGCAAGCTTTTGATAACGTTTAAAAAATTCGTTTTCACCCGTTTCAACCGTCCGGCATAGGGCTCGTTAGCCGCTTGAGAAATCGAAGTCAGGGTCACGTCCTGACTCGAAATGCCGAGTTCAATCGCCAAATCAGCGACGATTTGGTGGCGCAGCGCCTCCTTCCTTTGAAGGTCGGAGATAAGGTGTTCCTTATCCCGGGCCGTTGCCTGGAGCGCATCCACATCCGATCGAACCGCAGCCGCCCTTTCCCGATCCACTATATCCTGCATGGACCGATACAGTTCAGTTTCCTGGTTGAAAAGTCCGATCAATTGTTCCAATTTCGAAGCCGTATTCATAGCAAATCTTCCGGGGCTAAAGCCCAATTTGACAAGGGTGTTTTCGGCAAAAAACCACAAAAACTTTAGGCATTTACAAATAATCGGTTGTGAAACCCTGATCCACGTGCATAAATTTGATTGAATATCGATTAGTTATACTCGGCTGCGGTGGATTCTGGACAGGAGCATCCGGGTTCTTAACGCCGCCCGGGCCGTCCGCAGCAGATCAAGCCGCCTGCCCCGTTTGAATCCACCCTTGCATTATTCCGATTCCGCTTCCGGGCGCTGAACCGAATAGCCACTGAGCTGCTTAAACAGAATTTCCGCCAGTCCGATTCCGCGGGATGCCGAAATCGCGCTGGACAATTCAGTATCCAGCATCGAGGTAAAAATTTCTTCGGCCCGCCCCCCGCTGATGAGACCGGATTTTTGAATGGTGGCCCGCATTTCTTTAAACAGATGATTCACGAAAAGGGACTCCATTTCCTGGCATGCGGCTTTCAGCGCAGGGTCCGACGGATCAACCGTTGCGTTTTCGGCCGACTTCAGGGCCCGGTCCACCTGTTGGTGCTGATACTGGCGGTTAACCTGGGCAATTGCCGGTGGGAAAAAAGTGTAAGTCTCATCCATTATATGATCTCCAAATCAGCCTGCAGCGCGCCGGCAGCTTTCAGCGCCTGAAAAATGGCAATTAAATCCCGGGGAGAAACCCCCAATGCATTCAAAGCCTTGACCACTTCTCCGATACTGACACCGGAATCGACGACAAATATCGGATTGTTCCCCTCTTCTACCAGGACCTCGGATTCCGGCACCACGACGGTATCCCCGCCCCTTGAAAACGGCAGGGGCTGTGAAACGCGCTGATCCTCCTTGATCTCAATACTCAGGTTCCCATGGGCGATGGCGATGGTTGAGATCCGGACATTTTCCCCCATGATGACGGTTCCAGTGCGTTCGTTGATCACAACCTTGGAGACCGAATCCGGCGTAACCCCTAACTTCTCAATCATGGTGACCATCTGCACGGTATTGCCCTTGTATTTGTCTGGAACCGTAACCTCGATGGTTCCCGCATCCAGCGTGCGGGCCAGTGGCTCGTAAAACGCAAAGTTGATGGCCTGGGACACCCGGGAGGCAGTCGTAAAATCCGGATTGCGCAGGGTCAGCGTCAGGGTCGGCTTGTCATTGAAATTGGTGGATATCTCTTTTTCAATTAAGGCCCCGTTCACGACCCGGCCGACCGTTGGGAAGTTCTTTTGGACCCCGGAGCCGGATACGCTGCCAACCTGGAAGCCTCCGGTACTGATCGGACCCTGAGCCACGGCGTATACCCGGCCGTTGGCCCCTTTGAGCGGCGTAAATACAAGCGTGCCGCCCTGGAGATTCTCGGCATCGCCGATAGAGCTGACCAGGACATCGATTCGACTGCCTTTGCGGCCAAATGCCGGTAAATCGGCAGTAACCATGACAGCCGCCACATTGTCCACCTCGATATCCTCCGGCAGCACGGTAACCCCCATTTTTTCCAGCATGGCAGCCACGGACTGAATCGTAAAGGTGGCATCATCGCTGTCCCCGGTGCCATTCAACCCGACCACCAGGCCGTATCCGACCAATTGATTCGATCGCACACCCTTGATGTCGGCAATATCCTTTATCCGCACCCCATAAGCCGGCCCAACGAAATAAAGCAGCCCCGTCAGTATCAGTACCAGTTTATAAAAAAGTTGTTTGACGTTCATCATCAAAAAATTCCCGGCCAAGCCAATATATCTCCCAAATTAATTCGCCCTTAAAAAAACCTAAAAGTGCAGCTTTTATAGGTTTTAGTTTCTGAATTTTGGTACAAAATTCAGAAACTAAAATGGCCACACCGTATTCATCAGATTGGTCAGCCAGCCGGGCCGCTGGCGATCATTAATAACACCCGAGCCGCTGTAGGCGATCTTGGCGTCCGAAACAAATTTGGACTTGATTACGTTGTTTTCGGCGATATCCCGCGGCCGGATGATGCCGGATAATATAATCATCTGGTTCTCGTAGTTAACCATCACTTCCCGCGTGCCGACGATTTTCAGATTCCCGTTGGGCAGCACGTCCACGACCCGGCAGGTGATAAACGCGTCCAGACTACCGCTGCGGGACGTTTCGCCGTCGCCTTCAAATTCGCTTTTCATTCTACCTTTAATAGACGGATCGCCAAATGGCGTCAATCTGGGCAACTCGTCTGGGACTTCGGGCAAGACGTCGTTGTTCCACCAATCTTCCAGGCCGAATAATTTTTCAATACCGGCCTCGAGACCTGATGTACGCTCCGTCTCGGTGTTGGCCTTGTTGCTGGCCTTGGCCGATTCTTCAATTTGAACCGTTACGTTGTCACCGATATTGCGGGCCTTGGTGTCGATAAACATTCCGTTCAGGTAAGCATTGTCCTGCCACAGAGATCCATCGGATACCGTCGTCGGCAGGGTGGCAAACTGCGGAATGATCGGTTGCCGGGCCGTCATTTTTTCCATTTCATATTCAATATTGTTGCGGCCGCCGGCACACGCCGTAAGTCCGATGATCGGAATCATTGCCAGTAGGATATGGGAGATGCGATTTTTGTACAGTTTCATATCAGCCTCTGCTGCCGGTTCACTCGCCGGCTATTTGAGCTCGACCTTCACGGTATTGCCGTCCACCACCCGTGCGTAAAGGACTTTTTTAGAATCAAAATTGACCACCGGAATCCGTTCACCCAGACGTCCCTTTTTTTTCACCTGGCCCAGGGCGGTTATTTTCAAACCGGCGGTTTCAGCGATAATTACCACCACATCACCGCGTTTCAGCAATGGCGGGAATTCGACCAAATTGGGCCGCAACACGGTATTGCTGCCAATCGCCCGACGGGTGCGCTGGCCGAGGATTGTGGCCGGATCCGTGATCGCATCGGATGGCAGCTGGGCCAGATCCATACGGCGGATCTCGATATCGTCCTCGGTAATCGGTTTGTGACGGCCCAGGGGTTTTTGGGTCACCACGACGTCGGTCATAATTTCCACCGCGGCTACGGCCCAGACGCGCCTGTAGAATTTGCCGTTAACCTCGAATTTGACGTTAAACGGGATTTTACCCATTCGCTCGCTGTTGCGGGATGGCTCGACGCTGTAGGAAATGCGACCCACCGGTAATTTCAGATTCTCGTTCACCTGAATCTGCTTGATGCGGGCATCTTCGAAGTCGTTAATGATATGCTGGGCAATGTAATCGGCCACGAGGGATTTAATCTTATCCTGTTTAATTTCAATGAAACGTCGCTCGACCTTGACCCGGGGAGGCATGTCCAAAACCAGTTGATCCGGATTGATTCGATTTTGCCGTAATCGCCGTCTAACGACGCCGGCGTCAATTGTGCGGTTTCGCCCCGGCAAAGGCGCGCGTCCAATAACCACATCACGCAGTCGTTGCACCAGGTCGGGATCACTGCCTTCGATCCGGGCAATTTTCCCCAGAAGTATCTGCTCGGCCTCGATCTGCGCGGCCGGTAAGACCTGAATTCGGGCCGAATCGGCAGCGGACGGTCCCACCATCAAGAGGGCAAGGATTGCCCCGGTCAGCAGGACGAGCAACATTCGAACGACACGTTTTGGATATAGTACTTTCAAACGTATTTCCTTCCGATCCTAAATCTATCGTTTAACATTATTGGCAATCGCCAGCATTTCATCTGCGGTTTGGATCGATTTGCTGTTGGCCTCATAGGCCCGCTGGGCGGTAATCATGCTGACCATCTCGTCGACCACACTGACATTTGACATTTCCAGAAATCCCTGAGCGATGGTCCCCAGACCATCTTCTCCGGCAGTGCCGGTCAATTCATCACCGGACGCCTCCGAGGTAATGAAGAGATTCTTGCCCATACTGATTAAACCGGAGGGATTAACAAAACGCGCCAGCTCGATGGTGCCGACCTCCGTCGGTGTTGTATCGCCGGCCTGCAGGACCGAGACCGTGCCGTCCATGCCGACCGAGATGGAGATGGTGTCGGTGGGAATCGAAATTTCCGGCTCCATGGCAAAACCATCCGCATTCACAATCCGCCCCTCGCTGTCGAGTTTAAATCCGCCGTCCCGGGTGAAGGCGGTTTCGCCGTTGGGCAATGCAATCTGGAAAAAACCATCACCCTCAATGGCCAGATCCAGTTCGTTTTTGGTGTTTTCAAGATCTCCCTGGGAGAAAAGCTTGAGCACGGTTGAAGGTCGGGCGCCATGACCCAGTTGGATGCCGGCTGGTACTTCAGTGTCCTGGCTTGACGGTGTGCCTGCCGGTCGAATGGTTTCATACAGCAAGTCCTGAAATTCAGCCCGGCTTTTTTTGAAACCGGCCGTACTGACATTTGCCAGATTGTTGGAGATGACATCCAAATTCATTGACTGGGCCTGCATTCCGGTTGCCGAGGTCCATAAACTGCGTATCATATTTCCTCCCTGTTGCCATGATTCTTTCGTTTTGGGTCGGCATGCTGCAGGCCGACAGGCTGGCATGGATCGTTTTCAACTGCCAACATAGACGGGCTCTGATCTATCATCAAACGGCACCGATTTTTTCAATCGCCTGGGAGTATGTCTCATCCGCGTTTTGAATGATCTTCTGGTATGATTCATATCCCCGCAAAACCTCGATCATTTCTGTCATCATTTTGACGGAATCGACATTCGATGTTTCGATAAATCCCTGGCTGATCCGGGCTTCTGCGACTTCGTTGGCCGGAACGCCCGTTGCTTTAAACAGGGTGTCGCCCGCCTTGGTCAGCGACTTCAGCTCCGTAAAATCGACAATTCTGAGTTGGTCTATAATTTGGCCATCGACGGCAACATTGCCCTGGCTGTCCACCACAAATCTTGCATCGCGATGTGGATTTTCCTGGCTGTCGATTGTAATCTCACCGCCATTTCCCAGAACCGGCCAACCGTTGTGCGTTACCAGAACGCCGTCGGCATCGAGGGTGAAGTTGCCTTTGCGGGTGTAGTGTTCGCCGTCAGGCCCTTGAACACAGAAAAAACCATTGCCGACGATCGCCAGGTCGAAGTCGTTGTCGGTCTGCTTAAGCGCACCGTCACTGTAGTCGGTGTAAGAGCTAAAGTTATTCCAGAACAAATGGGCTCTAGTGGCAGCGAGGTCCGCCGGATTGGCAGCGGTCTGGCCCGGAAGATCGGTCGGATTGATCATTTGGTATCTTCCCCGGTCCATTTTGAATCCGACGGTATTGACATTGGCAAGATTATTGGCAATTAATTGCATCCGTTTCTCTGATGCCAGGGCTCCGGCGGCTGCAATGTAAATGTCACCACTCATGAGGCGTCCTTTGATGTGAATTTAAGATAAATCGATCGTCTCCGGGATCCAAATACCCCGATCCAAACGGGAGGTCTGAATCGTCGCAGAATAGGGAATGCAAGAGATATACCAAGAGAAAACTACCGGCCGTTGCTCGGAATTAGCAGGTTTAGGGACAGGTTGGCGGTACAGCCGGAAATTCGCTGACTGTCTTTGCCGATCGGAAAGAAGCAGGCAGGCAATATTTGCCGGGGTGGCGGTAACAAGGTGTCAGGTGTCAGTGTTCAGGTGTCGGTGTTCAGGTTTCAGTGTTCAGGTGTCAGCGTTCAGTGCCGCCGCTGGACTGAAAAGCGGTCAGTTTGATCGGAAAAGAAACTTTGGAAAAACGAATATCGAATATCGAATACTGAATGTCGAATATCGAAGTAAGGTATTCTGTCCAATTAAAAAGTACTGATTAATGACGGCCGAGATGAAGTTAGACTAGTCTCAGAGAGTAGTAATGGGCCTTGCGTAGTCCTCAGCACTCATCGCGCTCTCTCTTGGACTGAGCGAAGCGATACTAACCTTCGACATTCGAAATTCGATATTCTGCGGTTCTGCGGTTCGCTTTTACAAAATAAAGGGGTCATTTACCCGCATTGGTACCCAGGCTTAGTACCAGTTCGACTTCACCCAGGGGGGCTTTCAATTTTTCGGAGATTTGCTGGGCGCTCATGCCCTGATCGGCCAAACTCTGGATCTGCTCATGGACTTGATCGATGCTGGAGACCTCGCTGGTAATGGTGGGAGTCTCTCCATCACCAGTTCGCCGCAGCTGGGACACGTGGGGCGGATATCCGGCCGGTAAAGAACCCCGGTCAAGCGATGACAGCCATTTATCCAGGTTGCCCTGTTCTAAAGCGATTGCCTTGGCAATGTTCGCCAGTGACTGATCAATCCGCTGTTTTAGTGACTGGATAAAAACCTCTTCATTGAAGCCGGACCCCGATCTAGGGCGGTTCCGAGCAGATGCGTTGGACTCCTTATTTTTGCGATTACGAAATACAAATGCCAGGATTAAGAGGCACAGTACAACCTGGATGCCGTCGATTGCGATATCCCAATAGTGCGGTACGTCGAATACCATCTAAACTCCTCGGTCTACATCCGGTCTCGATCTGCTAAATTCGAACGTCGTCGGATTAATTATACATCGATCAATTTCTCTTTGCGCAGCTTGGCCCGTAGCCGACGGACCGCCTGGGAATGTATTTGGGATACTCTTGA
>JASJCE010000245.1 GCA_030066155.1 Desulfobacterales bacterium | reverse complement strand
AATGCCTTTTTTATTTGGGGATGTGGAGCCTTGGCCATGGCCTGGGCGCTACCCTCCATTTCGCACGCCATTACGGCGGCAATTCTTCTGTTGCTGTGGAATAGTTTTGAAGCATTTGATTTTAAGAATCCACAGCAATGGTCTCCGTTTATCATTCTGGCAGGTCTTGTGCCCATGGGATGGTTTTATCGGTCACGCGCGCTGCTGGCGAACACGATCAGCGCATATATGGTGATGCTTAGCTTTTGCGTTGCCTCGGTAAGCGGCGATCTGGCCTTTTTAATTGTGTTTCTTAGCGCTTGTATTCTGATTGCGGCCGGCATGATTGTCAAGTGTAGCGGCAACTTTCCGGAAAGTGGATCGATATTTTCGTTTATCGGCTATCTGGTCTACCTGGGGACTTTATTCGTATTGAGCTTCTATCACCGCGGCAAAGGAATGTTTACGGTTGATTTTGATAATGTATTGGAAAGCGTTTATTTTTTTAGCTTCTCAGCAGTCGCCATCGGTTTATTTGTCTGGTTATTATGGCTGTATTTCAAATCCCCAAAAAATGTCCCGACAAACCTCAATATCAATTTTTACGGCGTGCTGATCACCTTGTGTGTCGCTGTCCTCAATACTGTGGGCGTCATCGGCTTGAAGGGGTGGGCTGGTGCGGCTGTTTTCAATATGATTTATCTGTTTCACAGCATCGCGCTGATCGTAACCGGCTGTAGATCGCTCAACGTAAAACTCACCACGATCGGGTGCCTGCTGTTTGCCTTTATTTCCATCGCCCGCTACACAGATCTTTTTGTCAGCCTGCTGGCCAGATCGTCTGTTTTTCTAATTATGGGTGCCGCATTGTTTTCGGCGGGATTCTACTATTCGCGCACCAAGAAACAGCTGCAGGAAAAAGCATTCGAATTTGATTTTTCCGATCCAAGATGGTGGGTAAAAACAGAAACGGCACAACCGATTGAAATCGGCACCCTGGACTGGAACGAACAATTCAGAATGATCTACCGCCCACCCAACCAAGCCGCCACCGCCCATTTAAAAGACCGTGACATCATCTGGCATGGGTATTTGCCGTCCAGAGCATTTCATGGACAAGGTAGAATCGACTGATAATTTATTGATGGCAATAGAGAACTTTCATTGTGGTTTATTATTCAATGAAATAGAATGCGACACCCATGTACGAATCACTGCAGGAATAGCAAGAGAGTAACTCTTATTTTTTACACAATAGTCATCATCTTTTAAAATTTTTTTCTTCGCTTTTTTTATTTCATTTTTAACCATTTAAATTTTACCTATCGGCCCTAAAACAAATTCTAAAATCAGATAATATAAGCTGAGAATATCGGCTCCATGCTTTGCTATATGATAACAATCTAAGTCTTCAAAAACGTCATGATTGTCTTTATTGAGAAACGTTATTGACAAAAAACCATATATAATTGGAGGTTCATTGGTTCTTAGATCCTTGAATTTAATTGGCACTGAAATAATCGCGTTATATTGACTCCTCCAATCTTCTTCTTCATTTACATACTCATCATTGTTATTCACATTATAGCAGGCAAAAAAATCCTCAACATTCATCAGTAACTGAAGCCAGGCAGTATGGCTTGAAATTTCATAAGTTTCTTTCCATTTTTCGGTACGCACTTTTGAATTGTATGATGTTTGGTCCATCCATGCCAAAGTTACCCATAGTTTCTGTTCTGAATATTTCTTGTCTTTGTCTCTGTTTTTTAAGAGTCCAACAACATCCGCAGTAGGGGTTATGGTGTGAATTCTGACTGATACATTATCCACAGCATAATTTTTGTGCAAGGATAAATAATTAACGAAAAATTCTCTTACCTTAAAAGTTAATATATCGCAGACTTTTTCAAATATATTATCAATGTCGGAATGTATTTCCGAAAACTTAAGTGAAAAATGTTTCTTCTCTAATTTATTGTACAAAGGCCGAAATCCACGAAAACAAATATTTCTAAAACGGTGGGTTAAAACGTGGGAATCCCATAGAAAACGTGATGCAACCTCAGAGGGGTAAGGGTATTTAGATATTGATGGGGATAAAAGACTTTCATTATTTTGCTGTTTAAAAACATTTTCTTTAATTTCTATTTGTCTTTCAGATTCTCGGCCCTTCACATTTGTTTCCCTTGGAGGCCCAGCAATCTTCTCAATTGCATTAATCAAGCTAACAAAGCCAGGATGCTCTATCCCAGCCTCCCAATTTATGAGATCTGCGGTTTGGATTAGACGGAATCCTAATGGGGGGTCGACATTGTCAATTATGACAGGCAAGAGGCTCTTACTGGATTTGTGCTGCGATGCTTCCTCTCTAACCCATTCTGATTTTATGCTGTTTTTTGACCATATAACAATCATACACTTTGCTTCTTCAATTTTCTCATTAATTATCTCGTCAAAGGATTGTCCAGGTTGTATGCTCCTATCCCACCAGACGGACCAACCTAACTCCTCAAGTGCCTTTGCTAAAGTTTTAATTTTCAACCGGTCATTCTCATTATAACTAATAAAAATATCAGACATTTAGAGTTTCTCCTAACCCATTGACATAAAATAAATTTTATAAATGTCATTTCACTGATCTTGACCTATGAGTTTTCTGTATTTGTTTAAGCTGTTTTCATCCATGTTTCAATTATTGAGTTTGAACTTGTTTCAGTTTGGTAAAGAATTCTTGCTCTGTGAAAAGTCCTTTTTCGATCATCAGCTGGACAGCAGCATCAACCTGCATCGAGTTAGCCATTAGATGTTCCTTGGAAGAAAGTAATAATTGTGGTCTACTAATGATTGAATGATCTAGAGATAATAACTCATAAATTAGAAAAGGCCTGTCACCGGGGTAAGGTGGCAGGCCCTTTTAAAATGGCGGGGACGACGAGACTCGAACTCGCGACCTCCGGCGTGACAGGCCGGCGTTCTAACCAGAACTGAACTACGCCCCCGAAACTGTTTTTTGGTATTGAGGGATCAGAAGTTGAACTGGCGATCTTCCCGCTTGGACAGGCGGGACGTTCTGACCAGAACCGAACTTCGCCCCCGAATGTTACTGATCGTCTTACTCTTCGTCCACCACCTTTATGAAAGTGGTGGGCGGAACAGGGCTTGAACCTGTGACCTACGGCTTGTAAGGCCGCCGCTCTCCCAGCTGAGCTACCCGCCCTAATTCAATAGAATTCTCAGACAATTAAGAGTGTTTTAACTAACAATAATTTTTTTCTATGTCAAGCTAAAATTGCCAGTTTGCCCTGCATTGTCATGGAATTGAACCCGGATTTCGATCTGTTTTGCAAAAGGAAAATGCCAAGCTGCAATAGAAAAGCCCACCGGTTTTTCCGGCAGGCTTTTGTTCGTTATATTCGATATGTCAACCGGATCCGCTTCAGACCAATTGCTTGGGATCCTTGGGTGGCTCCGTTTTCACATCAAACGGAATATCCACATTTTTGAACAGGGTGTCGCCATTGTCCAGGATCAGGGTGTGCGTCAGGACTTCATCCATATGTTCAACCGTGACGATTTCCAGGGCGTTGGAAATGGTTTTGGGAACATCTTTGAGGTCCTTTTCATTTTCTGTGGGGATCAGGATCTTTTTGATGCCGCCCCGATGAGCGGCGATGATCTTCTCTTTCAAACCGCCGATTGGCAGCACCCGGCCCCGCAGCGTAATCTCACCGGTCATGGCGATATCCCGATGAACCTTGCGTTTGGTCAGGGCCGAGACCAGAGACGAGCACATGGAAATGCCGGCCGAAGGTCCGTCTTTGGGTATAGCGCCTTCGGGGATGTGAATATGAATATCATATTTCTTGTAAAAATCTTCATCGATCATGAGGTTGGCTGCTCGCGACCGCACATAGCTCAATGCGGCCTGGGCCGATTCCTGCATCACATCGCCGAGCTTGCCAGTCACGGTCAATTTACCCTTTCCTGGCATAATCAGGGTCTCGATGAACAGCAGTTCACCGCCCACCTGGGTCCAGGCCAATCCGGTCACCATTCCGACCTGGTCTTTTTCTTCGACCTGCTCCTGGCGGAATCGATAGGGGCCCAGATACTTGGGGATGGATTTTTCGGTGACCTTGAATTCCATCCGCTCCTTCTCCTTGACGGCCTCCCGGGCCAGCTTGCGGCATACAGATGAAATTTCGCGCTCCAGGTTCCGGACACCGGCCTCACGGGTGTAGCGTCGAATGATAGCCAGGATTGAATTCTTTGAAAAGGTAACTTCCCGTTCTTCAAGCCCATTATTTTTGATCTGCTTGGGCACCAGAAAGCCCTTGGCAATGTTATATTTCTCATATTCCGTGTAGCCGGGCAGGCGGATGATCTCCATCCGGTCCTGGAGCGGCAAGGGGATATCCGGCAACGTATTGGCCGTGGTGATGAAGAGAATGTCCGATAGATCATAATCCAGGTCCAGATAGTGGTCATTAAAACTGAAGTTCTGTTCCGGATCCAGGACTTCCAGCAACGCTGCCGATGGATCTCCTCGGAAATCCATGCTCATTTTATCGACTTCATCGAGACAGAAAACGGGGTTGTTGACCCCGGCTTTTTTTAGGGACTGAATAATTTTACCCGGCAAGGCACCGATATAGGTTCGGCGGTGTCCCCTGATTTCGGCCTCATCCCGGATGCCGCCCAGAGACAGCCGGATGTATTCGCGACCTGTCGCCCGGGCAATCGATCTGGCCAGAGAAGTTTTTCCCACTCCGGGGGGGCCCACAAAACACAGAATCGGTCCGCGAATCTTCTTTACCAGGGCCTGAACCGCCAGATATTCAAGAATGCGCTCTTTGGGCTTTTCCAACCCATAGTGATCTTCGTCGAGTATTTTCTCGGCTTCGTCGAGTTCTTCCCGGACCTCCGAGATTTCATACCAGGGCAGACTCAGAATCCAATCAATGTAGTTACGAACCACGGTCGCTTCAGCCGACATGGGCGTCATCATCTTCAGCTTTTTCAGCTCCTGCTCGACCTTTTCGGTGGCCTCCTTGGACATTTTCTTGTTTTTTATTTTATCTTCGAGCTCTTTGATTTCATCAGCGGAGTCATCTTCAGTTCCCATCTCCTTTTTGATGGCACGCATCTGTTCGTTCAAGTAGTAGTTTTTCTGGGTCTTTTCCATCTGTTCTTTGACCCGGCTCTTGATGCGCTGATCCATGCGGAAGACCTCGATCTCCATCTTGATCAGACTCAGCAGAAGTGACATTCGCTCTGACAGGTCGATTGCCTCCAGCAGACGTTGTTTGTCTTCGATTTTAAACGAAAAATGGGCGGCAACCGTATCCGCCATCTGGGACGGGTCGGTGATGGAGGCAACATTGTTCAGGAGCTCTTTGGAAATGTTTTTATTCAGCTCGGCATATTCTTCGAAGCCCTCCTGGACAGATCGATTCAACGCCTCCGCTTCTGCCCGGGGCAGATCGGGAGAGGTGATTTTCGTCAGATCGACCTGAAAAAAATCATCATTCTTGATGAAGCGGTTGATGCGGGCCCGGACTTTGCCTTCCACCAGAGCCTTTACCGTCCCATCCGGCAGTCGCAGCAGTTGCAGCACCTTGCCGATGGTACCCACGTGACTGATGTCGTTTTCGCCGGGATTATCAACCCCGGCTTTTCGCTGGGTTGCAAGGAACACCTCTTTGTCCTTGTTCATGGCATCGGAAAGGGCATTGACGGACTTTTCGCGACCCACGAATAGCGGAGCCACCATATGCGGAAATATAACAATGTCTCTCAACGGAAGCAGTGGCAGCACGGTCTTATTTGACAGCGCGTCATCATCTTTAAAAAATTTGGGAATGTTAACCATCGTTGTTAAATCTCATTTATTTGGTGTTTTAGGTTAGTATTTCGAGCTGATCAAGCTTGCTTTTTCGTTTGCTCATAGAGCAGAATCGGATCTTCCTTGTTCAGGACGACGTCTTCACTGATGACGCATTCCTTCACGTTTTCAATGGATGGAATCTCGTACATGATATCGAGCATGCACCCCTCCAAAATGGCGCGCAACCCGCGGGCGCCGGATTTGCGTTTCATCGCTTCCTGAGCAATAGCGGATAGGGCGCTGTCGGTCAGCCTCAAATTCACGCCCTCCATCTCAAAGAGTTTTTTGAACTGTTTGAGCAGCGCGTTTTTCGGCTCTTTCAAAATCCGAATCAGGGCATCTTCGGCGAGTTCATCGAGGGTGGCAACAACCGGTAACCGCCCGAGAAACTCCGGAATCAGCCCGAATTTGATCAGGTCTTCAGGCTGCACCATCTTCAGGATCTCACCGATACTCTGTTCTTTCTCCTGCACGATCTTGGCCCCGAAACCCATCATCTTGGAGCCAAGCCGACGCCGAATAATTTTCTCCAAACCATTGAAGGTACCGCCGCACAGGAACAGGATATTCGAGGTGTCAACTTTGACAAAATCCTGCTGGGGATGTTTGCGGCCGCCCTTGGGCGGGACACTGGCGGTCGTACCTTCGATAATTTTCAGCAACGCCTGCTGAACCCCTTCACCTGAAACATCGCGGGTGATGGAGGGGTTGTCGGTTTTACTGGCAATTTTATCGATCTCGTCGATATAGACGATACCGCGCTTGGCTTTTTCCACGTCGTAATCAGCGTTTTGCAGCAGCGAAAGAATAATATTCTCGACATCCTCCCCGACGTAACCGGCTTCGGTCAAACTCGTTGCATCGGCGATGGTGAACGGCACGTTCAAAAAGCGAGCCAGTGTCTGGGCCAGCAGGGTTTTGCCGCATCCGGTAGGCCCGATGAGCAAAATGTTGCTTTTTTGAATCTCAACCTCACCGGTGTTAAAGGTCGAATCGAGTCGTTTGTAATGGTTATAGACCGCAACGGAAAGAACTTTTTTGGCCGCCTCCTGCTCTATCACGTAGCCATCAAGCTTTTCCTTTATTTCCTTGGGAACCATTACATGCTCGGTATCCTTCGAATCCTTTTCGCTCTCCTCTTCGATGATCTCACTGCAGAGCTGAATGCATTCGTCACAGATGTAGACAGCCGGGCCGGCAATCAGTTTTCTTACCTCTGATTGGTTTTTTCCGCAAAATGAACAAAACAGATTGTCGTTTTCGTCTTTTTTCTTTGGCATATTAGGCCTCCGCCACTTCTATTTTGTCTAAATCATCCCGGTTGGTGATGACATGATCGATAATACCATATTCTTTGGCCTCTTCCCCGCTCATGAAATAATCCCGGTCCGTATCGGTTTGAATCCGCTTCAATTCTCTTCCGGTGTGCTTAACCAGAATGTGATTCAGGGTATCCTTCATTCGCAGTATCTCTTTGGCCTGTATTTCAATATCCGACGCCTGTCCCTGAAATCCGCCCATGGGCTGATGGATCAGGATCCTCGAATTCGGCAGCGAATATCGTTTGTTTGTCGTTCCGGCCGTCAGCAGCACCGCCCCCATGCTGGCAGCCTGACCAATGCAAACCGTGGTAATATCGGGTTTGATGTACTGCATCGTGTCATAAACCGCCATGCCGGCAGTTACCAGTCCGCCGGGAGAATTGATGTAAAAATTGATGTCCTTGTCAGGATCTTCGGATTCCAGAAATAAAAGTTGGGCGATCAGAAGATTGGCAATTTCATCGTTGATTGCCGTCCCCAGAAAAATAATCCTGTCTTTCAGCAGCCTCGAATATATGTCATAGGCACGCTCTCCCCGGCTGCTTTGCTCGATGACCATGGGTATCAGTGGCACAGAAACTCTCCTTTGAAATAGAGGTTAACAGAAATTTCAACAAACTATTTTTCAGTTGTAATTTCGCCGCTTTCTACTGCTTCAGGCGCCTCTTGCTGGGCCTCTACATCCTCTATCTGGTTTGAATCAATGATAAGCTTGATCGCCTTTTTTTCAAGTATCGTATGCTTGAAATAATCCAGCTTGTCGGCGTTCTGATCATAGAATTTTTTAATCTCTTCCACGGGCTGATTGAAGCTGGCAGCCATGTCGTTCAGCGCTTCTTCGAGTTCTTCATCGGAAAGAGTCAGCTTTTCCTGTTCGATCATCTTTCCCAGAATCAGATGTCGTTTGACCTGCTTGAGGGCGGTATCCCGATACTTTTCCGAAATGGACTCCCGTGACAGGCCCATCTCCTCCAGGGTCATGTTGCGGTAGGAAAAAGACCGCTCGGCTTCATTGACGATGCCTTCCAATTCCATCTCGACCATGGTATCCGGCACTTCGAAATCTGATTTGTCGATTAACTGGGTGAAGATCTGCTCGTTCAATTCCTGATCCGTCCGCTTGGCGTAGCCCTGGGCCAGATTTTCGGTGATCACCTTTTTTAGATCATCCAGGCTCTCATATTGACCGGCTTTTTTGGCAAGAACATCATCGATGGGGGGCAAAATCTCTTCCATGACATCATGCAGGGTGACCTGGAAAGAAATTTCAAGGTCCGCCAGATTGCTGTTGAAGTAGTCGGTCGGGAATTTGACGGTGAATTCTTTGTTCTCACCGGGCTGCATGCCGATCAATTGGTCGTCGAAATCCTTGCTGATCGTTCCCTTGCCGAGCTGCAGATTGAAATTTTCCGTTTTGGAGGTATCCTCAAACGGCTGACCGTCTTTGAATCCTTCGTAGTCAATCAACACAAAGTCATCGGCCTGGGCCGGGCGCGGCGGCTCCACTTTTTCCTGCCGGGCAAAGTTTTTCTGCAGCATCTTCAGCTGCGCGTCGATCTCCGCATCGGAGACCGGGTAGTTGGTGCGTTTCAGGTTCAATCCCTTGTAGGCGATGTCCTCGATCTCCGGAGAAATCTCCACCGTCGCGTCATATTTGTAGGGTCCCGTGTCTTCCAGCTCCGGCGGATCGACCTGAGGTGTTCCCACGACTTTGAGGTCGGTCTCCTTGAGCGCATCCAAAAAGGAGCTCTGAATCAGTTTGGACGTTACGTCCGCATGAACGTCCTTTTTAAAAAGGCGCACGACCACCGAGCGCGGCACCTTACCGGGACGAAACCCCTTGACCTTGGCTTTCTTTTTGAGCTCATTGTAAGCTTTATCCAGCTCACGAGTTACATCCGCTTCCGGTATTTCTATGTGAAGCGTCTTTTTTACTGAGTTGATGTCCTCCACCGAAACTTGCATCTTCATCCTTTCTCATTGACCCCGGAACCAAACAATTGCCTGGGATTAATCGCCTCGTCCGACATACCCGACGGTTTCCGGATGACTGATAAAGGGCGCACACTGATTGCATGCACCCTTTCAACATCGTGAAACAACCATCTAAGCAATTGTCCGGTTTGGTTGTGCCTGACCTCCGACGGTTAAACAGGCATCGTTATATCTAACTGGTGCGAGAGGGGAGACTTGAACTCCCACTCTGTCGCCAGAGCTGGATCCTAAGTCCAGTGCGTCTACCAATTCCGCCACTCTCGCATATTGTTGTCAGGAAGTTTTTTCAGGAATTAAAAATCGGCAAGAAATTTAACCGAATTTGCATCGCCAAATAACGCTACTCACTTGACATTATACCCGATTTCGATAGATACCAGTATAAGGAACAATTTCAATAATGTCAATCTGAATGACGGTCG
>JASJCE010000244.1 GCA_030066155.1 Desulfobacterales bacterium | reverse complement strand
CCCATTCCACTGGCCGCACACCCCGCAACTCGCAACCCGCAACCCGTAATGTTATCCTCCGATTATTGGATCCATATCCAGAGCCGGATGCTTCTTCTCCTGGAGGAACGGCAAAATCTCCTCTTCCGTGATACCGACGGTTTCATCGGCGATCCGATCGATCAAATCCGGGATGCCCAGTTCCTCACCCCGTTTGAGAAGGCGATCCTTAATTTCCTCTTTCAGGATCTTCGGCATCCAGACCATCCGGGCCAGACCGCCGTCGCCGGCAATGAACTTGCCCTGGGTGATGTTGAACTTGGAATGACCGACAAACCCCGGTGAAGAGGCACCGCCGCCCATGACACCGGCCAGGGTGGTGAATTTCATTCCGCATGGAGTCTCACCGGTGTAGTCGCGATTGACCGTCATGACGCCGTTGCAGGAGGGCAGCATGGCCGCAATGCACTCGCAACAGCCGCAGGTGGTCATGGGATCATTCACCATCGAGTAGAAGTTGTAGTGGGTGACCGCTCCCCTGGAGGCCTTGTAAACGAACTCGTTAACGCCTTTCCACTGTCCCATAACCGGATCCAGGCATTCACCTTTTTCGATCGGCTGGTTGGGGCCGGTGGGGTTGATTTCGAAGGACGCCTTGCAGTCCATCCAGTTGTATGCTCCGCACAGGCCGGTTCGCTCGGGGCTGACGGTGCACACATGGTTCGGCGCAAATGATTGACACAAGGTGCAGGAGTAGTAGGTCTCCACATCCTCATCAGTCATCTTCTCCACCCGCTCGTCACGCGACTTGTATTCAGCTCGGGCCCGCTTGGTCAACTCATCCACATCTTTCTTTTCGGTGTAAAGCGTCACCTGGACCTTGTCCACAATCTTCTGAAAATCCTGATGGAATTTCGCATGCAGCACAACACCGATATCCTTAAGCGTAAAGCCCTTGTCGATCGCGGCTTTACTGATCCGCACCCAGGAGATATCGCGCTGCCCGATGTGCATGATGCCCTGAATGTAGTTGATCAGATGGTGGATCTGCCGTTCGATGATGGGCTCGAAATCCGTCTGGAATTCGCGGCCGGCGATCTGGACGTAGATTCCCAGCGGAAAGGTTCCGCCTTCCTTGACATCTCCGATCTCGGGACCGACGATCTCGACCTTGCCGTCGTCGATTTCATTCATCTCGGCCATCTTCACTAACTCGGTGCACTGGGTTTTGCCCCCGCCCGTCTGGGCATGCAGGTCGGCACCCCGGACCCGCTCCCCTTCATAGGCCGGACCGAAGGAACACGGAATTTCAATCTCCGATACCGTTACCTTCAAGCCCCTGACCTCAACCGATTTCTGAACGATCTCTTCATGGGGGACATTGGCCACAACATGTTCATAGGTACAGATCCCGGTGGGCAGCACTTCAGGGATGTCAGTGTCGGCCAGAGTCGGGAAGCCCCAGTTGACGCAGCCTGCGGCGGCGCCGGCCCAATCGGTGCCGACATCGCCCAGAGCGTTCACGAAGGCGAAAATTCGGTTTTTATTGTAAAGCAGCATTTTTTTGTAGTCGCCCGGCTGGACGTTGCCGAAGGCCATGGCAGCCCGGTTGGCAAAACCCAGGGCAAAAATGGCGGATGAAATGTCGGGGCCGAACGGCACGATGCGGGTGTTCCAGCCGATCTGGACACCGGTTTCGAGCAACTGATCGGTCACGGAGGTGTTGTTCTGGTTGGCCGCCAGAAAGATGTAGAGGCTTCTTCTCTGGTAGTCCTCCACAATGTCTTTGGCGATTTCTGCCGTCGGGGCTGCACCGACAATAGCGGCAAAACCCGGGGCGGTGCCATCGACGAATTCGACGCCTCTTTTGCGGAATACGGTGTCGTCCGCCGCTCCCAGCCAGATCTTGCCGGCATCGATGTCCGGTTCCTCGGAGTGCAGGTAGAAATCCGGTTCGTTCAGGTATCGCAGGGCCTCACGAATCTCGAAAGAAAACAGCGTCGCCATACCGGCATCCAGCAGCGGTCCCAGGTAGGGCAGATGGTTCATGCCTTTGATATGCGGGGGCAGCAACTTGCGGGCCACATCCAGCGGTTTTTGGATATCTTCGAGGGTTTCGACTTTAATTCCCAGCAATGAGTAAATCACCGGCAGATAGTAGGCGGTATTGGGAAACCCGACCTTTGTGTCGGCATCAAAGGTTTCCAGCGCTCGCTTATACTCCCCTTCTACCTGTGATACAACATTATAGCCGCCTTGAATGGCAGCAAATGCAACTAACTTTGACATAAGTTCCTCCTTCGTGGAGCAGAGTTATAAAATTGAATATTGTCGATTGAATATTGAATATTTTTAGTCCGCCTGCGGCGAATCAATTTTCAATCATCATTCTTCATTATCTTTCCCATTAGGCTTCCAGCGCTTGCCGACTGGCCATATCCATCAGGACCCGTTCGCGGGCCTTGTCAATGCCGAGTTCCTTGCGCTTTTTGTCGATATGGGCAATCATTTTGCGGGCCATTTCAATTGGATCCGGTGCCAGATCCCACTTGCCGCCGTACACCTTTTCCAGTTCTTCGAACAGATGCTTTTCAAAGACCGGAGCGCCGGTGACCGGCAGCGTAACGCCGAACAGGGTATATACGCCGGATGCCACAAAGTACTGGCCGATGCTGATAGCCTTTTCACTCATCCATTCGGGGGCAGCACCGGCGGCCGGCAGATCCTGAAGGTCGTTGCCTAAACCGCCGGCTTTGACTACTTCCGTGGCGGCCAGCAGAATACGGCTGTTGTCGACGCAGGAGCCCAGATGCAGGACCGGCGGAATTCCCACCGTCTCACAGACTTCGGCCAGACCCGGACCGCAGAAAACCTTGGCGGATTCCGGCGTCAGGAGACCTTCCATGGCGCAGGCAATACCGTTGCACCCCGTGGTTAGAACGATCACATCGTTTTTGATCAGTTCTTTGACCAGCCGGATGTGGGCTTCATTATGGCGGCCTCTGGCATTGTTGCACCCGACCACACCGGCAACACCGCGGATTCGACCGTTGATGATGTTGTCATTCAAGGTATAGTAGGAGCCGCGGAACGTGCCGCCCAGATGATATTCGATGGACTCGACCCCGAAACCGGCAATCTGGGACGCTTTCTGCCCGGGGATCATGACTTCGGCACCGCGATTTTCGAAGTTCTCGATGGCCATTTTGACAATGCGGATGGCATCCTCCATGGCATGGTGCTCGTCGAATTCAATGTGGACCACGTTGTCCTGTTCCATCCTGGCGATGGGGTGCGTCGTAATCAGTTTGGTATGAAAGCATTTGGCAACATTGGCCAAATTCTGGAAGACACATTGAACATCAACCACCATGGCATCGCAGGCACCGGTGACGATCGCCAGTTCCTGCTGCAGGAACGTGCCTGCCGGTGGAACACCGTGACGCTGCAGAATCTCGTTGCCGGTGCAGCAAATACCGCCCAGCTGGATACCTTTGGCGCCTTTGGATTTGGCATATTCGACCATCTCTTTGGATTGCGAGGCGGCAACAATCATCTCAGACAGCACCGGCTCGTGGCCGTGAATGATGATGTTGACCTGATCTTCCTTCATAATTCCGAGATTGGCTTCTGATTGCAGCGGAAAGGGTTTCCCGAACATAACGTCCTGCAAATCGGTGGCAATCATCGAGCCGCCCCATCCGTCAGCCAGTGCGGCCCGGGTGCATTGCTTGAGGATGTTTTTATAGTCCTGATCCACGCCCATATGGGTACGGTGCATAATTTCCACAACTTCCCGATCAATGTTGCGCGGTAACACACCCAACTTTTTCCAGCGTTCATACAGGGGCTGCGGTGCCCGTTTCAGATAATGCAGCACGCCTTCGGGCTTGCCCCATTCGGCCAGCGCTTTTTGGGCAACTTCCAAGGCGATTTCATCCAGATCGCGGTCAACTTCTTCGCCGTCGACTTCAACTTTGACATCCACTCCGAAATGCGGAGCGATGGCCAAAAGCTTATTGTAATCCTTGATTTTGTAGTCTTCGGTCTCCTTATTGGCGACGGACAAGAAAACTTCCGCCACTGTGCGACCATGGTCCGAGTGGGCTGCACAGCCGGCAGCTACCATCCTGGCAAAGTTGCGGGCCGCAATGGTGTTGGCCGTGGCACCGCAGAGCCCCTTACGCTCATCTTCGCCTTCGATTCCGCCTTTGGGCAGCGGCAGGCGACAGGGACCCATTGCACAATTTTTACAACAGGTGCCCTGAATGCCGATGTTGCAAGGCTTCATGGTCACGGCCCGATCAAAAATGGTCTCCACTCCCAACTCCTGTGCGCGCATGATCATCTGCTGCGTGGCGACATCGATTGTCGCAGCAACCGGGTCCGCCACTTTTTTGGGCTTTTCAATTTTCTTTGACTTAATGTCACTAGCATCTGCCATTAGAAATTCCTTTCCATAGTTCTGTTTGTGAAAACGCCGGTTTACGCCAGACTGTTTTCAGCTATTGAGTGAAACGATTAATTTCTACGGTGAATCCAGTCCAGGTGATCGATCATTTTTTCTGTCATGGATTTCTGAACTGCCGCCGGCGTCTTGGGGACCTTTTTCTTGGCAACGGGTTTACCTTTTGCGGCCGGGGCTTTTTGTTTTGCGGCCAGGGCTTCACGTTTCGCTGCCAGAGCTTCGCGCTCCTTGGCACGCTGCTGGCGAATATCCTCGAGTTCGGCCTCCATCTTCTCCTTTTCCTCAGCTGCCTTGCGGGCTTCTGCTTCAGCCTTGGCTTTGGCTTCCGCTTCAGCCTTGGCCTTGGCCTCCGCTTCGGCCTTGGCTTTTGCTTCCGCTTCAGCTTTGGCTTTGGCCTCTGCTTCTAATTTTGCTTTGGCTTCGGCTTCAACCTTGGCTTTTGCGGCGGCTTCGGCCTCGGCTTTTTCATCCACAACCGCTTCGGCTTTGGGCGCTTCTACCGGTGCAGCCGGCTCCGGTGCTTTGGCTGCTGCCGGCTCAGGCGCCGGCGCCGCTTTTTTCTCAGGCTCAGCCGGCGCTGCTTCCTTGGCGGGAGCAGGTGCGGCTTCTTTCTTGGCCGGGGCTGCCTTCTTTTCCTTTTCGGCTTCGATGGTCAGGTCCGGCGCCGGTGATAATGCGGCCAGGTCTACATCGACCTCAGGCAGTTGTTTGGTGATCGCTGCGACATCGCTGGCCACTCCACCGTCTGCAACCAGATCGATATACGCTTTGATCATTCGAACTGATTCGGGATGTCGCATCAAGAGCACATTCGAACCGCTCATCAGATATGCCACTGCGCCCACCGCTTCCATCAGAATCGGGCGTTTTTCCGGGTCTCCCAGCAACGGAGCTTCTTCAGCCGGCTGCTTGGCTTCTTTGCATTTCCACACTTCATTGCCAAGGTTGTTGACGATCGGAAGCTGCAGCTTGTCGTCTCCCTGGGCCAGGGCTGCCATGCGAAGCCGCTCCATTACCGAATAGGAATACTCCAGACCATATCCCAGACCGCCCGTGGTGGGATCGATCACCATACGGTCCATGGGCATGCCCAGATTTTCGAGCAGGATATTGCACTGTTTGGCAAGGTTTACATCAATAGGAGAAGATGCAATCACCGTATGTCCGAATCCCATGGCCGCCGCACCGATTCCCTTGTGATTTTTGTCCTCCACCGGCCCGAGAATCAGGTTTTCGCCCTGACACTCTTCGGCAATTTTCTTGAGAACCACCTCATCTTTCTCGACATTGGCGGTTCCCCAGATCATCAAGGGAACATCTACAGCACCCAGGACTTTTTTGACGGTCGCCACCGCGTCCTCGGCCGGAGCGTCTTCACCGTTGGGATCGGTGCTCTTGAGCTGCAACACGATCATTTCGGCACCGTACTCATCAACGCACTTTTTGGCCCAGGCGGCCGGGTCGGTAAGAACATCCTTGAACGGACTCATGGCCGCCTCCGGCCATTCATCCGGTTCCATGTCCCAGACTTCCATCGCGATTTTGGGTTTGTTGGGCATCGCACCTTCGAACTGGTAAAACGGATAGCATGCCTCCCCACCGACAGTAACGGCTTTGTCACCTTTTCCCAGGGTGATTTCCTTGATATTGCCGGTATATGATTCTTTAAAAAATTCGAAAGCCAATGTTACCTCCTTATTAATTTGGTCTACTTCGGTTAATGATTGCAATGCCAGGAACGACAGCACTGCAAGAACTTAACCACGATCGGGACTGAGTTGCCGGCAAGTCCCGCTAATCTGTTTCACCCCCCCTTTCATAGTTGATTTTATTGATCAATCTACAGACGGTAGATATATTTCCCAAGAGGTCTAACACGGCCCCAAATTTCAAGTTACCGCTAAAATTTCCAACTTCACCCCTTGATTTCCGGGATTTAATTCACACTATTTTAGTATAGAAATTATGTTGGAAAACTTCGCGTAAAGGCCGTTAATAAAAGAATATTATCCTTTATATGGCGCCGGTAGGTTTGTCAAGTGTAGAGCGGAGATGAACCTAAATTTCTATATAAATTTGGTTCATTTACGTTGTTCCAGGCGGGATTTTAATTTGGGAAATTGATTCATGTCCGTATGGGGTAAAAAAAGCGCGGCCACGTAATTATCCATGTAGGAATTGGTATCCGACAGTTCAAAATTGGTCATTTTTTTGGTAACTTCCGCCACATCCTTTCGAATACGATTGGTCAGTGAGCTCATTCTGGCGCCCATCAAAGACCCATTACCGATAAACGTCACTTTATCTGCATCCAGTTCCGGCAATAATCCGATGGTCATGGCCTTTTCCAGATCGATGTAACTGCCGAATCCACCGGCCAGAATGATGTGTTCGATATCGCCGATACTCATTCCAACTTCGTTCAAAAGGGTCATACAGCCACTGTAGATAGCACCTTTGGCCCGGATTAAATTCTCGATATCGATCTCCGATAGTGTGATATCGCGATCGATCTGCGTCTCATCACCCCAGGCCAGAACGTACTCATAGACACCATCGTTTTCCCGAATACGCGGCGTGTTCAAATCACGCTCAAATTTTCCGAGATTGTTGATCATGCCGATTTCGAACATCACCGCAACCATCGTGATTAATCCGGATCCACAGATCCCTTTGGGCCGGACGTTGCCGATCGTTATAATCATGGGATCCAGGGAAACCGGATCAATTGAAAAATCCTCTATAGCCCCCTGTGCCGCGCGCATGCCGAACTTCAAGCCCCCGCCTTCGAGCGCCGGACCCGCCGAACATGCTGCGCATGCCAGCCAGTCCTCATTGCCGATCACGATTTCCGCGTTGGTACCGACATCCAGGTATAGGGTCAGGGTCTTGGAACGATATATTCCCGATCCCATCACACCGGCGACGATATCGCCGCCGACATAGCTTGACACCGCCGGATAAAGGAGCGCCGCAACATGCTCCCCCAGGTCCATGCCGAGATCGGCGGCCTTGATCGGCGGGTAGAGCGTTGCAGCCGGTACGTAAGGCGCACGCCGGATGGACCGGGGATCGACAGCCAGCAAAAGCTGCGTCATGGTCGTATTGCCGGCCAATGTGATGGTCGAGATATTGTCCGGGTCGACACCGGATTTCCGGATAATCCGGCCTAAAATTTTATTGACGGTTTTAATGACAGCTTCATTTATTCTGGCCAGCCCACCGGATTTTTCCGCGTACACGATTCGCGATATGACATCTTCGCCATAGCTGATTTGCCCGTTGAATTCTCCGTGTTCGGCCAGCACATCACCACTGATCAGATCGATAACCTGTCCGTAAATCGTTGTCGTCCCGATATCCATGGCGATGGCATAACTCTGTCGCGTCGTATCACCGGCCTGTATATTAATAATGCGGGTTTTGCCGACATCCCTTACCGGGCGCACAAGGGTTGCGGTTACGTTAAAACCGTTTTCGCGAATCACCTGGGGAATTTTCCGGATCAGCGCCAATGTCACCTCCAGGCGGTGCTCGTCGTGCTTGAGCTGCAGATAACTGATCAAACGGGTAATATCCGGCAGGTTGTCCTGGGCCGTGGGAGGCGGCAGTTCCAGGTAAATTTTTTCGACCGGGGCAACGAACAGGCCCTTTTCTTTCAGTTCTTCGAAATTTACCTCCTGGATATGGGCCGTTCGGCGGGGTGTGGCCTGCTTTTTAAGTACACTCGAATCAATAGTGGATTCCACCGGAATTCGCACAACCAGGTTGTCTTTAACCGCAGCCCGGCATGCCAGGCGATAGCCTTTCTGCCGGTCTTCCTCGCTGAGTTGTTCCGATATTCCGCCCTCCACCGAACCGTCTTCAATCAGAACGCGGCACTTTCCGCAAACCCCTTCCCCCCCGCAGGATGCATTGACATGGACACCGGCCTCCAACGCAGCCCGGATAACCGTCTCGCCGTCTTCAACATCAATTGCAATATCATAAGGCAAGAACTGAACAGTGTGCTTCGACATTATTGAACACCTTTTTACTTTCCATATCAGAGTTCCGTTGACTAATTCTTTTCGATAGCAGGCCAAAAGGTTTCAGACCGGCTCATTAAATTTGCATTTCAGCGTTAACACGTCCCCGTCAAAATAGGTGTTGACTTTGTAGGGCAATTGATTGAACAGCCGGATCATTCCCTCGTTTTGGGGGGATGTGTAGGCAGCCAGACCGGTTATGTCGTTTGATCGGGCGGCTTCAGCCAGTTTTTTCAGCAGAATTTTGCCCAGCCCCTTTTGTTGAAAATCCTTGCTGATGGAAAAGGCGATTTCGGCAATATTGGTTGCCGGATCGACCAAATACTCGCCAATACCCACCACACGCCCGAAGCCAAATTCCCCGACGGTAGCAACCAACGTTAAATCTTTGACGTAATCTATTTGGGAGACGCCTTCAACCTCTTCTTTAAAAAAGCTGGTTTTGTCATGAAAAAAGCGCGCGACGACATCGTCTTTGTCTAAATTGTAGAAATGCTCTTGAATTCTTCTGGCGTCGACCGGCTTCGCCGGGCGCACCGTGACTTCATCACCCGCCAGGTCGATGGTCTCTTCCAGGTGGATCGGATAGACGCCGTGAATGGATTCACTCAGGGTTCGCTCGGCACTCAACAGTCCTATTTTTTTCGCTTCATGAAAGAGCTCGTCGCGAAAATCGGGATGGGCGATGCTGATCATGGCCATGGCCCGCTCCTGAAGGCTTTTACCGAACAAATTGACCGCACCAAACTCGGTAACGACATGCTGGACATCACCTCTGGGAGCAGCAACTGCCGTTTCTTCAAGCATTGGCACGATCCGGCTTTGCTTGCCCTGTCTGGCGGTAGAGGGCAGCATGAGGATCGACTTGCCGCCCGGCGACTGGACCGCACCCCGCATGAAATCAGAGATGGCGGTTATACCGGAAAAATGAGTTTGCGGCATGGCATCGGCTGCCACCTGACCGGTCAGGTCGATGGCCATGGCGACGCTCATGGCAGTCATTTTATTGTGCCGGGCAATTATGGAGGGATCGCAGACATAATCCGACGG
>JASJCE010000243.1 GCA_030066155.1 Desulfobacterales bacterium | reverse complement strand
ATTGAAAAAGATCTGGGCTCCGAAGGTCTCGAGCGGTCTGTCATCGTCGTTGCCACCTCAGACCGTTTACCCCTGATCCGGATGAGAGGCGCCTTCATTGCCACTGCGATTGCCGAATATTTTCGAGACCAGGGACAGGACGTCAATTTGATGATGGATTCGGTTACCCGATTCGCCATGGCCCAGCGCGAAATCGGTCTGGCATTGGGTGAGCCTCCGACGACCAAGGGCTACACACCGTCTGTCTTTACGGTTCTGCCCAAATTGCTGGAACGGGCCGGAACATCCGCCGTGAATGGCACCATTACCGGTTTATACACGGTGCTGGTGGAAGGCGATGACGCCAATGAACCGATCGCCGATGCCGTGCGGTCTATCTTGGACGGCCATATCGTTCTTTCACGAGACCTCGCCATGCAAAATCATTATCCGGCCATCGACATCCTGGGCAGCATCAGCCGTGTGATGGTCGACATCGTTGATGACCGTCACAAAAAGAATGCCGGTCATCTGAAAGAGGTACTGGCAACCTACCGCAAAGCAGAAGACCTGATCAATATCGGCGCCTACGTGGCCGGCAGCAATGTCAAAATTGATTATGCCATTGGCGCCATTGATCGAATTAATTCTTATTTGCGACAGGATATTGAAGAGACGGTGTTTTTTGAGGATAGCCTTGAACAACTGGCGAACCTGTGCATGTCTCCCGTACCAAAATAGTGTAATCGCTGCACGTGAGGCGATCGAAAAAACAAGATTGCCGGCCTTATGAACCTATGAACTCACCAGCTAATGAACTCATCCGCTAATTTCTCCATGTTTCGATTCAAACTACAAGCGCTGCTGAACCATCGCCGTTATCAAGAAGATATCTGTCAAAAGGAACTGGCCCGGGCCGAGCAGAAATTGGCCGACGAACAGGGTAAGCTGCGTCAACTGAAACACGTCAAGCGCGATCACATTCTGAAACTGCAGGCCAAGCAGCGTGCACGGTTTAACACGGCTGAGATGATGTTGTGCGTAAACTACATTCAACAGTTGTCTCGACAGATTGAAGCTCAGAAAATTGGGGTTCGCGACGCCGCAAAGCAGGTCAACCGGAGACGCAATGACTTGATCCGAATCGTAAAAAAACGGAAAACCCTTGAAACGCTGAAGGAAAAGCAGCAGCAGGCCCACAATCAAAAGATGATCCGGGATGAGCGCAAACAAATGGATGAAGTGGCTTCCCTGCGACACGTGCGCAAGACTTGATTCCCACCTCCGCATTCCAACTTCCAGACTCCTTTGCGGTAAACTTTGCCACCTGGCGGAAAATATTGCCTCTCAACCGGGTATGGGGCTGCCTCGATGCCCCGGGCGTTGTGCCATTGAACAGATTCATGGGGGCTTTCACGACGAATCTCAATTTTTCAATTTAATATTATTACAATTGGTTAGATTTAGTTTTGATTATATCGGGATTGGGTAAAAATGTTGGTTATCAGATTGGCACACTCCCTGCTAAAGAACAGCACAACTTGTTATGCGGCGCCGGTATCCAGGCGCCGGCAACCCGGTTTCAATACCGAAATGATAATTTACCCATCGACCGAATTAAGGATTTCGTCATATGTCCACGGATTTACTTTTTACACCTCCAGCCCCTCAGAATCCGTCCAACGGGTTTCAACCCAACAACAAAATTGGGTCGGCCGGCTCGGTTCGAACCGGCAAAACGGGTACCAACCGCAATGCATCTTCCGGCGAACCGGACCCTTTTTTACGAACCCTAAACAAGGTGTCCCGGGAACAGCAGGACTGCAGACGGGAGGTCAACGCCGGTGATGAGCGGTCCGTTAAAAAACCTGTTGTCGGTCGGAAAGATCAAACCGACGACGGTCATTTCCCCCGGCCGGCATCCATAGATCCAAACCTGCCGGTCACCCGGGAGACGGATCCGCTCCGGATGGAACCGGATTTGGATTTGACAGCATACTTCAATATTCTCTCGGAGCTGGGAATTGATACCGGTGCCGCTGAAACCGGGTTTGATACCGCAGCAGATTTAACTATTGCAGATCCTAAGCGAATAGCTGCAATAGAAAACTGGATTGCCCGGCTTCAACAGACCCCGGCCGCATTGACGGCTGACCTGAAAACAGTGGTTGAACGGATCCAGCAGATGATCGCCGAAGCGTTGAACGGGAAACGTGCAATCGGCCCTGACGGGAAGGCCGGACAGGGAATCGACACCGCTATGGTGACCGAAGCCGCTGGGGGAGATCGGTTTCTGAAGGAAATCTCCGCTGCCGCGATGGATCGAAATGCAGCCCGAGGATGGAATAACGGTATTACCCCCTCGAATGCTAACGTTCCGGAAATGACGACTACCCGCGATAAAGGAGAGACCGAAACAGCCGCGAAACCTTCTGTCATAAAAATCACGCCATCAAATCCGGAGAGCAGGCAGTCTGCCGCAGACCCCAGCGGATCGTTGAAAACCTCATCCAAAGGTCACGGTTCTGAGGATACGGCTAGAACAGCCGGCATGAATCACCCATCCGGTTCTGAGAGCCGCTCCGCATTTGGGAGGGCCAATTCAAACGATACGGTCGCCGCCGATTCAGCCAAGGCCGGTAATTCGCCCTTCATAACGTCTCCGCAGTCCGTCCGGGGACCCCAAAATGAGAACGATGGGCTGACGGGCAGAACAGTGCTGCCGGCCGAGAATTCCAGCGGAGCCGATCCCGGCCAACCGTCTCCTCGGGCGACCGCAGCATCAGATTTGAATCCGGCCCTGAATCGGGCATCTGACGTCCGACTCCACAGTACAGCCGGCGAGGAGCCGGTTTCGAGACTTTTTCAGGAGACCCGGCTGACCGGAGAAGGTGTAAACCGGATGGGTGTTGACCTGACCGATGAACCGACCGGCAAAGTCGTCAAATCCCAGACTGCAACCGGAGACAACGGCCTGCTGAATTCTTCAGGCCAGAATGCGGAGAAAATGGTTGAGGGAGCCGCCCCGGTTAAAGATGCGGACGCCGGTCAGGGAGTGAGCCGCAATCAGGCCCTCGATCAAATCGTTCGCCGGGCGGCAATACATTTGCGAAACGGCCAGCAGGAAGCCAGAATTGACCTCAAACCGGATTTTCTTGGCCACGTGCGACTGCAAATCATTTCTGAAAACCATCAGGTAACCGTCAAGATCCTGGCCGAGCACGGATTCGTCAAGGATATGATCGAAAACAATCTGCATCAGCTCAAGGCGGATTTGCAACAACAGGGCCTTGAAGTCGATAAGGTGGAAGTGTCGGTTTCACAGGATTCGGAAGAGGGTGCCAACTCCCGGGAAAAGCTGGCACAGTCCAAAATCAAGCAGGGTGCTGCCAATCCCCGCAATGAACACCATGCGGCAGATGAGGATGAGCAGGAGCCCCGACCCACGCCCGGTTCATCTGACTCGAATGCGACCATTGATTATTTCGCTTAAGTTTTGCGCGGGTTAACCCGGCCACGTCAAACGGGGTAATTTAACACAATAAAGGGAGGCCGATATGATCGCCAACGAAATCGAATCAATTACAGCAGGCGGATCAGCGCTTTCCAGCTCTCGATCCAATGTGCTGGACAAAGACGATTTCTTGAATTTGCTGGTAACCCAGCTACAGCACCAGGATCCATTAAATCCCACGGACAGCGTTGAGTTTACGGCCCAGCTGGCTCAGTTCAGCTCCCTGGAGCAGCTTGGGAATGTAAATGACAATTTAAGTGATTTGAAAAATTTTCAGGCCTCGCTCAATAACTCCCAGGCCGTATCCCTGATCGGAAAGGCCATCACGGCCGATGGAAACGCAATTGAACTGGGGGACCGCGGTTCGACCGCCTGTCATTTCGAGCTGGACGATGACGCCGCAACGGTAACCGTCAGTATTTATGACGCCACCGGCAAATATATTGCCAAGATCGAAGATGAAAAACTTGCGGCCGGAAAGCATTCGCTGTCCTGGGATGGTACCGATTCCAAAGGCAATCGAATGGCGCCCGGGGAATATTCTTTTGAACTGCAGGCCGAGGACGCCGCGGATCAACCCGTCCGGGCGACGACTTTATTCCGCGGCATCGTAGATCGGGTTGTTTTTGAAAACAATACATCATTTCTGAGTTCCGGGAACCAGAGAATTGCACTGGGAGACGTAATTGAAGTGGCCGCTTTAGCAGACGCACAGACTGCCGCCCAGATCGCTTCAGTTTCGGCGCCCCCGTCAAACCACATGATCAATGGAGGAAAATAAACATGATAGGTTCATTATATGCAGGAATTTCAGGTCTTAACGCCAACTCTACGGCCATGACAGTCATTGGCGACAATATCGCCAATGTCAATACGACCGGATTCAAATCCAATCGGTCCTCATTTGCCAATGTTTTGAGCCAATCTTTGGGCGGCTCCCTCAGCAGCGGGATCGGACGCGGCGTGGAATTCTGGGGAGCCAGCCCGCTGTGGACCCAGGGATCACTCGAAAATACCGGCAGCCCCACCGATCTGGCCATCAATGGTAAAGGGTTTTTTATTGTCCAAGACGACGCCGGCGCCAATTTCTACACCCGGGCCGGGCAGTTTCATCTGGACGATGCGGGCGATATGGTAAATCCTGACGGTTATCTGGTTCAAGGCTACGAAATCGACCCCAACGGTAACCTGGGGAATCTGACCACCATCAGTATCCCCGGTGAACGAATTTCGCCACCGAGTGCAACGACTGAATTTTCCTTTGACATCAACCTGGATTCCCAGACTCCCACCAACGGCACCTATTCGACATCCCAGTCCGTTTTTGACTCTCTGGGGAATGCCATTCCCCTGACGTTGACCTTCACTAAACAGGCCGCTGCTCAGACCTGGACCGTTGCCGCATCCGCGCCGGCGCCTAACGGCCCGGTTACGATAAACGGCGGCGCTTCGGTTCCCCTGACCTTTGATAGCCTCGGGAATTTAACCGCCCCTGCGGCCGACTCGACGGTATCCATTACATTGGCCAACGGTGCTGCCTCGCCGCTGTCGATAACCTGGGATCTATACGATGCGAGCGGCGCCCTCAATGGAGATGTCACTGGATATGCATCGCCGTCAGCGACGACCTTTCAATACCAGGACGGATATACGTCCGGCGTGCTGCGAGGAATTTCAGTCGATGAAGACGGCGTAGTAACCGCTGCATATTCAAACGGGCAGCTGACGCCGACTTATCAAATTGCCCTGGCTGATTTCCCCAGCTATTATGGATTGGCCAAAATGGGTCAGAATCTGTATGCCGAGTCCCTGGAGTCCGGACAGCCCATGCCCGGCGTCGCGGGCAACGGCCGATTGGGAAGTATTTCGCCCAACGCGATCGAAATGTCCAACATCGATCTGGCTCAGGAATTCGTCAAAATGATCACCACCCAGCGGGCATTCCAAGCCAACTCCAGGGTTATCACCACCAGCGATGAAATTCTGTCGGAGCTGATCAATATCAAACGGTAAGTTGTGGCGATGATCCAACGTTTCGCCAATCGGGTGCCGCCGGACCGGCCGGCGGCACCCATCCTTCAGCCCGTAGTCGGGCGATACGCCAAGTAAGCCTGACGGTCGTATTTTCCGGGTATTTATCGTCAAAGAGTTGACTAAGTTCCACCCAAATTGACACCTGCGCGCTGCGCCGGGCAGGCTTGCCGGAGTTTAAATTCCGCGACTGAAAAAAATCGGATACCGCCCGACAGGGTCCTTTTTTTTGTTTTAATTCATAGCCTTCAGACGTCACGAGCGCCAGTCGGCCAACGGACTTCCAACGGCGACCACAACAATTCTGTGGCACAATACTTGCTACATTAGTGCAGCGGTCATTTCCGATTTTCCGCTGAAAACGTTATCGATTCTCGTCAGAAACGGCTCCAGGGGCCGTTAGTGATCGAATGCGGTGAATTGTCTCTATTTTTTCGGCGGCGGTTTACGATCGGTCAATTTAAGCATAACTCAATGACATCGTTCTGATAACGGAGGTTTTGAAGAAGCATGTCCAGCAAGATTCTCGTCGTTATTTTGGGTGTTTTGGTCGTCCTGATGCTCGGTATGGGCGGTGGTCTGTTTTTAATGTGGAATAAACTTTCCCATATCAATGTTCAGGTTAACCAGGCCAATGCCGGCCTTCCACCGGCGACCGCAGAATCCATTGAGCAGCCTCTGGGCCCCATCCATTCACTGGAAACCTTTATTGTCAATCTTGCCGACAAGGGCGGTAAACGTTACCTGCGGGTTACCATGGATCTGGAGCTGGGAAATGCGGACCTGGAAGCGGAAATCGCCAAACGTAAGCCTCAGGTCCGGGACCGCATATTGATGATTCTGCCATCCAAACGATTTACCGATATCAGTTCGGTCGAAGGCAAGATCGCCCTCAGGGATGAGATGTTGGACGCACTCAATGCCTTCTTAACCCAGGGTAAGATAACCAACATTTACTTCAAGGAATTTGTCGTCCAGTAAGGGCCGCTGTTATGTCTGATCAAATTTTAACTCAGGAAGAAATCGATGCCCTGCTGTCGGCCATGGACAAAGGGGAGGTCGACCTCGAGGAAGACGTCAAGCCGGATGCGGAGATTCTCGCCTATAATCTGACTTCCCAAAACATCATGTTGAGAGATCAATTCCATGCGCTGGAGGAAGTCTATGACAAGCTGGCCAGGCTAATGAGCACATCCTTTGCGGCCCTGTTGCAACGGTCGGTCGATGTCGAATTCGTTTCAACCGAGATGGTCAAGTATACCGAATGCATCGGTGCCTTTTCCAGTCCGACAAGCTTTACGGTATTTACCATGGATCCGCTGATCGGATCGGCCATGCTGGCGGTCGAACCGCGTCTGGTGTACTCCCTGATTGACTGCATGTTCGGCGGAAACGGAAAACCGACCGAGCGTATGCGGGAATTCACGCTGATCGAGCAGCGCATGATGCGCAAATTCGCGTTGGAGGTTCTGGCCAATCTGGAAAACGCCTGGAAAATCGTTGATCCGATCCGGGTTGGGCTTAGAAAGACGGAGATCAAACCGGAGTTCGTGCATCTGGCCTCACCGAATGATCTCATCGTCGTGATTGTGTTTGCCGTCAAGGGGCTGATCTTTAACGGCAACCTTCACATTTGCATACCCTACCTGATGCTGGAACCGATTAAAGATAAATTATCAACCAAGTATCTTCGTGAAAAGGACCTGGAACATAACTGGAGTGAGCAGCTCGTCAGACTCCTGCAGGATACGCCGATAACGCTCATTGCGGAGCTGGGAGAAACAACTCGCAGTGTGAGAGATCTGCTGGACCTTCAGGTAGATGACGTCATTCAGCTCGACACCGGCCCCGAAGATCTGGTCAAGTTAACCGTTGATCATATTCCCAAGTTTCTCGGTTATCCGGGCATCATAAAGGGTAACCGAGCTGTGGAGATCGCAAATTTGCAACCAAACAAGGGAGGCGAAAATTAGATATGGCCGTTAGCGACGGAAATATCGAACAGCCGCGATCCAGCTCATCCGACGGGGCCAAATCGGGAGTCGACGACCGCAGCGCCCCTGATGAATCCCATGTGGATGAGTCGGTCAACATGGAATTTGTTTTGGATATACCGCTGGAAATTACCGTAGAGCTGGGACGCACCAAAATGTTGATCAACGACATGCTCAAACTTGGCCAGGGCTCGGTAATCGAACTGTCCAAGCTGGCCGGGGAGAGTCTGGAAATTTTGGCAAATCAGAAACCCATCGCCAGGGGAGAAGTGGTGGTCGTGAATGAAAAGTACGGGGTTCGCCTGACCGAGGTCATCAGTCCTATGGAACGTATCGAGAGGTTGCGATGAATTCGACCCCGGACGCCTTCTCCAATGCATTTCAAATGCTGACCGCATTGGGAATCGTACTGGGCGGCCTGCTGCTTCTGTTCTGGGTTGCGAAGCGATATCTGAAAAAGGATCCGGGCGGCTCAAACAAACAACTGATTAAAGTAATTGCCAACCAGTATGTGGGAATCAAAAAGAACATCGCCCTGATCCAGGTTCCCGGTTCCGTTCTGGTGGTGGGTCTTACCAACGACAACATTTCGTTGCTGACCAAAATAGAGGATAAACGGATACTGGAGACGATACAGACGGAGAATTCAGTCGCCGAGCCATCATTTTCCGATCATCTGCAGCGACTGACTGCCAGATTCAGGTCGGCGGGTAACGGTGATTAACATGGGCTCGAAATTATGGCTCGCCCGCAACAGCCGATCCTGAATTAACTGCGGGGGGAGATCGTTTCGGCGGTTAAAGGCCCCGGACGATCGTTTTCGATAAATGGTCAAGCATATGCCAGATGACACAATCCAGATATGCTGCTTTCAGGACGATGCTCGGAAATGCTGCAACCGCTTACTGCGTCGCTTTCTGGCGGCACTGATCATTGTCGCCGTGCTATTCCTGCCGGCTATGTCCGGCCGGGCAGCCGATCCCGGATTTGCAACGCCGTATTTTTCAGTTGGAATCGCCAATGCCGACCAGCCCGGGTCTCCGACAGTGACACTGCAGATCTTTCTGCTGATGACGGTGCTGTCGCTGGCCCCGGCAATCATGATCATGGTGACGTCTTTTACCCGGATCGTGATCGTTCTGTCTTTGTTGCGCCGGGCTCTGGGGACGATGCAGATGCCGCCCAATCAGGTCATGGTGGGTCTGGCGCTCTTTTTGACGTTGTTTATTATGACGCCCGTCTGGCAGCAAATTAACCAGACCGCCGTCCAACCCTATCTGGATAAAAAGATCGGTCACCAGGAGGCACTGCAAAATGCGGTATCCCCACTGCGGGCCTTTATGTTCAAACAAACCCGGGAAAAGGATCTGGCCTTGTTTGTCGACATTGCCAAACTGAAACGTCCGAAGAATATGACCGACATCCCGACCACCGTGCTGATACCATCTTTCATCATCAGTGAGGTCAAAACGGCATTTCAAATCGGCCTGCTGCTGTATGTCCCCTTTTTGATTATTGATATGGTCGTTGCCAGCGTTCTGCTGTCAATGGGGATGATGATGCTGCCGCCCATCATGGTTTCATTGCCGTTCAAACTCATGCTGTTTATTCTGGCCGATGGCTGGTACTTGCTGGTGGGCAGTTTGGTGAAGGGGTTTGGGTAAAGGGAATGACGAATGACGAATGACGATTGACGAACGAAGGAATTCTTTCGATTGATAATGTTTGGCAGTTTGCAAACAGCGAATAACCAATAACGAATAACCAACAACCAATAACTAAAATAATGACGCCTGAATTTGTGACCGGATTTTTTTTTGACGCGATCAAGACCGCCGTCAGTCTGGCGGCACCGATGCTGCTGGCCGGTCTGGC
>JASJCE010000020.1 GCA_030066155.1 Desulfobacterales bacterium | reverse complement strand
GGGACCAGGATTCGAACCTGGGTTAACGGGGCCAGAACCCGTCGTCCTGCCGCTAGACGATCCCTCAGTGTTTGGTAACCTTATTTATTACAAAATATTTTTTATGGGGTCAAGATTTTTTTCGGCATTCGCCTTCTCACCTTCTATTTTTTATCCCCTGCCAGTCGACTCTGCTTTGCCTTCAATAAACGCAACTGCCTTATCCAGGCGCTGCAGTACGCGATCTTTGCCAATGATGGCGATAATTTCGAAAATACCCGGACTGGCGGTTTTTCCGGTCAGCGCGACGCGCACCGGTTGGGCGATTTTACCCAGTTTCAACCCGGTTGAATCCATTACCGACTTAAACACGTCTTCGAGGGCTTTTTCGCTAAAATCGGCGGAAGACGCGAGCCCTTCGGCCAGCAATCGCAGCGGTTCCAGAACGGCCGGTTTCAGGAATTTGCGGGCCGCTTTTTCTTCATAAACGATGTCATTTTTAAAGTAGAACAGGGACGCATCCGCCATGCCGGCCAGGGTCTTGCTGCGGGGCTTTAGGGTTTTGATGACGCGATCGACATAATCACCAGCTTCTATCTCGATTCCAAGTTCTTTCATGAACGGTTTTAGCGGTTCTACCAGGTCGCCTGGACCGGCAGCCTGGATATGGTCGGCATTGATGGCCTGGAGTTTCTCGATGTCAAACACACCGGCCGAACGGCCGATATTTTTTATGTCAAAGACGCGGATAAGTTCATCGCGGGTAAAGAATTCCTGGTCACCATGGGACCAGCCGAGCCGAACCAGATAATTGATGAAGGCATCGGGCAAATAGCCCATATCGCGGTAAGCGGTCACCGACATGGCCCCGTGCCGTTTGCTCAGACGGGCCTTGTCCTTGCCGAGCACCATGGGCACATGACCAAATGTCGGCAGCGGACTTCCCAGAGCGTGATAGAGCAAAATCTGCTTGGGTGTATTCATCACGTGGTCGTCGCCTCTGATAATGGTGTTGATGTTCATGGTAATATCATCAACGACCACGACGAAGTTATAGGTGGGCGTTTCGTCACTGCGGCAGATGACAAAATCATCCAACTCATCATTCTGAAACGCGATATTACCTTTGATGACGTCTTCGACCACGGTGGTTCCCCTTTGTGGCACTTTGAAGCGCACCACCGCATCCGGCGTTTTGCCCAATCCCTTTTCCCGGCAGGTACCGTCATAGCGAGGTTTATCTCCGCGCGCCATAGCCTTCTGTCGCATAGCTTCTATTTCTTCCGGAGTGCAAGTACAGTGATAGGCGTTACCGGAATCGATCAACTTTTGAATATACTCGCGGTAAATGTCGAAACGTTGGGATTGAAAAAAAGGCCCCGCGTCCCAATCTATCTTAAGCCATTCAAGAGCCTCAAAAATAGCATCTACCGATGCCTGGGTCGATCGCTTGATATCCGTATCTTCTATGCGTAAGATAAATTCGCCCTGGCTGTGACGGGCGTACAACCAGTTGAACAACGCCGTTCGAGCGCCGCCGACGTGCAGATAGCCGGTCGGGCTGGGGGGAAATCTTGTAATAATTTTTTGCATAATTTTGCCTATCTATTTTGATAAAAAGTTAATCCCGGCTCCCAGAATATTTGATAAGCTATTATAATTATATTAAATAACTTTTTTTCTGAATTACTAGAAATAGCTCATTTGAGTAAATATTAAGTAAAGATTTATTGAGATAATGGATATTTTACGGATCACTATCGCAGTTTCCATTTTCCTAAGATCCTGCACTTATTAAAAAAACAAATGTCATCAAACCATGGCACCAATTAAATTTGACAAATGATATTAATCGGTTATAATATAGTATTTGCTATCAAACGGGACCATTCCATAACATAGAAGGCAAAACAGCACAAGCATACAAATTTCAATAACCGTGCGAAAATTGCTTGACTTTATGTTTAATTTAAATTACTAGAACGCATCATTTCAGTTAGCGCTTTTTAAACAATATTTTATAAATATATTAGATAGTTAGGAGATTACTTATGGCGGTCCCGAAGCGAAAAACGTCGAAATCGAAGCGTGACAAGCGAAGAACCCACAAAAAAGCGGCAGCACCCAATCTTTCGACCTGTCCTGAATGCGGTGAAGCGACGCTGCCGCATCATGCCTGTCCAAGTTGTGGTTCCTACAGAGGTCGCACTGTTGTAACAACAGACGAGAATTAAACGTTAGAAATGGTTCTAACCTTTATTCAACGCAGTAGTGAGAATCCGAATCTTAAATAAGTCCAAGCTGATTCAGAAATGCACAACTCCATTATTTCCGGTTATGCTGCAAAATTCTTCAAGTGAATATGAAATCGACGTCTCGAATGACTTTTTAGGATATCCACCTTTTCCCATTCTAAAAATCAACTTTTGACGGAATCCCAGTATTAACCAACATATCAACGATACTTCGGTCGGATGACAGTATCCGAGTGCTGAAATTTAACCAAGGATAAAGACAGATGGCAGCAGATTTTACTTCCGGGGCTAACGAACTGACAGGTTTGGATTTCGAATCCAGACAGATGGTTCTCGACACTATCGGTCAGCTTAGAAAAAGGCTTTTAACCAAGGATAAAATTCTAGAGTATGACAAAGACGAGATTTTTCCGGAGGATACGATTCGTGAGATGCTGGGGCCCGAGATCGGGCTGCAGCTGTTGATGATTCCTGAAGAATACGGTGGTATGGGAGGCGGTGCCCGGGACAGCTGTGCCATTACGCGTGAAATGGCAAAGATCTGTCTGGGGGTTACAACCGCCTTTTTTGCCATACAGCTCGGGGCCGATCCGTTGATTGTCGGTGGTACGGAAGAACAGAAAGCGAAATGGCTTGGCCGCATAGCCGAAGGCGACACCCTGGTCGCTTATGCCGTGACCGAGCCGGATGCCGGCAGCAATCTGGTGGCCATCAAAACCAAGGCCGATCCAATCACAGACGATGCCGGAGAGATCACCGGGTATGTTATAAACGGCAGCAAGCAGTTTATCTCCACCGGTCTGTATGCCGATTACATCACAGTATTGGCCAATACGCCCGAGGGGGCTACTTTTTTCGTGGTGGAAAAAGGCACCGAAGGCTATGTTGCCGGTAAAGGGGAAGAGAAACATGGCATCCGGGCTTCAAACACTTCCCCGCTAACCTTCACCGATGTATTCGTGCCGGTTAAAAACCTGATCGGAGGCGTCCCGGGGCATGGTATCAAACAGGCCAGCAAGGTTTTCGGCTATACCCGCCTGATGGTTGCAGCTATGGCCCTGGGCGGCGGAGAAGCCGCCCTCGAAATTGCCATTCCTTACTCCAAAGAACGAGTTCAGTTTAAAACGACTTTGTCCGAAAAGCAGGGCTACACACACAAATTGATTGTGCCGCATGTGGTCCGGCTGACCGCTGTGGACGCATACATAGAGGAGGTCGCTGAACGGTTGGATGCAGGCGAGCAGGATCTCGAAGTTGAAGGTTCCATTGCCAAACTGTACGCCACGGAGACCGCCAATAAGGCGGCCGAGGATTGCATGCAGGCTCTGGGAGGATATGGCTACATTGCTGAATATGAGGTTGAAAAGATCAAGCGGGATGTTCGTATTACCTGCATTTACGAAGGCACCAGCGAAATTCAGCAAACCCTGATCAGTACCATGCGCTGGAAGAAAACCCGCAAAACAAAAGGTGAATTTTATCAGTCCATCAGGGACGAAATGAATCAGCTGCATGCCGAATCTGCTGATCTGGGCTGTCGACCTTACGCCCTCTCGGCTGACGCATTGAATCAGGTCATCTCTCTGGTCAATGACAATCGCCTAACCCGCCAGCAGATCATTATGTTTGCACTGGCGGACATGGCGGTACATGTCGAGATCGGCGCCAGCCTGGCACGCAAAGCCCGCCGGGCTATTGAACGGGGTGATTCCGATGCTGATAAGCTAAAGATTATCGCCAGGCTTTTTGCCGGCGAGGTTTCGCAAGTTGTTTACCACAAAATCCTCGACATCGTCGTCGGCAGCGGTCAATTCGATGGGGCGGCGACCGCCGAATTTCTGGCGAAGATTTCCCACAACGAGTTGGCAACCGGTATGTGCAATCGGATACCGGACATGGATCAACTGGCCGACATGGTTTTTGAGAGGTAATAATGACAGACGACGCCAAGCGGACGATCCTGGTAACGGGTGGATCCCGGGGAATCGGCAGAGGGATTTGCAAAGCGTTTGCCCGACCCGAAAACCGAATTTACTTTAATTACTCATCGGCGGCCGGGGCTGCGGTTGAAACGGAAAGACTGGTGGCCGAAGCCGGCGGAAGTGCGACCAGCCTTCAGGTGAATGTTGCCGACGAAAAAGATGTTGCCGAATTTGTCGGGCGGGCCCTGGATCAAACCGGACGCATCGATGTTCTGGTCAACAACGCGGGCATCACCCGAGACGGGCTGATCGTCCGGATGAAATCAGCTGACTGGGACGATGTCCTCGATATTAACCTGAAGGGAACTTTCAACTGTATAAAAGCAGTCACCAAAACCATGATGAAGCAGCGATCGGGCCGTATTGTCAACGTTTCTTCCGTGGTAGGGATGAGCGGGAATCCAGGTCAGGCCAATTACGTCGCATCAAAAGCCGGCATCATCGGCCTGACCAAAGGCGTTGCCAAAGAGTTGGCATCCCGGGGTATCACCGCCAATGTGGTTGCGCCGGGTTATGTGGATACGGATATGACCACGGGCCTTGCCGATAAGGCCAAGGAGATGATGATCAGCCAGATACCACTCGGTCGGGTCGGGACGCCGGAAGACATTGCGGCAGCGGTTGTCTTCCTCGCATCCGATGAAGCAGCTTACATAACCGGCCAGGTGATACAGGTGAACGGCGGCATGTATATGTGAGATGATTGTGAGGGTCGAGTCCGTTTAGAACGATTGAAACCAATTTAACCAAAAAATAATCAACAACTATTATTTCCGGAGGTATCCGGGGGAGGAGGCAAGGCGAATGTCGATAGAAGATAAAGTTAAGAAGATCATTGCAGAAAAGTTGAGTGTGGATCCGGAAGAAGTGGTTCCAGAAGCGTCTTTTGTGGATGACCTGGGGGCGGATTCTCTCGATCTGGTCGAATTAATAATGTCCATGGAAGAAGAATTCGATGTGGAAATTTCGGATGAAGATGCCGAAAAAATCGCAACTGTCAAAGACGCCATCGCTTACGTACACGAACATTAGAATTGGCGCCTCGCCGGGAGCATTGGGTCCGGCGAGTTGACAAGGCATGATGACGCAGCCGGGTCGCGTCAAACCGGTTGACCGTCAGGATGGGCATAGGCGTTCATTCTTTGGCACTGCCGGTTTGCGGTTATTGATCACATGCATGTTGGTCTCAGATGGATTTTAGTTCTGGCTGAAAGTGAGGAAATTTGAATAGACGGGTTGTCATAACAGGTCTGGGGCTTGTTACCCCTGTGGGCATCGGTGTTGAGCAAACGTGGAAATCTCTGTGCGCCGGTAAATCCGGCATTGCCGAAATTACCCGTTTTGACACGACTGACTATCAAACGAAAATTGCCGCCGAGGTCAAGGATTTTAACCCTGAGGATTTCATGCCCAAAAAAGATGCCAAACGGGTCGAACCGTTTATCGCTTTTGCCCTGGCGGCGAGCCGCATGGCTATTGATGATTCCGGCCTCGTTATTGATAGCTCCAATGAATACCGGATCGGCGCCATAACCGGTTGTGGTCTTGGCGGGTTGAGATTTATGGAAGATACGGTATTGCGGGTTTCCAATCAGGGACCCAAGCGGGTCAGTCCCTTTTTTATCCCCATGATGATTGGCAACATGGCCCCCGGCATGATCTCTATCCTTTTTGGCGCCAAGGGTCCGAATTCCTCTCTGGCGACCGCCTGTGCCGCTGGAACCCACGCTGTTGGCAATTCGTTTAAACTCATCCAGAATGGAGCGGCCGATGCGATGATTACGGGCGGCACCGAGGCCGTCATCAGCCCTTCCTGCGTGGCCGGCTTTAATTCCATGAAAGCGCTTTCCACCCGTAACGATGAACCTGAAAAAGCGTCCCGCCCATTTGACCGCGACCGGGATGGTTTTGTCGTGGGAGAAGGCGGTGGTATATTAATTTTAGAGGCCCTTGACCACGCTCTCGCCCGGGATGCCAGAATCTATGCCGAAGTTACCGGCTACGGTATGACCGGCGATGGATATCACATGACCTCACCGCCTCCGGACGGCAATGGTGCCGTCCGCTGCATGCAGGCCGCCATCGAGGATGCCGGTTTCGAAGCAGACGAAATTGACTACATCAATGCCCATGGCACTTCCACTGAATTAAACGATCTCTATGAAACCCGTGCCATCAAATCCGTTTTCAAGGATTATGCGTATTCCTTGGCCGTCAGTTCAACCAAGTCAATGACCGGCCATCTGCTGGGCGGCGCCGGTGGAGTGGAGACGGTTTTCACGGCTCTGACGGTTTACCACGACTTGATCCCTCCGACCATCAATTATGAGAATCAGGACGAGGAGTGCGACCTGGATTATGTCCCCAATACCGCTCGCGAGGCCAAGGTTGAGAATGCAATGACCAACTCTTTTGGTTTCGGCGGTACCAATGGAACCTTGATTCTGTCAAAATACAAATCCTGATTTGTAATTTTCAGTCGTTTCCTGCATACCTGCCACCGTTCCGCTTCCGACCTTGATGCCCAGCCATTTTTTACTTGCGGTTATTGGAATTGGTATATATTATCGGAGCTTACAATTATTAAGGCCGTCCGCTACGACGCAGAATCCGCTGGCTGACAACAAACAGACTTCGACAGGCGAGAGGAACGCAGATGAAATGTCCTTTTTGCGGGGAGATTGACAACAAGGTTATTGATTCCAGGTTAAGCAAGGATGCGAGTGTGATCCGTCGACGCAGGGAATGTATCGATTGCAGCCGTCGCTTCACCACCTACGAACACATTGAAGAAATCCCGATTATGATTATCAAGAAAGATGGTCGCCGGGAGGTTTTTAATCGGGAGAAAGTTCGCAGCGGAATTCAAAAAGCGTGTCAAAAACGCGACATCAGTATGAATATTATCGAAGAATTTATTGATGACCTGGAACGTGACTTGCGTGAAATGGGTGAAAAGGAGCTTTCGGCCTCCGTTGTTGGAGAAAAAATCATGATTAAACTCCACGAACTGGATGATGTGGCCTATGTTCGATTTGCTTCCGTATACCGGGAATTCAAGGATGTAAATGATTTTGTTTCGGAGTTGAAAAGTCTTCTGAGCGGCAACGAGAATACAGAGGATAGAGGGCAGGAGGCAGATAGCTGAGGACCCGTCTTCGCTCTTCAGGCTTCGCTTTCAGCTACGACTCGACACGTCGAGCTACGCCGCGGCAGGCAGATGACGGAAGACAGAGGACAGACGACAGAAGACAGAGATCAGAATTCTGTCCTCTGTCGTCTGTCCTCTGATTTCTGAATAGCTATGGATGATCAATACTTCATGAAAATGGCCCTTGATTTGGCGGTTAAGGGCATTGGGTGTACGTCACCGAATCCCATGGTGGGTGCCGTTGTTGTCAAGGACGGCCGTCTGGTGGGAAGCGGCTATCACCAGATGGTCGGCGGTCCTCACGCCGAAGTCAATGCGATTGAGGCTGCCGGCGAGCAGGCCAACGGAGCCACTCTCTACGTGACTCTTGAGCCATGCAATCACACGGGTCGAACGCCGCCCTGTACCCAAAAGATAATCGAAGCCGGTATAAGGCGCGTCGTCGTGGCCATGATGGATCCGAATACCCATGTTGCCGGCGGCGGAGCGAAGTTTTTGTCGGAGCAGGGAATTCCGGTTACGACCGGCGTTTGCAGGCAACAGGCCCGTAAAATAAACGAGGTCTTTATCAAGTTCATCCGCACCCGGCGGCCGTACATTTTTGTCAAATGTGCCAGCACGCTTGATGGACGCATAGCCGCCCGCAGCGGTGACGCCAAATGGGTTACCGGCGAAAAAGCCCGACAATTCGTCCATCGCCTGCGTCATGCAGTCGACGGCATTCTGGTCGGCATCAATACCGTCCGCCTCGACAATCCGAGTTTAACCACCCGGTTGCCGGACGTCGATGGCAAAGATCCTGTCAGGATTATTCTGGATACTCATCTGACAATATCGCCCCGGGCCAAATTACTACAGCAAGCCTCGGATTCCGAGACCATCGTGGTAACCGGCCAGGATCCTGCATCGGAAAAGGTTGCCGCCCTGGAAAGAATGGGCGGAAGCGTACTGCGTTCCGAGCTGAAAAACGGCCTGATCGAAATGGACGCACTCATGGATCAACTCGGGGCGCTCGGATTAACAAGCATCCTGATAGAGGGTGGCAGCCGGGTGTTAAGTTCGGCCTTCAGATCCGGTATTGTCGATAAGGTTTTTTTCTTTTATGCTCCCAAAATTCTGGGGGGAGATGACGGTATTCCCATTTGCAGCGGACCGGGGCCGGATTTGATGAGCCAGAGCATCCCTGTCAAAGACATCAGTGTTCATCGGTTCGGCGATGATGTCATGATAGAAGGCTATCTCGCGCCGCTACCGGATAATTGATCCCGGTTGTAAAATCAGAATTAGTAATTAACTTTCTCCCTTGGGATGGTCAGGTTGGATTAGATCGTTAATATGGTTGTGAGGGTTCAGTTACTCCATAGTAGTGCAACCATCACAACTATCTCAACGTGCCCAACCAACAAAACGCTTGATATTATGTTTACCGGTATCATAGAAGGTTTCGGCAAAATTGGGGCTATCCGGTCGACCGGTCAGGGCAGCCGCTTTGCGATCGACTCTGATTTTGTGCTGGACCACACAAAAATAGGCGACAGTATTGCCGTCAGCGGCGCCTGCCTGACTGCCGTCAAATTGGATGATCGGCGTTTCGAGGTCGACGTTTCGCCTGAAACCCTCAGAACGACCACTCTTGCTGAAGCCAAAATCGGTGATCGGGTTAATCTGGAACGGGCCATGCGTTTCTCCGATCGTATTGACGGACATCTGGTTTCCGGTCATATCGATGGAATCGGTATGATTAAGCGGCGGGAAACAGTCGGCAACGCGATCATTGTGAATATTGAGGTCGCGGAGTCGTTGACCCGTTACATGATTGTCAAGGGATCAATTGCCGTTGACGGCACCAGTCTGACGATCAATGCCTGTGAACGAAGTAGTTTTAGCGTTAGTATCATCCCACATACGGCCAAATGGTCAACGGTTGGTTTTAAAAGTCAAGGTGATCGCGTCAATATCGAAACCGATATGATTGGGAAATACGTGGAACGGTTTTTATCCGGGTCGCCGCATCAGGCGAACCGCAATAGTTCCGAAAAATCCGGTCTTGATACCGAGTTTTTGGTCAAAACGGGCTTTATGAAATAACGCTTAGATTTGAGGGACGGAAGCCTCAGATAATTCAAGGTTTCGAAGAGGAAAAATGCCATTATTATCGATAGAAGAAGCCATCAGAGATATCAGAGAAGGCCGGATGATCATCCTCGTGGATGATGAAGATCGTGAAAATGAAGGCGATCTGTGTATGGCAGCTGAGAAGGTGACGCCCGATGCCGTTAATTTTATGGCCAAATACGGCCGCGGACTGATCTGCATGCCAATGGTTGCCGATAAAATCGACGCCCTGGAGCTGCCGTTGATGGTGGACAACAACACGTCCCCTTACGGTACGGGTTTCACGGTTTCGATAGAAGCCCGTTGCGGCGTCTCCACCGGTATTTCAGCCGCCGACCGCGCAACCACTATTTTAACGGCCGTTGCCGAAGATGCTAAACCACGCGATCTCGTCAGACCCGGACATATTTTCCCCCTCAGAGCCAAGGATGGCGGGGTAATGGTAAGAGCCGGTCAAACAGAGGGCGCCGTCGATCTTGCCCGTCTTGCCGGTTTGATTCCGGCCGGTGTGATCTGCGAAATCATGGACGACGACGGTACCATGGCCAGAATGCCGGCGCTGGAGAAATTTAGTGAAAAACACGGCATTGGCATTTGTACCATCGCAGATCTTATCGAATATCGTATGCGAACCGAATTGTTCATTCGACGGGCAGCGGAGACCATAATTCCCACAACTATTGCCGGTGATTTCAGGGCGGTTGTCTTCGAAAACGACGTGGACAACCTGCTTCATATCGCGATGATCAAAGGTGAAATCGATCCTGAAAAACCGGTTTTGGTGAGGGTTCACTCCGAATGTCTGACCGGCGACATTTTTGGTTCCATGCGGTGCGATTGCGGGCCCCAGTTGCGGAAGGCGATGGCTAAAATGGAAGAGGAAGGCTGTGGTGTCTTGCTTTATATCCGGCAGGAAGGCCGCGGAATCGGGCTGGTGAATAAGATCAAGGCCTACGCGCTTCAGGACGAAGGATTTGATACGGTCGAGGCCAATGAAAAATTAGGCTTTAAACCGGATATGCGCAATTACGGTATCGGTGCTCAGATCCTGGTTGATCTTGGGGTGCGCAAGATGAGGCTTTTAACCAATAACCCCAAGAAGATGGTCGGGCTTGACGGATACGGGCTCAGTATCATCGAGCAGGTCCCGATCGAGGTTGCGCCGAACGAATACAACAAATGTTACTTGGAATGCAAAAAGCTTAAGATGGGACATACGCTCAATATCGATGCAGCGCCGTGATGTGGTTTAGCCATCTCTACGATTTCAATGAACTAAAACGCAACCAGGGAAGGAACATTCATGCCTAAATTTCATGAAGGGAAACTTATTGCCGAGGGGAAAAAATTCGCGCTGGTCGTCAGCCGCTTCAATGACTTCATTACGGAGAAATTGTTAAGCGGGGCCCTTGACGCTCTGATTCGCAGCGGTGCCTCAGATTCTGATATCGAGGTTGTAAGAGTGCCAGGTGCGTTCGAAATCCCGCTTGTGGCAAAAAAAATGGCCCAGGCGAATCGATTTGATGCGATTGTGTGTTTAGGCGCTGTCATTCGCGGCTCCACGCCGCATTTTGACTATGTAGCCGCTGAAGTGTCGAAAGGTGTTGCATCGGTCAGTGTCGAGGCTGTCATTCCGGTTATTTTCGGTGTGATTACCGTTGATACCATCGAGCAGGCAATTGAACGCGCAGGCACCAAAGCCGGCAACAAAGGGTGGGAGGCGGCTATGGCAGCGGTAGAGATGGCAAACTTATTTGATATTATTGATTAGATTTGATTATGGGCACTCGTCGCCAGGCGCGGGAACTCGCCATGCAGGCGCTCTTCTTCATGGATATGCGGGGTGATGTATCGGCCAGGATGCTGGAAAGCTTCTGTGAAAATTTTCGACCACCTAAAAAAGCCAGACCATTTTTCATGACTCTGGTCAACGGCGTCATAAACGGCAGGGATAAACTCGACGCGGTTATTGAGCGGTTTTCCAAAAATTGGAAAATCAGCCGCATGTCGTGCGTTGATCGCAACGTGATGCGAGTGGCTGTATTTGAATTGACTTCTTGCGATGATATCCCGCCAAAGGTGACGATTAATGAAGCAGTTGATATTGGGAAAAAATTTGGTACCGAAGAATCCGGCGCTTTTATAAATGGAATCATGGACAGCATCCGGAATGCTTTGGAAAAAGAGGGAAATTTTGAATTGAACGCGGCAGAAATGGATCGTGAAGTGACAGAAACCTGATAGTTGATACTGGATACTGGATGCTTGATACTGGATAGGCCGGAATTGAAGATTGAAAATTGATTATTGAAGTTTGGTAGATGTCGCTTTGCTCCGTCATTAAAAATTGAAAGGGCACATTCGTTTTCTGCTTCTCGACATCCGCCTTCTATTCTCTGTCTTCAGTTTTCTGTCTTCAGTTTTCTGACATCTGTCCTCAGTTTTCTGACATCTGTCTTCAGTTTTCTGACATCTGTCTTCTGTCTTCTGATATCTGACATCTGAATTTGAAGGAGATTATTGTGATCGTTAAGACACTGGCCGTAGGGCCGATTATGGCAAACTGTTTTGTACTGGGTTGTGAGAACACCGCCGAAGCTGCTGTTATTGACCCGGGTGATGAACCGGATCGGATCCTTGCAACCCTGGTTGATAATAACCTGACCGCCAAACTCATTATCAATACCCATGGACATTTTGATCATGTGGGCGCGAACCGGAAGCTCAAGGAGGCTACCGGGGCCCCAATTTTAATCCACGCCCTTGATACGCCGATGCTCAGCCAGCTAGCCAGTAGTGCTGCGGCTTGGGGCATGGTAGCCGAAAATTCACCGCCCCCGGATCGGGAGATTGAAGACGGCGATCAGGTGAATTTCGGTGACATCACCCTGACCGTGCTGCACACGCCGGGACACACTCCGGGTGGGATTTCACTCTACACCGATACTGAAGTGTTTGTCGGGGATACATTGTTTGCGGGATCTATCGGGCGTACGGACTTTGCAGGGGGCAGTTTTGAAACGCTTAAGAATAGTATTCAGCAGAAGTTGTTTACGCTGAATGAGGACCTTGTTGTGTATCCGGGTCACAACAATCCAACGACCATCGGAACGGAAAAACGGACCAATCCGTTTGTGGGCGAGCGAGCCGTTTATTAAACTAAGGTATTCTGTCAATCTTATTTATTAATATTGATATGGCCGCAAAAAAGCGCAAAAGGCACCAAAGTTAAAACTCGCAATAAATAATTTCAACGCGTTACGAGACCAAATTTCGAGAATTCTGACTTTTTACGAGACCGTCAAATTTGGGAATTTAGGGATTAAGGAATTTAGGGATTGTGCGAATTTTATCTTGCTATTGATTTAATCCTTTGATGCCTCAATTCCTTAATCCCTAAATTTAAGCGTGCTGAAACCTGAAACCTGAACACTGCCAGCCCCCCTCAATCCTACCCTTCATCTCTGAGTCGAGCCTGCACTTCACCGTATTCGATTCCCTGCCGCTTCAAAATATCATAGTATATCATAATCTGTTTAATGTACCGCACCGGCTCGGTACCACGGCAGTAGCCATACTTGGCATGCTTGTAATATTTGCGGTATCTTAACAACGGCAGTGTTTTGGCCAACGATTCCCACAGATTTGGGTCGAGTTTCTTTTTTCGCGCCAGCTTGCGGGCATCCTGAACATGCCCCTGTCCGGCATTGTAGGCGGCCAGGGCAATTAGCAACCGATTATTTTCGTCCGCTTTATCAAATCGATCATACAGTTTTTTTAAATAACGTACGCCGCCGTTAATATTTTCAACCGGATTGTAGATATCGGTAATGTCGAGGCTGCGGGCTGTGCTCGGAAGCAGCTGCATCAGGCCCCGCGCCCCGGCCCGGCTTTTCGCCCGGGGGTTTAAATGCGATTCCTGATAGATCTGGGCAGCAATCAGACGCCAGTCGAAACCATGTTCTTTGGCGGCCGCCTTTATAAATGGGCTGTAGCGGGAAAGTCGCTTTTTGATATTGCGGTGGAATGCTTTCAGGTCGACATAGTCAACGCTGGTAATGCTGCCATAGTATTTATTGTAAAGCTCATCGAACCTGCCGGTTTCTTTGATAGCCTTGAAAAAGGCGTTTATCCTTTTCTTGAGATGTCGGGCTTGGGGATGTACGGCCCAGCCCAGGACCTGCTGGTCATTGACCGGCAAGGCCATTACGGCCCCCGGGTAATGGCGTTGATTGAGCAGCGCGATGTTGCTGTCGGCAATTGTGAACTCGATCTGACCTGTTGAGACCTGCTGAATCAGCTCTTCGGTCGGCATATCGGGGTGAAGCGTGATGGATAGCTCCATTCCCTCGTGCTGCAGTTCTTCAAGTCGGTCTTGATAGGACGTGGCCTGCCGCACGTGGATCGTTTTGCCGGAGAGGTCCGCCAGTTTCTTGACTTTAGGACCGTTGCGATAGGCGATGAGATATTGTTGAATATCCATATATCCATCTGAGAAAGACACCTGTTTTTGTCTTTTGGGCGTGATGGTCATCCCTGCCGCAATTAAGGCGCCGGCTCCGTCGTACAAGGCGGGGATCATCGTTTCCCAGGTCTCGGCAATATTGACTTTCAACTCAACGCCCAGATAGTCTGCAAATTCCCTGGCCAGCTCGAATTCAAAGCCCATGGGTTCATCGCGATAAAGGTAATAACAGTGGGGTGTATTGCGGGTCAGGACCGTGATATGCCCGTCCTTCCTTATTTTGTGCAGGGTACTGAACTTATGATTCTCAACAATCGGATTCAAGAGGTAGACAACGGCAAGGATCCAAAGTATGACAATGATAAATTGAATGGACCGCCGTTTACGGAAAAAATATTCGATTGCAGAGGGAATCATCGCTGTTGGTTGAGATTTTTGAGACCGTTATGATCGATATTTCAGTTTGCAGTCTTCACGTGCTTTGCCCCAAGCTCTTTGCTAAAACGCTCCGAGCTGGCAGGGTTTGATTTTGATGCCGAGAAATTCGCATGCGCTGCTTACGGTCATTTTCCGAGCATTGTGGTGTTCCGAAATAGCCCAAGCATCGCGGCAGGCAAGTTTTTCGTCAACCAGGGCATCCCGGATTGATGCTTCCATCTGTTCATTTTGGGTTTTCCGGGCGGTGACCTTTTTTTTATGGGGTTTATAGCCGAATAGTCCCAACTGGCACTTGCTTAATTTCAGATCGAGCAAATCTACGGTTTTACCGATCTCAGACGGCGAGACATCCAGCTCTGCGGCAATTTTAAACGCCACGGCACATGCCAGCTCCCCGTCCTTGACATTATCGACAATTTTTTCTTTAATATCCGGATCCGCCTGAGCATCCGGACCGTGCTTGTCCGAGAATTTCTGTCCTTTGTCCCTTGTCATCGACTAAGTCTCCTTTTTTCTGCAGTTAAAATCTCGGCACCACCATCATTGCACCGTTGCCGTCCATTGACAACAACGAATTGAATCAAAATTATTTGAGGGTATTTAGAAATCGTATCAAAAATTCCAGGCTTGAATATAATTCGCTTGTTTGATAGTCTTATAGGCTTTAAATCCCGTAATTTATGGTGATTTCTGGCTAAGTATACCATAGTTTGGCGTTTGTTTGCAATTGACCGCCGGCCGGTTGCCCGACTATCATCGCATCCGATATGTCAAGGCCGCCGTATGGCAAATTTAACTTCGGTAAGGCAGGAATTCCAATATGTCTATGATCGTCGATCGAAAGAAAACGCGTCGGATCATGGTGGGTCATGTGCCTGTGGGCGATATGGCGCCCATTGCAGTCCAGTCCATGACCAACACCCCGACTTCGGACATCGAGGCGACAGTATCTCAAATCGAGAGACTGCAAAAAGCCGGCTGTGAAATTATCCGGGTGGCAGTGCCGGACATGGATGCTGCAGCGGCCATTTCCAGTATTAAATCCCGAATTAGCATTCCGCTTATTGCTGACATTCATTTTGACTACCGCTTGGCGATTGCCGCGTTAAAGTCAGGTGCTGACGCCCTCAGAATTAATCCCGGCAATATCGGCAGTGCGGATAAGGTTAAGGCGGTTGTCGATTGCGCAAGGGATCACGGAATTTCCATACGTGTCGGCGTAAATGCCGGTTCACTTGAAAAAGACATCCTCAAAAAGTATGACGGGGTAACGGCCCGGGGCATGGTTGATAGTGCCCTGCGAAATATTGATCTTCTGAAATCCCTTGACTTTCACGCCGTAAAAGTTTCAATAAAAGCATCGGATGTCCCTCGAACGGTGGATGCCTACCGATTGTTGTCTGCCAGGACCGATCTGCCGTTGCATGTGGGCGTAACCGAGGCCGGTACCCTGTACTCCGGGATCGTAAAATCGGCCATGGGCATCGGAACGTTGCTGGCAGAGGGTATTGGAGACACGATTCGCGTGTCCCTGACCCGGGATCCCGTCGAAGAAGTGCGGGTTGGCTACGAGATTCTCAAGGCACTGGGCATTCGACAACGGGGTCCGGAGATTATCTCCTGCCCCACCTGCGGTCGTTGCAACATCGCTCTGTTTGATATCGTCGACCAGGTCGAAAAAGAACTGCTGTCAACGGCTACACCGATAAAGATTGCAATTATGGGGTGCGTCGTGAACGGTCCCGGTGAAGCACGTGAAGCCGATATTGGAATTGCCGGCGGCGATGGAACCGGAATTTTGTTTCGCAAGGGTAAAGTGGTAAAAAAATTTCCACAGGAAAAACTGGTTGAGGTCTTAATGGCTGAGGTGGCAGCTTGCGAACGCAGCTTTTCACAAACCGATTTATAACAACCGGCACAATTGAAAGGAAGAAAATGGGGAGCAAAATTAAATCGGCAATTGCACCAACCAGAGCAGAGGATTATCCGGAATGGTATCAGCAGGTGATCAAGGCTTCGGATATGGCGGAACGTTCACCGGTCAGGGGGTGCATGGTTATAAAACCCTGGGGATACGCCCTTTGGGAAAATATCGTACGGGTTATGGATGATATGTTTAAGGCGACAGGCGTAAAAAATGCCTATTTTCCGTTGTTCATCCCTTTGAGTTTTCTGGAAAAAGAGGCCGAACACGTGGAGGGTTTCGCCAAAGAGTGTGCCGTGGTCACCCATCACCGGCTGGAAAAAAGCACCGGCGGAACTTTGCTGCCGGCCGGCGCTCTGACCGAACCGCTTGTGGTTCGGCCGACTTCGGAGACGATTATCGCGGATTCATTCGCAAAGTGGGTCAGCAGCTATCGTGATTTGCCCATCCTGATCAATCAATGGGCCAATGTGGTCCGCTGGGAGATGCGAACCCGTATATTTTTGAGAACCAGTGAATTTCTGTGGCAGGAAGGCCACACCGCCCATTCCTCCAGCGATGAGGCCATCGAACGCACCAGGCTGATGCTCGATGTCTATGCCCGGATGGCCGAAGAGCACCTGGCAATGCCGGTCGTTCGCGGCGCCAAGAGCGCCGCCGAGCGATTTCCCGGTGCGGTTGATACACTCTGCATAGAGGCCATGATGCAGGATCGCAAGGCCTTACAGGCCGGAACATCCCATTTTCTCGGACAAAACTTTGCCAGGGCATCGGCGATCAAGTTTCAAACCGCCAAAGAAACTGAAGACTACGTGTGGACCACTTCCTGGGGATCATCCACCCGTTTGATTGGAGGGGTGATCATGATTCACGGTGATGATGACGGCATAATTCTGCCGCCGCGGGTGGCATCGGCCCACGTCGTACTGTTGCCGATTATTCGAAAAGAAGGCGAGCGCGAGCAGGTGATGGCCTACGTCCAGAAACTGGCCGCGCGCTTGAGAGACATTTACTACCAGCATCGCAAGATCGTTGTCGAAATTGACGATCGCGATACCGGCGGAGCACGCGGTTGGGACTGGATTAAAAAGGGAATTCCCCTGCGGGTCGAGATCGGACCTCGCGATATTGCTCAGGATTCAGTCTACTTTGCACGACGTGATCATCCTCACAACGCAAAGACCTCGGTTCAGACCGATCAGTTCGTTGTCGAAATTCCGGATCTGTTGGATGAGATCCAGCAGAATCTGTTTGCACGGGCGGATGCCTTCCGTAAAGACCATACGCTCAGTATCGCTGAAAAAGATAAATTTTCTGAATTTTTTACACCGCAAAACTCCGAAAAGCCTGAGATACACGGTGGCTTTGCGCTTTCTGCATGGTGCGGCGATCCGTCTTGCGAGCTTGAAATAAAAGAGAAATTGACCGTAACCATCCGTTGTATACCCTTTGAACAGGAGGGAAATCCAGGACCCTGTATCTGCTGCGGCAAGCCAGGCACCTGCCAGGCGATTTTTGCAAAAGCATATTAACTTTTGGCCGGATGCTGGATACTGGATGATGGATGTCGATTATTATTAACTGAGGGGTTCTGTAATTAGAATAATAAAGCTGATATCGGTGGCTACTGTCGGGTAGCGAGTGAATTAAATTGATTCGTGTTAATGATGTCATAGACAAAATCAGTGAATACCATCCGGAAGCCGATCTGGGTATCATTGAGCGCGCCTACATTTATTCCGCCAGAGTTCATGAGGGGCAGGTCCGGCTATCCGGTGAACCCTATCTATCCCACCCCCTCGAAGTGGCCGGCATATTGACCGATATGAAGCTGGATGCCATCAGTGTCGCAGCCGGTTTTCTGCACGACGTGATTGAAGACACCCACGCCGCTCCGGAGGATATTGAAGCGCTATTCGGTCCCGAAGTGCGTCATATCGTATCCGGTGTGACCAAGCTCAGCAGCCTAACCTTCCACAGCTCCCGGGCCCGCCAGGCTGAAAGTCTCCGCAAAATGTTTTTGGCCATGGCTGATGATATCCGGGTTATACTGATCAAATTGGCCGACCGTCTGCACAATATGCGGACGCTAGAATTCCATAAACCCAATAAACGCAAAAAGATCGCCAGAGAAACACTGGACATATATGCCCCAATTGCCGCCCGCCTTGGTATATACTGGATCAAGAATGAACTTGAGGAAACTTCATTTAAACACCTGCAACCCGACGAATATACGCGCATTCAAAATCTGGTGGCCAAATCCAGGGCAGAGCGCGAGAAGTACATGCAAACGGTCAAAGACTTCATTCAAAAAAAGATGGATGAATCCAATCTGAGCTGCGAGGTGTTGGGGCGCAATAAGAATTATTTCAGCATCTTTAACAAGATGATTTCGCAGAATCTTCCCTTTGAAGAAATTTATGATATCATTGCCTTTCGGATTATATTGGATTCCATCTCCCATTGTTACGAAGCGTTGGGTTTGATCCACTCCATGTGGAAGCCGATCGATCATAAGTTCAAGGATTACGTGGCTCGACCTAAACCCAACATGTACCAGTCCCTGCACACGACTGTCATCGGACCCTATGGTGAACGCATGGAAATCCAGATCAGAACCTGGGATATGGATCGTGTCGCGAAATCGGGGATTGCTGCCCATTGGAGCTATAAAGAAGGCCAGCGCATTGATGAGCAGGTCGGTGAAAAGATTGGCTGGATTCAGGATCTGGTTGAAAACCAGGAGAATTTTCTGGACCCCGGCGAGTTTCTTGAAAATGTTCGCATCGATCTGTTTCAGGATGAGGTCTACGTATTTACACCCCGGGGCGAAATAAAAACCCTGCCCAACGGTGCGACCCCGGTTGACTTTGCGTACATGATCCATACGGAGGTTGGCAATCAATGTACCGGCGCCAAAGTCAACGGACAGCTGGTGCAGTTGTCACATCAATTGGCAACCGGTGATATCGTTGAAATCACCACCACGAATAATCACCACCCCAGCAAAGACTGGCTAAAATTCGTCAAAACCGTCAAGGCGCGCTCCAAGATACGACACTGGATTAAAACCCAGGAAAAAGAGCGCAGTATCAGTCTGGGCCGCGAAATGCTCGAAAAGGCATTCCGCAAGGAACGACTTAATTTCAATGCGTATATGAAAACCGAGCAGATGGCGGACGTCGGGTCCCATTTCGGATTTAAATCCGTCGAAGATTTAATGGCCAATGTCGGGTACGGAAAAATTACTCCGCTGCAGGTGGTGCGTAAAATCGCACCCAAAGAGGAGCCCGATACGAGTCAGGAATCGATATTCAATAAACTCGTCGGTCGCGTAACCCGCAAAAAAAGGCTCAAAGACGGTGTACTCGTCAAGGGTGTCGATGATATTTTGATCCGGTTCGGCAAATGCTGTCAGCCGGTACCCGGTGATTCGATTATCGGCTATATTACCCGGGGGTATGGGGTCACCGTCCACCGAACCAATTGCACCAACGCGTTGCGTATGAATCCAGAGCGCCAGATCGAAGTCGAATGGAATCAGGGAGCCGCTGAAACCTATCCGGTCAAGATCCAAATCATCTCACATGACCGAGTTGGCTTGCTGGCGGATGTGGTTGGCAATATCAGCAAATACGGTGCCAATATTCTTAACGCGAGTTCAGAGACCCGGGAAAACAAAATGGTCGACAGCTATTTTACCATTGGCGTGGAAGATACCAACCACCTGGACAAAATCTTGTCCGCGGTCCGGAAGGTCAAGCTGGTGCAGGATGTCAGAAGGGTGGGGTGAGTTTTACAAATGACTATTGAATATTGAAGATTGAATAATTGTGGAATTCTATCTTATAAATAGACAACATACCTTAATTATTCATTATTCAATTTTCATTCTACATTTCTTATGGTGCTTTAACAACCGATCCGGATTTAATACAACTGGTACAAACGACCATTTTTTTAACTCTGCCATTTGAGAGCGTCCGCACTCGCTGCAAATTTGGATTGAACCTGCGCTTGGTTACATTGTGGGCGTGACTGATATTATTGCCAACCATTGGTTTTTTGCCACATATTTCACACATCCGGGACATCTTAATTCTCCTCGTCTTTATTCAACGTTGGTTATTGATTTCAGAAAACCTGAATCTGTACACGAATATCAGGCGGGTGTAAAGGATTTTTTATTCGGCCTCATTCTCTTTTGCTATCGAGGCCTCACATTTTGCGATATAGGACAGCGCTTTTTGATGATAGCCAACGTCAGGATAATTGGAGAGAACTGACATAAAGCGTTGCAAAGCCGCCGGATAATGTTTGGATTTATAATAAAAAACACCGATATAATATTCATTTCCGGCCAGGCTCTTTAAGCATCTCGGTATGTGCTCATTGGCACTGCTTGCGTACTTGTCATTAGGGAACTGTTTGTGCAACCGCTGAAATGTTTCAAGCGCTTTGCGCGCAGAGGTCTGATCTCGATCAATGGTATCGATTTGCTCATAGTAGCAAAGACCAATTTGATAAATAACATATGGAATGGCTTCGTTGCGAGGATGCAGCTTCTCAAACTCTTCGTAGGCGAATATCGCTTCTTCGTATTGCTTCAGATGATAGTGGGCATCGGCGATCTTCAGCTCGGCCAGGATGGCATACTTAGAAAATGGATACCAGTCTTTCAGCTTCTGGAAATGCTCAATGGAATCTTTGTAATTGCCGTCTTCATAAGCATCCATGCCATCCCATGCCAGTTCCTGCGCCGTTCCGGTATCATCCTTGCCGATGATCGCATTCCATGTTTTTTTCAGGGAGGAACAACCTGAGCCGACGATCAGGATGAGGCTGGCAACCGCTATGAGGCGACCCAGTTTTGAGCTGTGAATCGTGTGTGAGGGCATATCTGAAAGCTTGAGCATTTGCAGAGAAGGATCAATTTCGGTCAGGGCAGACTGCCTATATTTGGCTACAACAGCTTATTAATCGCTTCTTCCAGTTTGGATTTGGCAACCATCCCGGTGATCTGTTCAACCACATCGCCTTCTTTAAAAAAGATGAGGGTCGGTATGGCTTTGATTCCGTATTTTCCGGGTGTTACCGGACTATTGTCGACATTGCATTTGGCGAATTTTATCTGCTCACCAAAAGTGTTGGCGAGATCTTTCACAACCGGACCAATCGCCTTGCAGGGCCCGCACCAAGGTGCCCAGAAATCGACAAGAACCGGTTTATCGCTTTTTAAAACTTCGGACTCAAAATTACCGTCATCTATTTCCATAATACCATCTGACATATCTCAATATCCTTTCACTGTGAGAATGATACAATGGCCCCATTATAGTGATGGCAATGACTATTGTCAACCTTGCATCACTCTGAGCCGGCCGACCGCAAAGACTTGAAAATACAGAGCGCTTAACAAAAATTAAACATTGATTTGTGACCGTGATTCTGGCATTTTTTTACCGGAGTTTTTCTTCAATTTATATCGGTTGTCATAAATGTGTTCCGCTTGATCCAGCCTTCGAAAGAGAGCGTCGTCATTCGATAACGCTATTTTCCATCTTAGGCTGACAACCGCTATAGTGCTGCCGCAAATCGCCTCAGACAGAGGGAGGATTACAATTGACCGAGCAGATCCGAATTGGCGCATTGGTTTCGGGAAGCGGTACGAACCTGCAGGCGATTATCGAAGCCTGCAACAAGGGCGCAATTGATGGCCGCATCGTTTTTGTCGGATCGGACAAACGGGATGCGCGCGGATTGGATAGAGCCCTGAAGGCCGCTATTCCGACATTCGTCGTAGACTACCGTGCGCTCGAATCGGACCCGGAACCCGGGAACGTTAATCCCCCGGATGATCTCGACATTGATGACCTGCTTGTCAAACAAAGACTGTTTAATTTCCGGGATAACCCTGACGGGGCCAGATCCTTTTTATTACGACGCATAACAGCCGAAGCCCGGCTGCTTGAGGCTATGGATGACTATCCCTTTGATCTTCTGATATTAGCCGGATTTATGCGGGTTCTCACCCCTTATTTTATCGATCGCGTCAATATCGATCGAGACCGCCCCCGTATTATGAATATTCACCCGGCGCTCCTGCCCGCCTTTGCCGGCGTGGACGGATACGGCGATACCTTTCGCTATGGATGTAAAGTTGGCGGCTGCACCGTTCATTTCATTGACTACGGCGAAGATACCGGACCGATTATCGGCCAGCGGGCATTTCAGATTCAACCGGATGATACTCTCGATTTAATCCGCCAAAAAGGGCTAAAGCTTGAATGGGAACTCTATCCGGCTTGTATCCAGCTTTTTGCGCAGAGACGCATGAGGGTCGTCCGCCGGGAATATCAGCTGGGCAAGGGAAAAACGGTGACGCGCCGGATTGTGGAGATTAAAAAAGAAGACGGTTGACCAAACTAAAGGTAGCTCCGGGCTCCGACATATCGAGCTTTGTAGTATTTGCCTGACAGGGAGGAGATTTTGATGTTCTGACCTCTTCTGGGTGCATGAATGAATTTGCCGTTTCCGATATAAATGCCAACATGGGAAACCTTTCTGCCACCGGAAGTAGCGAAGAACACCAGGTCACCCTTCTCCAGCTGACGGCGCCTGACAGCGGTTCCAGCCTGCCATTGCTGACGCGATGATCGTGGGAGATCGAGACCGTTCAAACGATAAACGACCATTGTCAGACCGCTGCAGTCAAATCCGGTTCGCGGTGATTGGCCCCCCCAGCGATAAGGGACACCAATGTACTGCCTCGCCGTCTCGACGATTTCATGCCGGATGTGTTTACGGCCATTCAGCGGCTGTCTGTGGGCGGCGAATTCCCTCGGGTCAACAAGGTAAAACTCCTCAATTGCTCCGATGGCTTTTAATTCTTGGGCCCGGCTGCGGGCTTCATTGCGGGAAGCATAATTGCCAAAGCGCACTTTGTAGAGTCCCGAAGCATGCCTAAAATGATAGGCATTAATACCCTTGGTGCGCAGCTTTTCGGTCAGCCGAACGGCGTTGTTCATATTTGAGAATGCCCCGACCTGAATGGTGTAACGCATGAGGGGCAGCTGGTGTTGGATTGCCGGCTGTGATTTTTCCCAAGATTTGGTTGTTCTTCCGGTACACCCCCAGGCGAACAGGGTTGCAAGCAGGGCCGCAGAAAGCAGAAGATATGCGCAATGGTTTTCTCTAAGTGGATTTAGACGGGTAAGGTTGATCCAAAAAAAAGATGCCATGCAGTGCGATTATGGTGTGACACCGATTAAAGTTTTTAAAATTACCGGGAAGGCAACAAACGTACCGATAGAGCTACCCAAATTTGTGAACACCACGACCAGCAAAATTCGGGTCACTTTATTCCGCCAAAAACCGCGTACGGACAGGATATCATCCGGTAATGTTTCTAAATCCTTCACTTTGGGTTTACGGGAAAAGGCCTCCACCAACCCGGAGACCCATCCGGCGGCAATCATCGGATTCAACGAGGTCAATGGCGCCGCCAGCATCGAAGAAATAATGGTGGCCGGGTGTGCCAGGGCAATGATCGCACCCAGACCGGCCAATATGGCGTTGGCCGCAATCCACCAGACCAGCATATCTTGCCCGGCCTTGGCTCCACCATAAAAAAAACCGGCAATAAACATGGCCAAGATGACCCCCGGAATAAGCCATTTTAGCAGGCCGGTCATCTTCTTGCGGGGCGGCAGCTCCTCAAGCGCCTGGAGATCAATGTCCGTGAGCCAGTATTTCTGAATGCCTTGAACATGTCCAGCTCCAACGACGGCCACGATCTTTTTTCCGGGTGCTGCTTTGATCTTCTCTGCCAGGTATTGATCCCGTTCATCTATCAGGATATTCTTCAACGCGGGCAATGACCTTCCGACTTCCGCCAGGAGAGACTCCAGCACATCCTCCTGTTTCATTTTTTCGATATCTTCCGCCTTGATATCTTTAACTTCCCCCATGGACATGACCAACTGGAATATGAGTTTGAATTTGCTCCATAACCCCATGGAATGCCAGGTTCGCGAAAGGGTGGTGCGAATATCGCGGTCTGCCAGATGAATTCCTGCTCCGACCGCTTCGGCGGTCTGAATGGCCTCTATCATTTCGGCACCGGGATTGATGTCAAACTGTTTGGCAATCCGTTTTTGAAACGATGCCAGCAGCAGGTTGGACAGGAGCAAAAAAGATTTTTTCTCCTTGATAACTTTCACGATATCCGTTTGCTGCCAGCGCTCTTTTTGCCGAATTGATTGATATCGGGACGCACATAATTCGACGCAGACCGTGTCGGGTTCTTCCTGTTGTATGATTTCTCTGACCTGTTGGGCGCTTTCTTTGGAAACATGGGCGGTGCCGATCAGAATGACGGATTTATCTCCATTCTCGAGATGATACAAGGACTCTATTTTTTCAGCTGTTGACATTTGCTCGTATTTTTCCTTTATATGGTGAATTATAAACTATATTACATACCGGTGCAGTATGGCAAGATGAAACCGGAGGATTTTAGATGCTGATTTACGATGACAAGTTTGCCTGGGAGGGCTTCGGGGGCATATTGCGCTTGGCCAGCGGAAAATGCCATCTGCGGATATTTGACCTGAAACAGAATAAGCAGAACGGACTTGCGCATTTAAAACCGATTATCGTCATTGCCACGGACGTCGATGACAGCCGGATGTCCGTACGCAGCTGCAGCGGCCATATTGCCACCAGTGTCGCCCGGAAGTTCAACTTCAAGCCGGATCGCATGATGTTTATAGAATATTATCCTCGAAAAGTCTACGGTGAACAGGGTGACCAGGTGATCGAAGAAAAATATGACTTGGTTGACTTTAACTGGCACGATGACAAAGCCATTCAGCCCAAATGGCGTGCCTTGAAACCGCCCATGCTGGATGTCGTTAAGGGACTAATGGAATACGCTAAGTAGCTCGGAACTTTAACGTATTCTGCCGATCTTATTTACAAAATTTTGAATGCCTAAATCCCTGAGTTATCGCATGTTGAACCGCCTGCAGCGGAAAACCAGATCATTAATCAGTGCAGCGGAAACACGGCGAAAACGACCATGCTCCAGACCGAGTGAGAGATAATGACCGGCGCCAGGTTTTTGAAGTATCGGTACATCGCTCCCCAGAAGGCGCCCGCTACAAATGCCGCACCAATCAGCATGAAATTAAAGGACCAGATGTGAACCGCCGCATAAATGATGGTTGCCAGCAGCCACCCCTGCCACGGGCCAAAACGACCCATTAGGTTTTTCTGCAGATAGCCTCTCCAGTAAATTTCTTCGGCCGGACCGGTGATAAAAAACAGCAACAGCGCAATTACCCACATCGATGTGCCGGTCCCCTTCGCATATATTCCACCGATTTGCTGTCCGGCAAAGGGCAGTATCAGGGAAGAAACCGCCTTGCCGGTCCAGAAAATGAAGTACAGGACTGCAGCCGACAATAACCCGACCCAGATGGCCCTGGCGCTGAACTTGAGGTGCTCCTTTATATCGGGCTGCAGCCAGAACGACAATATTGCGAGGCTGGCGGCTGAAAATGAAATTTTAATCCAGAATACCGACCAGCCGAGATAAAAGGTGATGAGCCATAAAATGGATGCCAGCAAAACTGTGCCGATCAGCGGTATCGGCCGAAATTGAGTTCTACTCAAAATACACCTTCCAGAACCAGGGATAGAACCAATAGAACACCAAATGCGGTATCCAGCTGTGCGGTACGGGCATCCGCGTCTGCCGGCACCTGTTTCAGCATTTGACGCAGCAGGCGCAGGGCAAGAGGCAGGGACAGCAGAACAATTAATGACCAGATATACAACGGTCCAAAAATAGACATCAATAAAATTGCCAGATAAGCCAGTATTATCAACCACCTGTAGAGTTTAAGCCCTTTTTGTTGCCCCAAAATGATTGCCAGGGTTAGAATTCCTTTATCGCGGTCATGATGGATGTCGCGGATGTTGTTTGCCAATAGAACCAGGGCAACGAGAGCACCGAAGGGGATGGAAATCCAGAGGGCATTCAGACTGAATGCCTGGCGTTGGACGAAGTACGCACCGGAAACCATGAGTGGCCCCCACATCAGAAAGACGGATATTTCTCCCAATGCGCTGTATTTATATTTCAGGGGCGGGGCCGTGTAAGTTAAGCTGGCAAACGTACCGATCAAACCGATCCACAGCAGAATCCAGCCACGGGTTGCTGCCAGATATAGTCCGATCAGGATGGACAGCAAATAGAGGATATAAGCGGCCAGTTTTACCTGTTGACCGGGCAGTTTGCCTTCAACCAGCGGATGGGGTCGATATTGCGCCGTTGCCACCTCCCTGGTGTCGACGCCGGTTTTGACATCGTAGTAATCATTAATCAAATTGGTCGCTGCATGCAATAAAATAGATGCCAGCAGGGCGACAAAATAATAAGCCCAGGAAAAACCACCATCGATACCTCCCAGGGCGCTGCCGACGCTTACGGATATGGCCGTCATGGTAAATGACCAGGGCCGGCTGGCGAGAAACCAGTTTCGATAAATATTCATAATCTAAATGCTGACTCCAGATGGATTAGAAAATCATTGCGCAGGGAGGAAAAATAGAATTTGTCGAATCTGTTGTCAAGGGGAAAGGCAGGGAAGTTGGCGGTCGGAAGCGATACGCAGAGCGCGGAGGGCATGGTGCAGAGAGCAGAGCGCATGGAGTTTGGTATGTTGAAGGCAACCGGACCAAAATCGGACAATATCAGGTGTCAGCCCCGCCGCTGGCCGCCGGAGGCAGCCAATTCGATCAAAAAAGAAACAACCCAACGTCCAACATCGAACGTTCAACGTCCAACTTCGAATATGGTATTTTATCAATTTTAAAATGAATTACATAAGGCGCCTATTTTGCTCCAACGAATATATTCTTGTGAAATTAATCAGCCCGCCGTTCGAAAAGCTCAGTGCTAAGCCTGTCGGAGGGAGCAATTCACAGGCTATGATCCATACTAAGATATAACTTTTAAAGCATCGCGTCATCCACATTGGACGTTCGATGTTGAACGTTGGACGTTGGACGTTCGGGCTGCAGTCCTACTGCGTTTCCCCGGCTGCGGCTGCGGCCTGGCGGGCTTCTCGGGCAGCCTCCGCAGCCTGCTGTTCAACCGCCTCGGCTTCGGCCAGAGAGGCTTCGGTTTCAATTTTGATCCGTTCAATCCGTTTTTTGAACTTTCGCCGCTTCCATCGTCTGGTGCTCAGCTGCCTGACGTATTCCTGGTTGGTACGCAATTCTTCTTCGGCTTTAGCCCTTGCCTGGCGCGCCTTCTCTTCAGCTCTGCGGGCTTCCAGCTCGGCACGTTGAGCAGCGTCGATTCGGTTCTGGCGATCAAGGCGCTGGCGTTGCTGCTCAATTTTCTGTTCAATCGCTTGTTGTTCCTGCGGTGTTTTTTCCGAATACTTCAGAACGTCGTCGACCTCAACGCCCTGCGGCGGTGCCTGATCGGACATGTGCATGACGCCATTTTCGTCCGTCCAGGTATAAATCTGCTGGGCGTGGGGCGAAGAAACACCGATTGCAGTGGTGAGGAAAACTATTGACAGAATATTTAGTTTCACAGCGTTACCTCCGGTAGCCGGACAGAATTACCGGTATTCAAGCTTATAGTAGAATTATATTGATATATCCGGGTCCTGTCAAACAGCTAAATGGAATAGGCAGGGAAACCTCAAAGTCAACTCTAACTGATTTGGATAGAAGCGATTTGTCTTGCAGGATATGTCACTAAAATCCCAAATTACAATACTCAAATTACAAACAATATCAAAATTACAAATTCCAATGATCAAAACAATACAATCACTTATCGGAGTTTTCGATTTGTTTAGTTTGTTTTGAATTTTGAATTTCGGTCATTGGTATTTATTTGAGATTTGTTTTTTGGTGCTTGGAATTTTCATGATTTTGATAAGCGAGTCACTCTATATAATCCAAGCAATTAACTGTTTAAATGAAGTGGTACTGCCTTAGGCCCTCTGCTCTCTGCCCTCTGCCCTATGCCTTTTGCTCTTTGCCCTCTGCCCTTTGCCCCCAGAAGTCCGCCAATTCCTCAACCAGTTGGCGATTGTGGCGCACCGTGACGGTTGTCCATTGCCGCAGCAACAGCGAGCGGTAGCGGCCTGTTGCATATCGCCGGTCAATTAATAAAACCACGCCGCGGTCGTGTTCGCTGCGGATCACGCGGCCGGCTGCCTGAAGCACCCGGTTGATGCCCGGATACTGGTAGGCAAATTCGTATCCGGCATTGATGGTTTCAGAAAAATAGTCCCGTATTAAATCCCGCTCCAGTGAAACTCCGGGAAGTCCGACACCGACGATTATTGCACCCGACAATCGCTCACCCACCAGATCAATCCCTTCCCCGAATATACCGCCCATTACCGCAAAGCCTACCAGTGATCGGGGATTGTCCTGCTTGAACAATGCCAAAAAATCAAGCCGTTCATTTTCTGTCATAAACGGCGTCTGGCAAATAAGCTCGCTTTCCGCAACATTGGGACGGTAACTGTCGTAAACCATCTGCATGTAGGCATAGGAAGGAAAGAAAACCAGGTAATTGCCTTTTTTTTGTTCGACCAGGGTGCGAATCGTGCCGGCGATTTGATGCTTGGTCAGTTCCCGTTGGCGATACAAAGTCGAAATACCGTCGGAAATCAGCAGTCGCAGATTTTCGGTCGGAAAAGGTGAGGCCAGCTCCAAAGTTGCCGCATCTGCATCGCAACCCAGGATTTTCTGGAAATAGGCCATGGGGGTCATGGTGGCTGAAAAAAAAACCGCCGCTTTGCAGCGTTTTAAAGCAGTGTTCAACTGGATGGACGGATCGATACAAAACAGCTTGACCTTTAGATCTGTTTTATGTTGTGCAAAACAGGTCGCATAACTATCGTCGAATTGTTCCGCCACCCGCACAAACCCCGCTATCTGAAAATAAAGGTCCAGCAGCGCTTCTCTGAAGGGCGTTTTGATATTGCGGGACAGCCAATTTTCGGTGGTTATTAAAAATGCGCGTAACAATGGGATTAGGTCTTCCGGCGGCACGTTTTCGTGCCGTTCTGCGCCGAATTCTTCACATTTTTTTCTGGCCCTGACCATCCAGGCGTTTATTTCTCCAAGGCTTTTGTAAATTTGAGGCAACTTGCGGTGAATGGCCCGGCGCACATCCAGTATCGGTTGCTTGAAGATTTCGGCCGAAAACATTTCCCGAGAGCGGTCTACCAGATTGTGGGCTTCATCGACGAGAAACGTGTAATCACCATCTTCTTCCAGGAAAAATCGGCGTAAAAATACTCTCGGGTCGAAGGCGTAATTATAGTCGCAGATAATGACATCTGCCCACAGGGACAATTCAAGGGAAAATTCAAAGGGGCAAATGCGGTAAGCGGTGGCAACTTCTTCGACGGCCACGCGGGTAAAAGCATCCCGGCGGAATATGTCCTTCACGGCAGCGTTGATCCGGTCAAAGTGACCGCGGGCAAATTCGCATTCTTCCGGATTGCAGGCGGCATCCGGATTAAAGCAGATTTTATCTTTGGCGGTAATCGTCAGTGACTTCAATTTCAGTTTATCCCGCCGTAGATGATCCAGTGCTTTTTCCGTAGCGATGCGGCCGGTGGTACGAGCCGTCAGATAAAAAATTTTGGAGCAGATGCCTTCAGCGATGGCCTTCACCGCAGGGAAAACAGCCGCCATGGTTTTACCGATGCCGGTGGCGGCCTGAATTAGCAGCTGTCGTTCATCTTTTATGGCACGGTAAACGTTGACTGCCATCTCGCGCTGGCCCCGTCGATATGCGGCAAAAGGAAATTCTATATCGCGGATGGCATGGTCCCGCAGGGTGTGCCACTTCACAATGGTCTCGGCCCATTCGATATATCTGGATACGAGGTCATCAAAAAATACGCACAATTCCTCGGCCGTGTGGTGTTTGTGAAAACGAATGGTTTCGTTCGAGTCCACCTGATAGTAGGTCAGGCAGGTGTCGACTTTATCAAGACCGTGGGAGTTGGCAAATATGTATGCATAGCATTTAACCTGTCCCCAATGAACTGGATTTTCGTTGCGTTTATGGTGATCAAGGCTGAGGGACGAGGTCTTAATTTCTTCAATCAACACCGGGTCGGAATCCGGATATATCCCATCAATGCGACCGCCAATGATCAAGGTCAGCAATTCCGTCTCAATCTGATGGGATACGGGAATTTCCGATTGATAACTTGGCGGTCGAGATTGTTGAATTTTCCGATGAATGCGGATCGCGTCCAGTGGTCGGGCAGCAGACGAAAACTCAAACGCCAGGTCTCCGGAGCGCAGGACGTATGCAACCAGATCGCGTACGGCTATTTTGAGTTTTTTCTTCAAAATTTCATTATCTCAATAATCGCGCTGCCCTGAAAGAGAGCAGGGCACGGTTTAATCTGCCACCCTGGAGCCGCAGTCACGTAAGTGATCTTGTTGTTGTTAATCGGGCGGATTTTGTAGCCCGGGATAATTAGCAGAAAAAACGGCAATGGTAAAGATATCGACTCGGGATTGTTGGGTTGAAAAAATCTCCATATATCGTAATGTTGCCTTGACTTTAACACAATAAAGGTACATTAGTAATGAAATCAGAGGGCTAAATATACCTTGGATCTGAATGCCAATCTCCAAAGGCATCTTTATATAATCGGGGGAAACACATTATGACTGATCCACATCTTCAGCGTCAAGATAAGGTTATCCCGATCAAATTACCGCCTCAAGTGATCTTCAAAGACATCATCGGCCATGGGTCCGCCATGCAGAAAATATTCAGAATTGTGGAGAAGGTGGCCGACAGCGATACGACGATTATGCTCAACGGCCAAACGGGTACCGGAAAAGGATTGATTGCCAGGGCAATTCACATGGCTTCAGGCCGCAACGACAAACCGTTTGTCCAGATCAATTGCGGGGCCACCCCGGAGGGATTGCTCGAAAGCGAATTTTTCGGCTACCGGCGGGGCGCCTTCACCGGTGCAACTGCAGATAAGCCCGGCAAATTTGAGATGGCCAAGGGCGGAACCATATTTTTGGATGAGATCGGTGATATGAGTGCCGATCTTCAGGTTAAAGTTCTCAGAGTCCTTGAGGAAGGGGAATTCGAGCGTGTCGGCGGCCATGAAACCATTAAGACGGATGCGCGGATTATTGCTGCAACCCACAGGGATCTGGAGGAGGAAGTCCAAAAGCGAAATTTTCGCGAAGACCTCTACTACCGCCTTTACGTTATCCCGATTTTGCTGCCGACGCTCAAAGAACGCAAAAATGACATCCCCTACCTCGTTTCCTACTTTCTCAAGGAATTCAGTCGAAAAAAAGATGCCGTGCCGGCCAAGATATCCGATGATGCCATGAAAATACTGGTAAATTATTCCTGGCCGGGTAATGTCAGAGAGCTCAGGAATTTAATCGAAAGAATTGTCGTTCTGAACGAGGGCGAGAAAATCCAGCCTGAAGATCTGCCTGAAAACCTGGTTGCCAAAAGCGGCCATCAGGCCCGCGGCAAAGTGGAAGTGGACAGCGACGGCATCTCTTTTAACACTGCCGTCAGTGAATTTGAGAAAGCGCTCATCATCAGTGCCCTGGAGAAAACCAACTGGGTCAAAAACAAAGCTGCTCAGCTGCTTAAGATAAAGAGAACAACTCTGGTTGAAAAAATAAAGCGCTATAACTTGGGAAAAAATGATGATTCCGAATAATTGAAATGCCGGCGAGCTGTGGTGGAGGGAACCATGAAAGAGTTTCAAATCTTGTTTGTGGATGATGATCGAACGATTCTTTCGCTGGTCGAGGAGTATTTGACCGCATTCGACTATAGAATCACGGTAATCGATAACGGTCTCAAGGCTCTTCAACTGATTAAGGAAAAAGATTTTGATGTTGTCTTTACCGATTTTAAAATGCCGGACATCGACGGTCTTGAGCTGCTGAGCGTGATCAAGGAATACCGTCCGGCAACCGAAGTGATTATGGTTACCGGTCACGGAACCATGGAATCCGCCATTCAGGCCATGAAATTCGGCAGCTATGATTACATTCAAAAGCCTTTTAAACTGGATGTTTTGAGAATTCTAATTGATAAAATCATAGAGGTTAAGAAGCTCAAACAGGAGAATATCGAACTAAAAGCCCGTCTGAAAGAGTGGCATCGATACGATGATCTGGTCGGCATCAGCCTCAAAATGCGTGAGATCTATGAGCAGATCGATCGGATGAAAAATAGCAGTCCCAATGTCTTGATACAGGGAGAGAGCGGATCCGGCAAAGCACTGACGGCACGTGTCATTCATCGCAACAGCCGGAGAGCGGAAAAACCCTTTAAGTCGTTGAATTGCAAAAGCTTTGGAAGAGGAATCTCCGATGATCAGCTGCACGATCACACCATAGATCTATTTCAATCTGCCGCCGGTGGAGCGGTATTTTTTGATGAAATAGCCGAAATAGATCCGAAGGTCCAGGCCCAGATCAGCCGGGCATTTAAGGCGTACAGCCTTGATCAGGCGGCTGCCGAAGGTAACCCGGGAAGCGGTGCGAGGATTCTGGCTGCTACCAACCGCAATCTGGTTGAAGCGACCCGCAAATCGCTTTTTAACGAAGAATTTTTTAACTGTATCAACGATGTTCAGATCGAGATACCGCCTTTAAAGGACCGCAAGGAAGATATTTGTCTTTTGATAAACCACTATTTAAATAAATTCAGTCAGAAAAGTGAAAATAAAGTGCTCAACGTATCGCCGGATGCTCTCGATGTGCTGCTGCGATACAACTGGCCCGGCAATGTTATTCAACTGGAGAATGTAATCGAAAGAGCCTTTGCTCTCAGGGTTAATTTGACCATTGAACTCGATGATTTGCCTTCAGAGATAAAAACTTTCGGAGAGATAACCAAAACCGTTAAGGTTTAATGCGACTCCTCGACCACGAAATGTACCCGGCGGTTTTTGGACTTCGCAGCTTCCGTAAGGCCGGTGTCGATCGGCTGTTCATTTCCATAGCTGACGGCTATTAGACGCGATGACTGGATGCCCTGACCGATCAGAAATGATTTCGCAGCACCGGCCCGCTGATCACCGAGGGCAAAATTGTACTCTTTTGATCCCTTTTCGTCCGAGTGGCCTTCAACGATAACCCTGACATTTGAATTTTTTTGCAGCCATTGAGCCTTTTGGATAAGCAATTGCTGCGCCGCCGGCATCAGCTCATAGCTTCCCTTTTCAAAATGGATGTCCTCGTACATGAATTTAATTTTTTCCGCTCTGAATTCACGATCTCTGGCTTCGCGTTCCTGCTGTTCCTTTTCCAACTGCTCTCTAACTTTCTGTGCTTCTAAATCCTCTTCCTGCACCGCGGATTCAGTGGGTACAGTCGGTGATTTCTCTTTGGAACAGGCCGGCAACAATGACAGAAGCGGAATTAACGCGAAAAGAATGATCACAAATTGAAGCTTTTTGCCCATATTATCCTCCCTGATCTTTATTCCACAATTATAGTATAATATCCGGTTATTGTAAAATTTTTATAGGAAGCTTCGAGGGTTAGAGGATGATGCAGCCCCTGCTCAATGTCTTCGACTTTTTATGAAACTTCGTATAGCGTAAATTGGAAAAAGATTGAACGTCGAACGTCCAACGTCCAACATCGAACGTCCAATGTGGAGGACGCTGCGCTTTATCGATTTTAATTTATGAGTCCATTAATGCCTCTGAGGTGCCTGCGCCCGAGCTTATTAAATGGCAGTCGGACCGAATTCTCAAAGGTAATTTCGCTGGAACAACCCTGGCGCCGCACGTTGTTCATTTTAAATTGATAAAATACATTATTCGACGTTGGGCGTTGGACGTTCGATGTTGGACGTTCATCAGTTTCCTTTCCAATCAGACTGAACGCTCGCAGCCAGCGGACGCGTGCATGTCAATGGATTCTGAATCAGGTGTCGAAGTAAAAAATAGGAATATGAACTTGACATCCGGATCTTTGTTAATATAGTTCTTGACATGAACGATTTTGAACCGATATATAGTTCCGAGGTTACCGAATATCAATTGGTACAATTTCAAGAGCTGATTACGAAATTGTTTCAATGCTGCCAGGAGCGGGTGCAGCTTCAATGCGAACGGTTTCAACTGCCGGATGCCGAGCTCCGATGTTTAAGCCTTTTTGGAGAGGAACGCTATCTGACGGCAAAGGGAATAGCCATCAAAATGAACGTCGTCAAAAGCCGGGTATCGAAGATCATCGAAGGTCTGATTCGCAAAGATCTGATTCAACGCATTAAAGATCCTGAGGATTCCCGGGTGAGTTTGCTCAGCCTGACACCTGCCGGACAACACAAGCTATCTGAAATAAATACTTTTTTAAAAGGGTTGCATCGTCAGGTACTGTCCCTGATGGAACCCGACCAACGGCAGGCGATGTTGACGAATCTGGACATCCTTAAAGCGTCCCTGGAGGCCGTTAAAGAGTCCATGGAGACGGCAACGCCATAATGCTAATAATCCAAAACCGCTTGCCAAAAAGTTCATATTGTAAACTATTATTGGGACGATAACTGGAGACTTTCCATCCAGCATATTTAATTATTCGTAAATTTATCCGCCTTTTTTCGTGTCAACCAAACCGGTCTGATCTATGGCTGCCCGTACCGGTGACCTTGTTATTGATCGAGATCAGACATTTAAGGGCGGAGCAACTAACTGAAGGGGGCATGCTATGGATATGCAAAATATTGAAACTCAACTGCAGGAGCTTAAGGCCCAGATTGAAGCGGTCAGCAAGAAAACTGCCGAAAACAAGCTGGCGATGATCGTGTTCAGCGGTGATATGGACAAGGTGCTGGCCTCTTTTGTTATCGCCACCGGGGCCGTCGCTATGGGGATGGAAGTTGTCATGTTTTTTACCTTCTGGGGTACGCCGGTTCTGAGGGACAAGCAGAAGAAGGTGGGCGGCAAAGACCTAATGGGTAAAATGTTCGGTGCCATGCTGCCCACCGGTACCGGCGATGTCAAGCTGTCCAACATGAATATGGGCGGTATGGGTACAGCCATGATGAAGTCTCTGATGAAAAAGAAAAACGTGGCGTCTCTTGAAGAAATGCTGGCCCTGGCGGAAGAATTGGGCGTGAAGATTTACGTCTGTGAGATGTCAATGGACCTGATGGGTTTCAGTCGCGACGAATTTATCGACTACAAGGATCTGGGCTTTGCCGGTGTTGCAACCTTCCTGGCCGAAGCCCAAAATGCCAAAGTCCAATTGTTTATTTAGGAGGAATAAAATGAGTGATGATGTTCAAGTAGCGAAGGTATTTGATTTAAAAGGCCTGGCATGTCCCATGCCGGTTGTAAAAATCAGCAAAGGTATCAAGGAAGTTGAAGTGGGCGAAGTCATAGAAGCACACACAACAGATCCCGGATCATTAACCGATTTTCCGGCCTGGGCCAAAACAAGCGGCAATGAAATTGTAAAAACCCACCAGGAAGATAAGCTGATCAAGTTTTACATCAAGCGTCTGGCCTGATTACAAGCAGAGGGCAAAGGGCAAAGCGCATAGGGCAAAGAGCATAGGGCATGGGGCAGAGTGTAAACCACGTGGTGCAGATTGCATCAGCAGATGGGCATAAATCAGTTCGTATATTTCCACGAAAGAATGGGAAATAGTCGGGTTTTTAACCCCGCTAAAAAAGCCGCCGGCATTATGCCTGCCCGATGCTAACGCCAGATGGGCTCATTCCCCTGTGCTCCCTGCCCTCTGCTACTTGCCCTATGCGCTTTGCCCATTGCCCTCTGCTGTTAATCAGGCCAGACGTTTGATGTAAAACTTGATCAGCTTATCTTCCTGGTGGGTTTTTACAATTTCATTGCCGCTTGTTTTGGCCCAGGCCGGAAAATCGGTTAATGATCCGGGATCTGTTGT
>JASJCE010000242.1 GCA_030066155.1 Desulfobacterales bacterium | reverse complement strand
CTCGGGAAACGACAGGCAGAATTGGCAGCGATAAAAACGTCTGTTCAGGACTGAGTCACTAAGGTTATTTAGACGTGATAAGTTTATAATTTGAAAAGCTGTATTCACCGCAGAGCCTCAGAGAACGCAGGGGAGTTATTTTTTATTTGCCTCTGAGTCCTGCTAAAGTACAGCGGTATGCAAGCAGGGGCGGCAAATGGAAAATTTGCAACCACTTCGTGGTAAAACTTATATATCGCTCTTAGTCGCACGAGCGCCAACTAATCAAATACAATACTTTTTTGCCTGTAGAGCTGTTATTTTTCACTTTCAGACCTCTCAGCAGAAAGTGAAAAGAAAAATCAACTCTGCGTCCTCAGTGCCTCGAGCGCAGCGGGTGGTGAATCCTTGAAAAAAAAGAAAAGGTCAAAAAAATGATTAACAACCAAAATATCTTAAGTCGTCGTCAATTTATTAAAACATTCGGCATAATAGCAGCCGGCATGACATTGATGCCGAAGGCCGCATTCAGTGAAACCCGGAAACCCATTACGCATGCGATACCGTCCAGTGGCGAGCGCATTCCCGTGGTGGGAATGGGTACATCCCGAACCTTCGACGCTGGAGGTGATCCGGCCATGATGACTCAGCTTGGCCAGGTGCTGCAGGCATTTTTTGACAACGGCGGCACTGTCGTCGATTCTTCGCCGATGTACGGCTCGGCCGAGATGGTGGTCGGCAAGCTTCTGAAAACAATGCCTGACCGGAGTAAACTTTTTGCTGCCACCAAAGTCTGGACCTATGGCCGGCAAAGCGGAATCGATCAGATGCAGAAATCCATGCAGCTGATGGGGGTCGGCGTTATGGATTTGATGCAGATCCACAATCTGAGAGACTGGAAAATCCATTTGCCCACCCTCCGCGAGTGGAAAGAAGCCGGCAAAATACGCTATATCGGCATCACAACTTCCCACGGCCGATTTCACTCCGAGCTGATGCAGATCATGCGTACCGAAGATCTGGATTTTGTCCAGTTCAGCTACAACATCGGTAACCGCACAGTGGAAAACAGCCTGCTGCCTCTGGCGGCCGACCGCGGAATGGCAACCCTGATCAATCGGCCTTTTCAACGTGGCTCATTATTCCGCAAAGTTAAAGGCAAGACACTGCCGGATTGGGCCAGCGAGTTCGACTGTAAAAGCTGGGGCCAGTTTTTCCTGAAATATGTCGTATCGCACCCGGCAGTAACGAATGTTATTCCGGCAACATCCAAAGTGCACCACATGGTGGACAATATGGGCGCCAACTTCGGCCGGCTGCCCTCGGCATCGATTCGAAAACGGATGGAGCGGTATTTTGAGAAGCTATAAACATGAAAAAGATTGTCATCTTTACCGGCCTGCTCTTCGTGGTGTTAATCTGCTTTTTTTTATTCAGGCCGATAACGCCCATTGGCTTACCGGATGATATTCCCGGTAAATTCATATCGGTCAATTCGCAAAACATTCGGTATGTCGACGCCGGCTCCGGTTTACCGCTGGTGTTTATACACGGTTTCGGGGCTTCAATCTTCAGCTGGCGCAAAAATCTGGAGCCCCTTTCAGAATATCACCGGGTATGCGCGCCTGATTTGCCGGGATTCGGGTATTCGGATAAACCGCTGGACGCCGATTACTCAATCGATGCCTATGCCGATTTCATGATTCAATTCATGGACCGCTTAAAAATTGAAAAAGCGGTACTGGTGGGGCATTCTCTTGGCGGCGGGATTGCATTGCTGACCAGCCTGAAATATCCGGCCCGGGTTCTGGCGCTGGTTCTGCTAGACGCGGAAGCCTATCCCATAACCCCGCCGCTGATGCTGAAGATCGCCAAGCTGCCTGGAGTCAGATCGGTTGTTCACCGGGCAATCGGTGAATGGGTGGTCCGCGTTTCTCTCCAACGTTCCTTTCACGACCCGTCCTTCATCACCGAGCCGCTTATTGAAGAATACTACCGACCGTTTCTGACCGAGAATGGAAAAGCTGCGCCAATAAGAGTGTTGCAGGCAATGGATTTCGAAAAACTTCAGGAACTCCCGGAGCGCTATCGAAATATTACAAAAAAGACGCTGATCATCTGGGGGCGTGAAGATCAAATCAGCGGGATACATTTAGCGCGCAAATTGAAAAAGGATCTGCCCAATTCCCGGCTGAGGATCATCCCCGAATGCGGCCATCTCGTTCAGGAAGAAAAACCGGAAGAGGTCAACCGGGCCATCATTCGCTTCGCCAAAAGAATTCGGCGTTGACTTTCATACGATCCTGCATTTTAGCGATTAAAATTAATTAGCCGCAGACCCACGCAGACCCATCTTCGCCAAGGCTTCGCCGCGGCAGGCCAGTCGCAGACAATTACCCCGGTTGATTTTAATCCCGCAAGCGTGCAGCCTGATCAGGAACGAAACTTTGAAAAAGCGAATATCGAATGTCGAACAAGAAATTTTGAATATCGAAGTGAGGTATTCTGTCTATTTTAAAAAAAAATTGAGCGAAGCCTCCCCTCCGGCCTGTAAGCCTATGAAGCCTACGGGCTGGAAGCGGGCTCGTAGGGGTTGCAGCGCCTACCCTCTCTCCGAGCTGTAGGCTCTACGAGCAGGAAGCCGGCGTGGAGGCCTACTCTCCGACCCGTAGGCTCGCGTCTACGAGCCGGAGGAGGGGCTGGCCTCTGGCTCGTAGAGGCTTGATCCTACGCCTCGGAGAGAAGCGGCCTCGGAGAGCGAATCCACCATTTGTCATTCTTCAATCGTCATTCGTCATTCCAGACCTGTGACTGCGCTGTGCCAACTGATAGCTCTGGAACAGCATGCCGCCCGAGACGGCGATCAGGGCGCTCATCAGAAACAGGGTATGGGAACCGGTGATCTCGTAGACATAGCCATTTATAAAGAATCCGACCATCAGCCCAAGACCGTAGGTCAAGGCATTGTTCACCGCCTGACCGAGGGTTTTGGCCTGATCCGGTGCCAGTCGGTCAATATACAGTATGCTGGCCATATGAAAAGCACCATAGGTGACGGCATGCAGGACTTGAGACAGCAGAATAACCGCGGCAGAATCAGTTAGAAATAAAACCAGCCATCTGGCGGCTGCCACCAGGAAGGAGAAAAAGAGAACGTTTTCCAGGGAAAACCGGCTGAATATCCTGTCGGATTTGATCATGACCAGTATTTCAGCGGTCGATGCCAGGGCCCAGGTAATGCCGATGAACGTGCTGCCGAAGCCCAGTTTTTCCAGATGAATCGAAAAAAAGCCGTAATATGCGCCATGACTGATCAGCATCAAGAAAGCACAGAACAAAAACAAAACAACCCGCCGGTTGAGCAGTGAACGGGCGTTCGGCTTCAGAACTTCCTTCCTTTCGGCCGTAACGGCCGGTATCCGGATGGAAATCGCGGCGAAAACAATTGAACCGGCCAATATTAACGGAATGATAATTTCAATCGAGTACCAATCGATAATTTTCCCCAGAACCAGTACGACTGCGATAAAGCTGATGGATCCCCAGGCTCGTATCCTGCCGTAGCTTTTCTTTTCTTTTCCCAGCACATCCATGGTAACGGCTTCCAAAAAGGAAATGATGGGGGCATAGAATATTCCATAAAACGCCGAGATAATCAGCATGGGCCAAAATTCGGTATAACGGAGATAAAAAAAGCAGATGGATGTGCTGAGAAACGTGCAGGCAATGTAGATCGGTTTTCGGATCCGGAACCGATCGGCCAGAGATCCCCAGAACAGGGGAAATACCACCATGGCCAATGACCTCAAGGCCGACAACATTCCGATTTGCGGTCCACTAAAATTGAGATGGTAACAATACAGATTGAAATACGGCAAAAAAATTCCCAGAACCCCAAAATAAATGAAATACTGGGAACTGATAATGAATTTTAATTTGGGCTGATCATCTATGGTCATACGAGAGTTTTTCGATCCGAAATCGATATGCAAAGTTGATCTGCTTTTCTATTCAACATTAATTTTCAAGAAGCCAGCGGGAAGCCGGAATAACTTCTATCTCAAAATTATCATCAGTTATTATTTCGGTCTGATTGAGGGTTAAAATGATCCCTTTGTCTACTCCAAAATGCTGCATACCTTTTTTTAGTGCTCTTATTTCCCTCTCCCTTGTATCTTCAAGGATCATATTGTAGCAGACTTGGATCAGTTGAGATACGCTTTCATTGTCAATGATCACGAAATCAACTTCTTCTCCTTTCAGATTTTTCCAGTAAAAAAGGTTATATCCCCTTCTTTTTAATTCTACCGCTACAAGATTCTCCAGGGACCGACCTTTGTCCGGATTTAATGACAGGTACTTAAGAAAACCATTATCGATAAAGTAAACCTTTCGTGGGTACTGCAGCTGATCTTTAACATTTTTTGAGTAATAAAAGGCCTGATTAAGAAAAAACGAACTTTCCATATATGATATATAATTTGAAATGGTATTTTTACTGCATCTGAACCCAATACTTGCTAATGTTTTTGTCAACTTTGAAATAGATATCGTTAACGAATTCAATAGCAGCTTAATAGTTGCCTTCAGCAAGGCTTCCTGCTTGATATTGAAACGTTCTATTAGATCTCTTTGAACCAGGGTTCGGTAATACTCCTGCAAAACTTCTTTGCGTTCAATTTCATCTGCATCATAAATCTCCGGAAAACCGCCATAAACCAGATATTCATCAAACATCCGGTTGATCTCGGCCTGCTGATGGGAATCGACATCATTAGTTCGTATATTTTTAAATGCCAGATACTCCTGGAACGCGAGGGGGAAAATCAAATGGTTGCGAGTCCGACCTCGCAATTCGGTTGGGATCTCCTTTAATCCCAGCTTTGAGCTGGAACCGGTAACAAAAACCTGGTATCCTTGATCCATTAGTCTTCTGAGAAATTTACTCCAACCCGGGATAATGTGAATCTCATCCAGAAACAGAATTCCAAGTTGCAGTGAATACAATTCTTCAATGGCATAAAGGAGCTGTGTTAACGTATCAGTTGATTCAGGTATTCGCTCATCCTCAAAATTGAAATAGATATAAGATTCATCTTTCAAGTTCTCCATGATCAGAAACATCAGGTAAGTTTTTCCGACTCGCCGAAACCCGGTAAATGTGTTGATCTTGTTCGTTTTTTTTTCCAGCAAGCTGTTTACATCAAAACTTCGCTTTTTCAGCGTCTTTGGCCGGGTCCCTCGGTTTTCCTTCAAAATGTCCTTAATTACGCTCCTTAGATCCATTTGTGCATCCTAACGATACAATATTGATTAATATTGTATAGTTTATCTGATTTTTTTTCATTGTCAAAAGAAAACAATAAAAAAAAGCATCAATACAATACGATATTGCCAATTATTGTATAGTTAGGGCGATCGTCAAAAAGTGTACCGATATCGAGGAGCTTCTGAGTTTGCCTTAGATCAAAAGTCACGTCAGGTGGAACGAGACAAACGCTATGAGCCAAAGCCTGGCACTGAAGAGAAGTATTCGAGGGAATGATTCGTTGGTGTGAGGAAAAGAAGGAATAGAGACGGATAAGACTGATAATCTCACAAAAAGTCCAAATCCTCAAATTTAAATCTCATATCATATTGGATTTGTTCAGTACGAGATTTCTTTTTTGCGTTTTTTGCGGCTATATCAAGACTGCTGGATTGAAAAATAGGTTCGTGTGCGCCCGTCTCTTCAGTCTACGATATTTTACTCAACGTTGACCGTTACTTGCTTGGGTTGTTCCCGCATTGGCCTGGGGATCTCAATCTGCAATACGCCGTCCTTGAAAGTGGCCTTGATCAGATCCGGCTGGATATTCTGGTGCAATGAAAAAGAACGCTTGAAGGGTCCAAAAAATCGTTCCCGGCGGTAATAGCTGTCTTCGCTGATATCCGGATTCGCCGGTCGCTCCCCTTTGAGCGTCAGCACATCATCTTTAACTTCCACTGAAACATCCTCTTTTTTTACACCCGGCAGCTCGACGGCCAGCACAACACCGTTTTCGGCTTCGTAAATATCGACTGCGGGCCGCCACGTATTCTTAGGCAGATCGTCATCCGTTTTTCGGGGTTGACCGAAAGATTCATCGAAGATTCGATTGATCCGATTTTGAAGTTCCGCGACGTCCCGAAACGGATCCCATCTCACTATTGCCATGATATAAACTCCCTGATTGGATTATTTAATGATCAAAAAATTTAATCATGGCAGGTACCTTGTCAAGAAATACGGGATACCTCGATTTTGGATTCTTGTCCGCCGTTTCTTTGGCGGATTGGATTGCGGATTTGGGGAAGATAGAGTTGGGGGAGCGGGAGACCTGGTGAGCGGGAGAGAGGAATGGGTGGATGCTGGATACTGGATGCTGGATGCTGGATACTGGATACTGGATACTCGATACTGGATTCTGGATGCTGGGAAGATAGAGTGGGAGAGCGGGAGACCTGGGGAGTGGGAGAGAGGAATGGGTGGATGCTGGATACTCGATACTGGATTCTGGATGCTGGGAAGATAGAGTGGGAGAGCGGGAGACCTGGGGAGTGGGAGAAAGGAATGAGTGGATGCTGGTATTGATAAACGATATTATGTCGCTATTTTTTGAATAAAATATGGGCATTTTGAAGTAAGCGTCTTGTTTATTTCGAGGACCGGCTGAAGCTAGTCGGTTCAGGAATATTTACAATACGTTTGAATAATCGAAAACTTCAAATACGTTGGAGCTATAAAATGACAAAGAACAATCAATTAGGATTGATCGCAATTGCATTGGCGTTTGCATTTGGTATCACGGCATGCGCCAGCAGTACTGGGGGCACCAAAGGAAGTACGCGCGGAAATCTGAAAAGGTTAAAGGTCAACAATGAAAGTGAGCTCAGGCGAAACTGGAGAGATTACACCGTTTTCAAAAGAACTCGGAGGTCTGCAGGCAGCTTTCAACCTGGCACTGTCGCTTTCCTATACAAGCTGAAGGATAAAAATATCCTGATGAACAATGGCTGGACAGAGGTGACATCCGAGGAAATGAAAACAAAAACCAGAATTGGGGCAGCCGTCATTTCGGCAGAAATACTGGGCTATAATGGAGAGTTGTATGGCTATCTCATATACCGGGCTGCGGATGGAGCCAGTGTTAGAATAATTGATGAAAATACCGTGCGATTGTTTTACAATTATCGTCGAGATTATAGCCCGTAAAATGCCTTCTAAAAACCAAATATCACATAGAGCAGCGGCCCCGGGATACTCAGGTTGTATTCCTCTTCTTTTTCGCCGTCATCATAATCGAAATCGATTGTGATATACCGGTATCCTGCGCCAAGCCCGGCATATTTGAACGGCCAGTATTCAAGCATTACATCAGCAGCCAGAATTCGGCCGTCGTAATCACCGGAGCTCAAGCTCAACCAGCCCCCGCCTAATCGTGCGATAAATTTTTCGGTGAACGCATAAGCTCCGCCCAAATAAAGATTAGGCAATGGGGCGAGCACACTGGCATGTCCTTCACCGATGAATTTTTCCTTATCAGCGACTGCTACTTTGGCAGCGATCTCCAGATCCATATCTGCGGCGTGCACGCCGACCCCCAGGCCAATTCTTGCCCGCCGGGTGCTGATAAAGTTATAGGCAAAATTAACCACGTAGAAATCCATGTCCAGACTGGTGTCAATGCGGGCTCCGACGGGTACGATTATATCATCAAAGTTGAAATTAAACCTGGCATCTGTCTTTGAACTGTTGTGATACCCAAAGTAATCAAGACGCGTCGTGAACCTTTTGCCGAAGTTGATAACTGCTCCGAAAATCGCATTAACATCATCGTCATCTAAGTCAAGATCATCCAGTTCCAGATCAATTTCCGGGCGGCCTTCCTTGGTTGAGCTGAATTCACCATTTGCGTTGTAAAATTCGGCTCCACCATATACGCTGAATCGATAATCCAGCGGGCTTCTAAACGTCTGCTCCATTGCCCATACGTTTGCACAGATAAAAGACAAAACAAAAATTATGAAAATGCCAAATATTTTCATATATAAGCGCCGTCGCTGGTCCTAAGCGTCCAGTCTGATCAGACGAGAAACTTTAATTTAGGTTTTGGGAGCGGTTTTTAACCGCGATCAACTCGGTTTTAGATATGCCGCTAATCGTTGATATAATTCTGCACACTAAATCATTAACTTGCAAAAATAGAAAAGCGTTTAGAGCGTTGGCCATAACCCAAACTAAGGGGATAATGCCGTTCCAATATTTAGTCAGCCCTTTTGCTTGATATTTGCCAGACAAATAATATTTTTTTTTACATTCTACACTTAAAATCCACCTTCTTTCCTGTCAAACAGCCAAAAGCTATTCGTTCATCATCACACAAACCGATGATTTCCCGAATAGGATCCTTTTCTGCGATCGCGGTTTTTTGTTTCGCAATATACTTTGCAACTGCCCTGCGAATATGTTCGGATTCGGAAATTTTGGTAAGGATACCGCATCCAGCAGTTTCGAAAAACTCGATGAAACTGAGCGTGATCATATCCTGCGGGTTCTAAAAGCTAAAGATTGCAAAATTGGGGGGCAAAAGTACCGCATCAAACTTAGGGATGAATGTTAATACACTTCGCGGCCGTATGAAAAAAACTCGGTATCAAGAAGCTGGCACCAAAATAGCCCTTGCAGGCTTTCAGGATACTATTGTTCGCGTGGTTCCTGTAGTCGTCCTATCAGATATTTATGAATGATGCTTGATACCAGGGTTTGATAAGGCATCCCTTCTTCCATTGCTTTTATTTTGAGTCGCCTCAGATCGTTTGGCGATATACGAATATTCATCCTCTCGCTTTTTTTGAGCGTTGCTTCGGCGGCTTGTTTTGCCTTTTTAATCTCTTCTTCCAAATTCTCAACTGAAACCCATTCATCGGTCTCAACGGATTTCATTAATTCCAGTTCATCCTTATCATAAGGTTTCATTTTTCACCCTTTTTGAGATACATTTTGGTGTATTTTCGACTTGGAAATATTGTTTTCAGAAAAATTATTTCATCATCTTCCACATATGGAACCATGTATGCATATCCCTCAATTTCTATTACATATATTCGCTGGTTTTTATATTTTGCCCTGTTGGGGTGCTTGATAATATCGAGCAACTTTCCATTTTCAATGCTGAAAACAACCTGTTCAAAAGATACTTCCCGTTCCTCTTTTAACCATTTGTTTTTTTCCTCATCCCAGTCGAAAGGTTTCATGTTAAATAGATAAATAAATGTGTGCCTATTGTCAACACGTTATTTTATGAGCATTATAAATAATTAAAAATGAAAACTTCAATATCACATCAACAATCGCTGTCTCAAAACTTCATCAACGTTGCGTCGACCATGGATGATTCCAAAGATAAAAACGCTGGA
>JASJCE010000241.1 GCA_030066155.1 Desulfobacterales bacterium | reverse complement strand
GCATGGTCCCGGTGTAGGCAGTAATGTTTGACGGTCCAGTCCAATTGCTGCCATCCCAAACTTGATATCGCAGCTGGTTTGGGTAGGTGGTGCCGCCAGTCCACACTAACACCGCATCGCCGCTCTGTTGCTCATAGGCGACGTCGGCACCCCACCAGTATGTCTGGCTCACATCAGCAAGAGCCGTTAGCGAAGTTGTGCTCCAAGAACTACCATTCCATAGTTCGCCACTGATCTCAGTGCTGTTGTTTTCGATTCCTACCACGATCTTCTCATCACGCGTGGGCGCGGCGGCTCCGGCCATGATGCGCCAGCGATCCGTCTGTGTTATTGCACCCAGAGTCGTGGTGAAAGAATTCCCGTCCCAGACGTTGTATTCGGGTATACCGGCAGCCGACCACACCGCCATGCCTGTCGTCCCGCTGGTGCTGTAAGATAGCGTGGGGCTGGTAGCAGTGGTGCTGTCACCGGTGGCCACCGGGTCGATGCGGTCCAGGCCCTGGCCGGGTTCGGTCAGATAGAGGGGCTTAAATAATGTCGGAATCGTGATGCCGGCCGTATCACTGCAGGTATCGCCGAAGACCGGATCGATAAAGGCCACCTGCAGCGTGTCGCCGGCCGCCGCAAACAGCGTGCCGTCTTCATGGGTCATGCCGCCGGTGGCCGAAGACGCCAGGGCTGCGGTGTTGCGGAAGATACCGGTGTCATTGCCGGTTTCCGTCAGAGTGATGGTCTCCGTATCGCCGCTGTCGGCGCTGACCACCACCACCGTCAGGCTTTGCAGCGAGCCGGCATCCAGGTTTTTGTCGTTGTCGTCCACCGTGACGTAAATGTCGCCGTTTTCCAGGTAGGTGGCCTGGCCCGCACCGGCAGTGTCGGTAAATTCGAGGCTGCAGGCGGTGACCGCCGGCGTGACCACGTCGATGCCGTCATTGGTGACCAGCACCTCATAGTCGGTGTTGACGGTCACCGTGTTGAGAATATCGGTGGTGCCGTTGTCCACGATGACCCGGAAGGTAATGGTCGAATAATCGGTGGGCCCGATCACCGGCAGGCTCAACCCGCCCTCGTCCAGGGGGTATTCGGTCGCAGCCGGCGGCACGCTCTCATCGGCCACCGGTGCACCGTTAACGGTGGTCGAGCCCGGCACGTAGGTCACCCCCGCCGGCACCGGATCAAAGGCCACCACACCGCCTAAGACGATTACCCCGTCATTGTTGATCGTTATGGTATATTCGACGGTGTCGCCCCAGTTGATCAGCCCGTTGCTGTTCAGATCCACCACCAACGTGGAGATCTTTTCCACCGCCACCACCGGAAACGGCAGCACCGTGGTGCCCAGATCCAGAAAGGGCGCCCCGCCCTGGGAATTGGCCGGGTCCTGGCCCCAGGCCGCGGCAATCAGGGTGCCGTCCAGGGTGTAAAGCCGCATGCCGGTCTGATCGTTGTCGGTGTTGTCGTATACCTGCGCTGATTGCAGGGTGTTCAGCGCGACGGCCACGTTGTAGCGGTCGCCGTTGGCATCCACAAGGGGTCCGGTGGTCGGATCGCCGTCATAGTCCACATAAACCGTGGTGGCCGCCGGCGCGGTCACCCAGATCGGGCTGCCGTTGGCAGACAGATCATTACTGCCCGGCCCCCAGCCCACCACGGCCACCGGCGTCAGGTAGCTTTCGGGCAGCAGGCTGAAGCCCCAGTCGTGCACCAGGTTGGAGCTCGGGTTGGCGCCCACGGTGGCAATGGCAAAAAAGGGGCTGCCGCCGTCGGTATAAAAATGGGCCCCGGAATGCGAGGGCATCAAGTAGCGATAGGACGCACCGGCGGCCACTGCAAAGGAACCGGTGCCGATGCGGGTTTGATAATTGACCGTGATCGCAGCCGTGTCCGGGTTGTAGACAAACACATAGGTCTGATCGCCGTCGGCCGCCGTGCCCACCGGGCTAAAGTAGCTGTCGCTCCAGTATTCGACCGGGTACAGGGTGTAAAAGCGCGATTCATAGCGCGCCCCGACATCGCCGGTGAAAATGTGGGCTTGCACCGGCTGGGTGGCGGTGACCGAGGCCCCGGTCAATATGCCGCCGTCGACCTGATAGCTTTCGCCTTGGTTCAGGGTCCGGTTAATATCGGTGGTGCCGTTGCCGTCGATATCGATTTGAATGTCGGTGCCGTCGGCAGAGGCCATCACCATCAGCGAGACATATTCAAACATCTGATCCGAGCTCAGATCCTCGCCCACCGGCACTTCGAATTGCAGGCCGTAATCGCGCAGCGGATAGACCTCCACCGCACCGGCCAGCACCACGCCGGGGTTGACCGCCCAGATGGGCCGGGTGACCGCCACCGCCCGGGTGCCGCCGAACTTGTCGCGGCCGTCGTAGCGGATCTGGGTTGGGTTGCGCGGCAAAGAGACGTCGTTGATCAAAGATATGACATCACCGGCATTGATCAGATCGCTGGCAAAGCCGGGGGGGATGCCGTTGGCCGGGTTGTTGTCGCCCCAGACCTCGGTGCTGGCCTGCACGGGGTTGGCCATGTCGGCTTCGTAGCCGTCCTCCCAGTGGTCCCAGTAAAAAATGGTGTTATCGCCGGTGGCCGCAATCGAGACGATGCTGCGCATCACCTCGCCGATATCATCGGCGCCGGTATCCACGGCCTCCAGGGCGGTATGCACCTGCAGCTCGGGCAGGGGCAGATAAAAGGTCTGGATGGCGGGCGGTCCGGCCTGGGCCGGCAGTCCGGACAAACACAGCAGCAGCGCCAACAAAGCGATGCTGGAAATTTTGCCATGTCGACGGGGAGGATCAGTCTGAACAGATTGCCGTTTCACAAAAGGTCTCCAATGATTCAATATGGTTGTAAAATCGCCATAAGTGGTCGAAATTGTAATATGTCCCATTCAGTAGGGCCTTGCCTTTGTGACGCTAATCATTGCATCGCTTACCATGAGGGGAAAAACCCGTCATACTCGGTGCAACAACCATACCGATCTTAAATTTTTGTAACATATTAAAATTATTCCGTTTATTAACCTGAAAAATGGTAAGCTTTTAATTAAATTGACAAATTCTGTGACAACAGGTGACGATATTTGTCATAAGGTACCCTGTTTTTGGTTTTACCCGCTAGACAATCCAAGCGTTTCGGCCATGACTAAAAGGCACGGTATATGTTTGTTTTCGGCAGCTTAGGGAAGAGTCTTGAGGGGAATTAGTTGATTGGGTTGATTAGTTGATTAGTTGACTGAGTTGAAAGGACAACCGTCCTAATTAATTATTTTTGTGAAAAATTTTTGAGACGCATTAAAGTTTTTTATGGGGTGTAAAAAGATTTAAGGGTTGATTAGCAAAGGGCAGAGGGCATGGGGCAGGGAGCCCACAGCGGCAAACATAGCTAATACTAGGTAGGATTCAGTAATTCTTCACTCGTCAATCTTCATTCAAATGGGCTTTCGGCGTTCGACATTCGGTATTGGGAAAAAGGAAAAAGGGGTAAGGTAAAAGGACAAAGGTTAAAGGAGAAAGTAAAAAAAGTTCGTAGGTCATAGTTCATAGCTGATAGCAAAAAGAGAAAAGGTTGGACATGCAGTTTTCGGCTTACGGTGGATTGAGCATAGGGCAGGGGGCAAAGTGCAAGGGGCCTGTCATCGTCCGTTGGATCTCAGTACAGCAAGGTTTAGGACTGATAATAAAGACTGTAGCAAAAGAGCCTTCTTTTCGAGGTAAGGATTTAAGCAAATTGTTGACCGGTGTATAATAGCGTTTGGCGATTTATATCTTGACGAACTATTGGCAAATAGCTATACATACTAATTATAAGTAAAACGAAAAATAAAAGGTAAAAACATATGTCGATTGTAAAAACATCGTCTAAAGGTCAAGTCGTTATCCCGAAAGATATCAGGGAAAAGCTTGGTATTACACCTGGGAAGAGGTTGCTGTTCCGTGTGATTGAGAATCATGTGGAAATCACACCGTTGCCGGATGACCCGATAAAACAGATGCGTGGAATATTACGAGGTGGAAAATCCATGGCAACGGCACTATTGAAAGAGCGTCAAAAGGATAATCAAATTGATGAAAAACATTCTATTTGATTCTCACGCAATTTTAAAATATTCCCAGGATGAAAAAGGAGCGGAATTAGTCGAGCAATTTCTCCACAAATCTGAGAAGGGCAGTTTTAAAGCCTACATGAGTGAAATCAATCTGGGTGAAGTCTACTACCAAACAATTCGCAAAATAGGTCTTGAACCGGCACGAGAGTTTATTGAGCGATTGTCCCAATTGCCCTTTGAGATCATTGCGCCTTCAAGTGAGATCATCATGAAAGCTTCTGAAATAAAAGCTCAGTACGCCATCTCTTATGCGGATTGTTTTGCTGTTGCAACGGCCTTACAATTTTCCGCTGCTATTATCACGGGAGATCCTGAGTTTAAAAAGATTGATGACTTGGTCAAGATCAATTGGGTCTGAGCAAGGTTGGGATAACGCTCAAATGATATTATGACAAATGTTCATAACAAAAAATGGTATAGGTGATTTGAAATTAAGCAGTCACTTTAGCCATGGTCAGGTTCTCCGAAAGTGTATACGCTTTTGCTAAATTCGGTATACCGTAGAAATATTGTCAACAGATTTGTTGTCCGACTATTGACGGTCTCGAATAAAGTTAGAATTCTCGAAATTTGGTCTCGTAACGCGCTGAAATTATTGATTGCGAGTTTTTACTTTTGTGCCTTTTGCGCCTTTTTGCGGCCATATCACTATTAATACCTGGATTTTGTGTGGAAATAGCTCCAGTGACGTTGAAAATTGAGTCATCCCCTGATGTTCAATACCAATCTTCCAGTTTCAGCCCCGGCACTCTTGAGAATTCTCGCTTGTTATGGGTAATCAAACTGCATTTGTTCGCTATAGCTGAGGCGGCGATTAAAATATCATAGGGTCCGATTGTTTGACCCTGCTTTTCAAGCTTTACCCGAATGCCTGCCGCGACCCTTGCCTCTGACTGCCCGAATGGAAGGATGTTGACCAGTGACAATAAATCCCGGAGCTGCGCTATTCTTTTTCGCGGGGATGTCGATTTCCCAATACCGACCTCCAGTTCGAAAATAACGATTGCCGGTATTGCGATTTCGGCGGGTGGGATAGCCAGCATTTTTTTTGAGACATTTCCCAGACCTTTGAAAAAGTAGATTAAGGTATTGGTGTCAAGACAAAACTTCATAACGGTTCTCTCCGGGCATCGTCACCCATGCCGGACCGAATATCTTCCACGGTCGGAAAATCCTTCCAGGCACCGGCCAGCTCGATTATGTGATCAGGCCAGGTGTCAGCTGTCTTTTCCCTGATTAGGGCGGCGATCCATTTGCTCTTGGAAATTCCACTTTTTTTGACGATGTTGATCATTTTTTTTTCGGTTTCTGCATCGAGATAAATCGTTACCTGTCCCATTTAAATGCACCTCCCATTTTAATTAAAAGATATGTTAACATATAATTTATATTTGTCAATTTGCAACTAAAGCGCTGCTTATGAATATCCGGTCTGCTGCCGCCTTAAAGGTTTTTCTTAACCTGCCGATAATATATTTGTTGCATTTCAGTCGCATAAATTAATCTTGAGATAGCCGCAAAAAGGCGCAAAAAACACCAAAATCAACTTTCACCCTTTGTTTTTTCAACAGGTTACGAGGTCAAAATTCGTGAATTTTGACTTTTTACGAGACCGTCAATCTTCGGCCCGTGAAATGAGCGCACTTCAGAAAAACATCGTCGATCAAATTGCCAGTGGCTTCGTCACAATTGAGTCCATAAGGGATTTCAGCAAGATCCTCAAGCGTTTTCCCCACGATCCGGTCCTGCGGAAAGTCGCGGCGGATTTGATGATGCGAAAAAATATGGCCGAAAAGGCTGCATTATCCTACCACAAGGCTGCTTCCTTATTTCTCAAATCCGGCAGTCTGCTGCCCGCGATCGCCTCAATCGTATCTTCATGGCGCATCAACCCGCCTTCTTATCGAGATGCAAATCTATTTCTATCGGCCGTTCGGGACGATAGTTTTCCGAGAACACCGCTAAAAATATTCTTGCAGATCCTGTCGAACCCGGAAATCATGGCTATCGTGAAGCGGTTTGAAAATCTTCAAATGGGAGAGAAACAGCTTTTGCAGAAGGTAAACGATATCCAGGATACACTCTATTTCATTGTTACCGGCAGTGTGAAAGAGACTCGTTTTCAGCCTCTGAAAACCAAAAACGAGACCATATTCAAGCGCTCCATATATGAGTTGTCGGCCGATGACACCATTGGCGAACTGTATCCGATCGACGAAGAAAAGACGAGCCAATCGTATGTGGAAACAATTTCTGCGGTTGATCTGATAAGACTGCCCAAACCGGCACTGGTTGAGATATGCCGAAGATATCCGAATGTCGAATCCGGCTTGCAGGCCGTCGATGCGTTTCGGGCGGAATTTCAACGAGAGAATCGGTTGAAAAAAAACCGCAAGGAGACCCGGCATCAGCTTAACAGAAGAATATGCGTTGAAATACATCCCCAGGCATCGGGGAGCTTTCCGATTATTCTCGAGGGATATTCAACGGACATCTCCATTGGTGGGACCTGTGTCGTACTGAATGCGAGAGATCTGGGTGTTACAGAGGGTGTTGCGGCCTTCGCCCAGACTATTAAAAATTCCAAAGTTAAAATCAGCTTTCCGACCGAGGGTCTGGAACTAAAGGTATCCGGGAAAATCGCCTGGACCCAGAAGGTTATTTTTCAAAGCGAGAGAACGCTGACCCTTGGCATCCAGTTTCAAAACCTGTCTCCCAAAATGCGTGGTATGTTGTTTGTATTTGCCGGCAGCCAGTAGGTGCGAAAGGTGTCGGTCCAGCTCGCCACAATTCCATTATCAAAAACCTGGTTTTCCCTCCGGGCTGTAGGCCCTACGGGCCGGAAGCTGAGCGAGGTCAGTGAAAATTGGCTGTGCCATAGATCAAGACCATGGAGTGTTGGAGTAATGGAATACTGGAATATTGGGTTTGGTGGAATGAGATCGATTTAAAATTTGTAGCACTGCCGTCAGAATAAAATCAGACTTAACTCCGCTTTTATCCCCATTATTCCATCTTTCCACCATTCCATTATTCCATTGGTGACCAATTTGTAGGGACCACCCCTCTGGGGTAAAACCAAAGCCGGGTCCTCTGGGCTCGGATCTTCTTCTCGACTAGATCAAGCCGGTGGATCGGTTGATGAAATTCATTTCAAACTGGTGAATTTATCAAGAGTAAAGGAAGGGAAAATTTAATTCGCGATTTGGTTTATTTATTTTTAGAAAAATGGAGCTATTTATTTGGAATAATGCTGAATTTCAAGCAATTGCCATATTTGAAATCGTTCTCATTCCCGCAGCTTTTGATGTACCGGCAGCAGGTCTTTGCGTCCCTCGACGAAAACCAGCACCCACTGAGCCAACCGCCGGCCCAGCCGCCGACAGGCTTCTTTTTCCGGTTCCTGGCGCGGCTCTCCGGCCTGAACCGCGCCGTAATGCAGCGTGAATTGCTGGGCGACATAGTCCGTCACCCCGAACACCAGAAAGCCGTAGTTCATCATGACCGTCATCAGGCTCATGCAGGCCAGCTCGGCGCCGCCCCCCCCAACCGCCGGAGGAACTGAAGGCACAGCCGATTTTGCCGTCGATGGTGCTCCATAGATCCGGGGGCAGCTCATCCCACCACTGTTTCATGCGCCATGAGATGGTACCCAGATTAGTCGGTGATCCCAATGCCAGTCCATCGCACCAGCGCAGATCGTCCGCATCGGCTTCATCGATGGTTTTGAAACACAGCTCGACATTTTCGACAGAACGAACGCCTTCGGCCACATATTGGGCCATGTTCGCCGTATTGCCGGAATCACTGTGATATAAGACCAGTACATTACCCATAATTTAATAAACTCCGTATTCCCGTGTAAAGTCAAACATAGCCTCATTGCAGGCATCCAGGATTTCTTCCGGATCTTCGCCCTTTTTCAGCATATCCTGCACCAGATTCAATGCTTCCTGTTCCTTCATGGTCGAAACGGCTGTCACCAGTTTTTCCGTCATGAGATTTGCCCCCTTTCCTTTACCGCGTGGGATGTATTGTCTGAATCTTGTGCTTAAAACATCTATAAAATTTTCATCAAGAAAGCACGAAATCTGGAAAGCACGAAATTATAGTTTAAATTTTTTTGCGCTTTTTGCGTCTTTTTGCAGCCATTTCTAATTTCAATTCTGGCCTGTCCGATTTATGCCGGTCCCGATTCTTTTGCTATTGCTGCAACGGCTTCGCGAGTTCTTTTTTCGATTTCTTCAAAGTTGCCTGCCGAGATCAGGCTGGTTTCGACCATCCAGCTGCCGCCGCAGGCGATGACTCTCGGGAAAGACAGATAGGATAACAGGTTCTGCAGGTTGATTCCGCCGGTGGGCATAAACTGGATATCCCCGTAGGGTGCTGCGACCGCCTTCAAAAACGGCAGACCGCCGGATGCTTCCGCCGGAAAAAATTTGATAACCTTGAGCTTGCGTTCGATGGCCCTTTCGATCTGGGATGGATTGTTGACGCCCGGCACGACGCAGATATTATTTTCGAGGCAATAGTCAACAACTGTCGGGTTGAAACCCGGTGCGACGATAAAGCGGGCACCGGCATCCACCGCTGATCTTACCTGGTCGATTGACAGCACGGTACCCGCTCCAACCACGATCTGGGGCAGCTCTGCCGTCAGAGCCTGGATGGCCGCTTCAGCAGCAGTGGTCCGGTATGTAATTTCTGCAAGGGGCAAGGCTCCACGCAATAAAGCCTGACCCAGGGGTATCGCATCTTTGCTGTTTTCGATTTTTACGACCGGAACCAGGCGCAGGGAAGCGATTTGATCTAAGATGTTATTCATGACTGATTTCCTTTAAGAAAGTTGAGCAGATTTTCTACGGCCGCCAGGGTCGCCCGGGAGACGCTTTCCGAGGTAAATCCGCCGATATGAGGGGTTACAATTACCCGGTCATCCGTCAATAGCGGGCTGGTTTCGGGCGGCTCACGATCGAAAACATCCAGAGCCAGTCCGGCAACTCGTCCGGCTTGCAGCGCTTCGAGGATAGCGGTCTCGTCAATCAGGGATGAACGGGCTGTGTTCACCACAAACACGCCGGGCTTGAGCCGTTCCAACCGGTCTCGATCCAGGATGGGGCGACCATCCGCTTGTTCCGGACAATGGAAGCTAATGATCTCGCTTTCGGCGAGGACTTGATCGAGGTCTGCAAAACGGAAGTCGGGGGACGGTGCAAAATTCGGATTCGGATAGGCATCATAGGCCAGCACCTGCATCCCGAAAGCCAGGGCCAACCGGACAACCAGTTGCCCGATCATGCCGCACCCGATCAAGC
>JASJCE010000240.1 GCA_030066155.1 Desulfobacterales bacterium | reverse complement strand
TTTCGCCCGCTCATCGATCAGGTGGCGAGTATGGATTCGAGAATCTTCGAGGCCCGTGCCATGGGAATCCGCACCGAGCTCTTAACCGGCGATATAGATCAGAGGATCCGATATGACCCGCAAACCAACACGCTGCGTCTGAATTTCAAAGGTCTGGAAATAGACAGGGTGGATGACATCGAAATTATTCGCAGGGTGGTCGAAGAGCGTTGCCGGAATGCGGGAAAGAAAGTCAAGGCCATCGTTGATTATGAGTCCTTCAGTATAGGTGAGGATCTTCTGGATGCATATCTGGATATGGGCCAGTACATCATCGAAACGTACTACGAGGATGTTACCCGCCACACCACCAGCCGGAGGCTGCGGTCAAAACTGGGCGATGAATTTGTCAAACGGGGTTTGGCTCCCAGTATATACGAGTCTGAAGAAGAAGCAGAAATAAAAATCTTAGTTTGAAAGGGAGAATTACATGCGACTAAAAGAGAAAGTAGCCTTGATCACGGGTGGGGCCGCCGGTATTGGTCTTGCCACCGCAAAACGATTTGCCAAAGAAGGCGCCCGGGTGATTATTTGCGACGTCAACCAGCAGGCCGGTGAAGCGGCTGTTCAAGAGCTGGGTGAGGCTGCCGAGTTTTCCACGGTGGATGTGACCGACAAGGCTTCAGTGGATAAGTGGATTCAGGGAGTTGTTGAAAATCATGGGCGGGCGGATATACTGATCAACAATGCCGGTATCGTGCGCGACAGCCTGCTAGTCAAAATCAAGGATGGAGAACTGGTCAAGCAGATGCCGGAAGCGGATTTCGATCTGGTCATCGCGATCAATCTCAAAGGGGTCTTCAACTGCACCCAGGCCGTCGCGCCGACCATGATCCGCCAGAGCGGCGGCGTCATTCTGAATGCGACATCCATTGTCGGTATTGACGGAAATATCGGGCAGACCAACTATATCGCGACCAAAGCCGGGGTTATCGGTATGACTAAAGCGTGGGCGCGTGAATTGGGACGCCACAATATCCGGGTCAATGCGGTTGCGCCCGGGTTCACGGCCACCGACATTATCAGTTCGATGCCGGAGAAGATTATCGAGGGCATGAAAGCGCGCACCCCGCTGGGTCGAATGGGGCAGCCGGAGGATATTGCCAATGCCTACCTGTTCCTGGCCTCCGAAGAAGCCAGCTTCATTTCAGGAGTCGTTTTGCGGGTCGACGGCGGCATTGTCATCGGGACCTGAGAACAGATACCACTCGAGGATTCAGGTTTCGGCCCGCCCTGGCCTCCGGCTCCTAGCCCGTGGCCTACGCCTCGGAGAGTGCGATTTTACTGATTTATTCTAGTCACTGTCAGGGTGCCTAAAATGCCTTGCAGATGACGGTCTGTGATCCATGGATCAACTGCGGTTATCGTGCCATCCGGAGGCAATCATGGCAACCGTTGCCAGTTTGAACAGGAGACCCAGATGACATTATTTAAAAATTTTGTGATTTCTGCGGCCTGTGTTTTTACATGGTTCGTAATTCATCTGAATACGTCATATTCCCAGACAGATTTTTCGGAGCAAACTCTGGCATCCGATATACTAACCGAGGATAAATATCAGCCCGGAAGCGGTCTGCCGGTGGGTAAAATTCAACTGGTTTGGGGAGAAGCATTTGTTTTTCATCGAGACCCGACCGTGGCATATCGTGTGCAAACCGGATTGCCGGTGTACGCCGGAGACATCATTCGCACGCGGGCAAGCTCCTGGGTTCAATGCCGCCTGGTTGACGGCAGCCAGATCTCCATCGCATCGGAATCAGAACTGGCGGTTGGCCGGAGTATCTGCAGTTCGGCCCGTAAAATGTGCAATTCCTCCTTATCCCTGAAGCAGGGAGACGCGCGTTTTAAGCTCAACCCCCCGGACGAGTTGGTGTCCTATGAGTTCAAAATTCAAGCTGATTTTGCAGCTGCAACAGCCGCAGCGGCCGATTTCGTTATGACGGCAACTGCAGATGTCACGGAATTTGTGGCGCTCGACAAAAGCCGGATAGAGGTAACCAGCCCGTCTCAGCCGGAAGAGATTACCTTTTTATCCGAATTTCAAAAGACCTCTTTTTTCGATAACACGATTACGCCGGCGGTAGAGACAGTTTCCAGGGAAGAGATCGAGACGATCCTGGCAGAATTTTATCCGGTTCCCCCCAGCTCGCTGTTTGCGGACAGCTTAAGGAGTGACCCGGCAGCGGAAAACCCGGAATCCCAGTTGCTGGATGAATAATAGTAGAGGAATGCAGCCATGGAAGATATCCACCAAATATTTACCCGATTCAAAGCGGAATTTCCCGAAGTCTACGCCAGACATGAAGCTCTGGGAAAGGAAATTCATGAAAATGTCGGACCGCTGGAGGAGAATTCTCGCTGGTTGATCAAAATTGCGATCTCCGCAGCTTGCAATCATAAGCGTGCTCTGGCAACCCACATTAAAAAGGCCAGATCCGCCGGCGTTGCCGACGACGAAATCAAACATACCCTTTTACTGCTCATCCCGACTGCCGGTTTTCCGACCTTTATGAAAGCCTATGCAGTGTTGGAAAGCACTTAAAGGTTCATGGTTGAAAGGTGTCAGGTGTCAGGTTTCAGTGTTCAGGTTTCAGCCCAGCCTCTGGCCGCGAGCGTCCAGTCTGAACGGAGAAAAAACTGTGAAAAAGCGAATCCTCCAAAGGCGGATAAATATCGAATATCGAACAAGGAATAACGAATATCGAAGTAAGGTATTCTATCAATATTTAAAAAAAGACTGAGCGAAGCCTCCGGCTCGTAGGGGTTTTAGCGCCTACCCTTCGGCCTAAAGGCCTACGGGCTGGAAGCGGCCTCGGAGAGCGATTCCACACTTCATCATTCGATATTCGTTATTCGATATTCTGCGGTTCGCTTTTTCTTGTAGTTTCATACGAGTAGTTCAACGTTCATAGGTTCTTGGTTCTGGCAAATGAAAAAACATCAAACCCTGTGTTAGGCAGATCTGTCTCACGCGGAGCTGATAGGCATTGGCAGGTCTAATTGTAAGCCACTATTATTTTTGCATATTTCATGATAATGTAAACTCAACAAACACAACAAACTCAATAAACTCATCCAACACCCAAGCGGTGATCAACGTGGAGAACTCTGCTCTACAAACTATCCAAAGCTGGATAAAAACGGCGGTTGATTTTATCAGCCGCGATATCTGGCGACTGCGCCTGGAGGACCTGCCGTTTGGCAAGTCTTTTCTCATTAAACAGCTTCGAACCGTTCTGCTCGCTCTGCGCGGTTTCGATGAAGATAAATGCTTTTCCCGCGCGGCATCCCTGACGTTTAATACCCTGCTCGCGATTGTGCCGGTGGTGGCAATTCTATTCGGTGTTGCCAAGGGATTCGGTTTTGAAACCATGCTAAAACGGGAAGTTTTCGAGAAATTTCCCGGGGAGGCGCAGCAAGAAGTCCTGTGGAAAGTATTCGAATTTGCTGAATCTCTGTTGCAGGTAACCAAAGGAGGTGTTATCGCCGGAATCGGCCTTGTTATTCTTTTCTGGTCCGTCGTCAATGTCTTGAGTCACATCGAGGCGGCCCTGAACGACATCTGGGAGATTAAGGAGAATCGAAGCTGGGGACGAAAATTCAGCGATTATCTGGCGATCATGCTGCTTAGCCCGCTTTTTATATTACTTTCCGGCAGTGCCACGGTTTACGTTACGACCCAGATTACCCAACTGACAAACCAGATCGAGCTGCTGGGTTTTTTCAGCCCGCTGATTTTTTTTAGCTTCAAACTTATCCCCTACGCATTGATCTGGATTCTGTTTACGATCATCTACATCTTGATGCCCAACACCAAAGTCAAACTCAAACCCGGTCTCTGGGCCGGCATCATTGCCGGCACCATTTTTCAGATTGTTCAATGGGGCTATATCAGCTTTCAAATCGGCACCGCCCGGTATAACGCCATTTACGGCAGTTTTGCCGCACTGCCTCTGTTTTTAATGTGGGTCCAGGTCAGCTGGTGGGTCGTACTCTTCGGTGCCGAACTTTCGTTTGCGTATCAAAACGTTGATACCTACGAGTATGAGCCGGATGCCAACAAGGTCAGTCCGGCCTTTAAAAAGGTCCTGACATTACAAATCGCCCACCGCATTATCCGCAGCTTCGCCGTCGGTGACCGGCCTCTGACGGATATCGATATTTCCAATCAACTCAAGATTCCGATTCGATTGGTGCATAGTATTTTAAATGATCTCGTCACAGCCCGGGTCATCGCTCAAACCCGGATCCGGGACGAACTGGATTTCGGATATCAACCGGCCCGGGATATCAATTCGCTCACCATCAAGTCTATCTTCGATGCCATCGACCATACCGGAAGCAACAACCTTCCGGTGGTCAGGACCGAAGAGTTCAAGGCGTTGAGTGAGGCGATGGAAAAATTTGGCAAAGATATGGAGGCCTCGCCCGCGAATCGGCTGTTGAAGGATATATAGGCCGGGAGGCTGGAAGGCTTGGATGCGGGAAGCTGGATGCTCGGTGCTTGATGCTTGGAATTTTCTAGATATCGTACTCGACATTCGTCGTTTCAACCATTTCGATCAGAAAATCAACCTCTCAGATATTTCCGGCACTCAGCAATTATCGTACATGCGGATAATCTCGCCGGTATCTTTGCCTTCGACGCTTTTGACATAGCCGTTGATCACTTTTCTCATGGGAATCGGATTGTGGCCGGGAAAATAATCTTCGTATTTCGTGACGGAGTCCTCCACCAGACCGGATGAGACGACATTGATGCGAACTCCGTTTTTCAGCTCCAGCGATACCGCTTTGACAAAACTGTGGATAGCGCCGTTGACCATGGCCGGGCTGGTCGTCATGTCCACGGGATGATCGGCCAGGATTCCGGTCGTCAGCGTAAACGAGCCGCCGGCGTGCACGTAGTTTAGCCCGATACCAACCAGATTCACCTGGCCCATCAATTTGCTTTTCAACCCGATATAAAAGTCTTCCTCCGTCATGGAATCGAAGGATGCCCATTTTGCTTCCCCGGCAATGCAAACAACGGCATCGACCTTACCGACAGATTCAAACATGGCTGCAATCGATTCTCTATCAGCTATATCGACTGTAACATCGCCGGAGCTTCTTCCGGCAATCGTGACCTCGTGCTTCTTTGCAAAATGCTTGCTGACTTTTTTGCCGATGGTTCCGTTGCCACCGATAATTAGAATTTTCATGTTTCCTCCGATTCATTTTTTTGGGGTGGAACCCTACCTGATTTCCGAAAAAATTGGAACCCTTTTTGGCAAATTTGAGAAATCATCTGAAACCCGGATAATCCTTTTTTTTTTGTTAAATCCAGATTGTATCTGCCATAATTCTATGAGATTGGATAGCTGGGGATCTGGCAAGATACGTGCAACCAGAGTGGCCTCATTGGTTTCTTCTTGACATAAAAATGTCTGTTTATCAAAAGATAATCAACAACATACCTCTTAATTTATATCTCCTACTGAATCTGACCGACATCGACCGTCTGCGCATCCGCTATCCTGGTGAATTGCCTGTTTTAAAGACCTTTACTGAAATGAATATTGGTTTACAGTAAAACATTAGCTTGAAATTAAGGCGATTTTGTGATGGAGAATCCCCTCAAATTTTGCCTACCTCGCTGCTGACAAGGGGTTAATGTTCTGTCGGGAGTAAATTGAAATTTCTTTTTTACCAGGGAAAATTTGCCTTTTATCCTCAGATTTTTTTCTGAAGCCAATTAAGTCAGTTTCGCTAATTCATCGGATTTTGCAAAATTAGCAATTAAACGAAATTGATTAAATAATTGTATTAATTACATATTTTTATTTGACACCCAATAAAAGGATAAGATAAGGAAATAGAAATGAATTAAACTGACATACACCAATGATCGGCAACCCTTAAACCGGAAGCACATAAACCATGTATAAGGGGATCCCAAAATTACCGGAATAGAGCCTTCAAGAGTTGTGAATCCTTTGAGGGCTTTTTGTTTGCTAATTTTAGCGGGAACTTTTGTAATGCCCACGCTAGGACTGGAAAGCTCGCATAAACTATCTATCACAAATCAATCAGTCCCTATAAACGCTATGACTAATGATGATATCTAGATTTCAAAATTAATGTTTACTTCTCAGCAAATGTCCATACATAAACTCTTTGAAATGGAGGATTTCTATGGTCATAGGAGTTGAATCTCTTCATAGAATGTTTAAGCAACATACTTATACAAACAAATGCAGTTACAGCGGCAGATGTGACAATTGTGGATGTAATGTTAACGTTGAAATAACGAAAACCGGGAGAGGTTATGGACTTCAAGGAGGCGTATTGTACGAATCCAACATACATAGTTTTTTGATCTTATGCATGCACTGTTATGAAAAATCCGACAAACAAATCCAAAATCACCTTAATAGAACTTTGACTGCAATTTGAGTACACTCATGAAGGTCCTACTTGCTGATAACGGTGGTAGACGTTTAGGGATTGAGAGACGGCAGTATTTGTATTCGGTTTTTATTCCTGAATCCCGATCGGGAAAAGACAGACGAACTATCAAAGATCGAAGGATTGGCATGGGAACTAAGAGAACAAAAAAAAATGAGAGGAGGAAGTGCTTTAAATAAGGCATTTAACAGCGAAACCATTTTAGGTGATGCTATAAAACGACACATATCAAGTCGCATAAATTCGGAAGATTTGCAAAATATATCTGAACCGACAGGGGTGAATCGGGCAACCTGCATTTTGCCCTTTTTTTTTGAATGTGATTTGACAACGGATTCCCCAATACGGTATGGTCCATGTATCCAGATCGTACCTGCAATAATTTAATAAAAATTGATTTTGATGCTATTGGCAAGGTATGTGAATCCAAAGACACCTTGTGAAATGACTACATGGTAGCACTTTTTTATTTCCCTTGACATATAAATCTTAACAAAGTAACAAAACATAATCATAATGCCTTCGGGCACCATTTTCAGCTGAATCTGACCTGTGCGGGACAATATAGCTTTCGCTTCTGCTATCTCGGTTAATTGTACATTTCCAAGACTCCTTTTTAAAAAGAATCTGGTTGCCACTTATTATTTGTTTGGAAAATGGTGAAATTATGACGGAGTGCCCCCTCAAAATGTGCATGCCTTGCTCCTAAGAGAGCATTAGCGTCCTTTTAGGAGCACTAAGTTCTACCTTCTCACAACTGAATTTTCTATTTCAGATATCTAAAGTAGATTAATCGACCTAATATCAAAAATTTACAATTAGAAAAGGAGGTGTCATATGCCTAAATTTTTGGTTCAAGCAAATTATGTTGGAGAAGGTTTGAAAGGATTAATCAAAGAGGGGGGCACAAAACGACGGGAGACAGTTGCTCAAGTCATAGAAGGGATGGGCGGGAAATTGGAATCATTCTACTATGCTTTTGGTGATTACGATGTTTTCGGCATAGCCGATATGCCCGACAATGTGAGCGGTGTTGCTTTCTCCCTGATGATCAATGCCAGTGGAGCTGTCCAAGCGAAGACAACTGTTCTGCTTACCCCCGAAGAAATTGACCAAGCTACTAAGAAAACTGTTGACTATCGCCCACCAGGACAATAGCGGTATTCTATTCGGTTAGATAAATGCCGCGGACATTCCGAGCAGGGCGAGGTCACCTCACATGTTTTCAACGTCCTGCTCTTTGTTTTATCGGAAACATCAGTGTCTATAAAAAATTACAGACGGCATCATTGCCGCATTTCTGTTCTCCTATAGTGCTTTCTGCTATGTACACGGAATGCAGACAGGCCGTAATTTATCGACATACTCGAAATATATCTTTATAGAGTTCGAAAACCATCGAATTAAAAAGATTGGCAAGAAAACAAAATTGCATGCAAACCTTTTTAGGAGGCATTTCCAAGAAAACCATTAATTATTGAAATCCCCACTTCATTTTTGATTTAGTTGAATAGATCCAATCATACAGACCAGTAAATGATTTTTTTAATACCTCACTGCCAATAAGTCGGCCATAGTCAATTTTAAAAACTAAAAACTAACAAATGAATTGCAATAATCAAATTTTCTGGTTTTACTGATCAGAGAATAATTTGGATAACGATGTAATGACGTTAAAGGTGATATAGGTGAATATATTAATTCTCAAATTGCCCATAAAAACCCCCAGAGGTAAACTGCCAACCTCTGGGGGGGACGTTTATTTTTATCCCAAAAATCATCTCGATTTCTTAATTAGGAAAAGGAGGCGCTATGCGGAAATCAATTATATTTTCTATTGTAAGCGTTCTTATTTGCTGGACAGGCCTCGCTAAAGCCGGAAATTACAACCCGCTACCATCCTTTATCGTCCGAGGAAGCGTGGAAGCAACTGAGTATGACGGTCGGACACTTCGTGATCCCCGACCAGCCGATAATTTCGAAGGATATCCTGATGATTTGCTTTCTGGCGGCCTCAATGCCGCTGGGCTACAAGATGGTGACAATCCGCCAGGTTTCGCAGATCGGTTGAATCCAACACCAACCGAGCTGCGACGGCTGGCGATCTACACCAACTTCCGCGCCATCACTGACATGACCGAAGCTGGGGGCTACGGACTGTTCTGGGGGCCCGCACTTGCACCTGCGTTCGATGGGGTTGAACCGGGTCTAATCCCGGGCGTCGAATATAAGGCGCTGATGAAAAGACCGGCCCTCTCGCGCAACGTCAATAATGTACCGGTTGCTGTTCAGATACCGGACAATTTTGATCCTGCCGACCCTTGCGTATTTCTTGCGGCACCATCGGGCTCACGGGGCTACTACGGCGGCATCGCCATCGGTGAGTGGGGATTGTTCGAGGGATGCGCCGTTGTTTTGCCTGGCAAAGCCGCAGGAACCGGCTTTCATCTGCTCGGCACCGACGAAGTTTACGATCGGGATGGTGTACTAACTCCGGCCAGCGAGGTCGGCCGCAAGTCCCAGTTTACAGTCAAGGATACCAAAAGACTCCGAAAGTTTCTCGCAGCTCATCCCGACCGCGTGGCAACCAAACATGCGCACTCGCAGATTAATCCAGAGAAATTTTGGGGTAAGCTTGCACTGCGGGGGATCAAGTTCGCCTTCTGGGTACTGAATAAGGAATTCGGAAGAGATAGTCGCTGTGACGACGATGACAGATTTGGATATTACGGCAAGTTTGTAAAAAACGACGATGATGACGACGATGATGACGACGATGATGACGACGATACCTGTCCCGGCTTCACGCCGGGGAACACACTTGTCATTGCCTCGGGC
>JASJCE010000239.1 GCA_030066155.1 Desulfobacterales bacterium | reverse complement strand
AAAGGCAATTCTTGCGGCATTCCTAAGTATCTCCATCGCCGCCATACCTGTCCTTTACATGCTGGAGTTTCGGAAGATTCCAACGTTAGGGGAGGCCGCTACGGATTTCGAGAACCTTCCAGAATTTGTGGTCCTCGCAGAAGCAAGGAAGGCGGAAACAGAGGATCCGCCGCTTTTTTCTTCTAGCGAAGCGGAAGCCGCCCAGAAGAAGTATTTTCCTGACTTGGGACCAATCACGATTGATCGCTCGCCAGCGAAAGCCAAAGAACAAGTAATCAAGGTGCTCAGAGAGATGAAGTTTAGCCTCGCCTCCACCACTGGCGATGATCACCGCGTCGAGGCTACGCAAACCAGTTTCTGGTTTGGATTCAAAGACGATGTGGTGGTGATCATCACGGGCCTGCCCGGCGGCGGCTCAAGAGTCGATATGCGTTCGGCCTCTCGTGTAGGCAAACTCGACGGAGGCGCCAATGCGAAACGTGTGGCAGCGATTCTTGCAGCGATTCAGAATGCTCAATAAATCGTCGAATCAAAGGCGAACAAGGCAGTGGTGGACAACCGGCTACCCGCCCCGAGTCGCTTTGACCCGTTTCATTCGAACTCTTATCCCGCTTTCGAGGCGGCGTTCCCGTTAGCCGGTGCCACACCTCGGACGTAAACTTGCAATTTCTCTAACGTATATGTAGAATATTCGAGCTATTAGAATTACAGATAATAAATATATCTAAATTATCGTGGTAACATTGCACCCAACTTTTTTTCCACTGTGTGGCCTTTTGTCACATTTTAACTTTAAACGAGTGTTGCTAGTGAATAGGGAAAGGCAATGAAGGTTACCGAAAAAAGTAATAAACTCATCATCGATAGTAGAGGGGAAAAGGAAGTTTCTCGAAGACAATTTCTAAAACTTGCAGGCACAGCCATTGTTGGGGGTGTGACATTCGGAGCAGGGACAATTCCCCCATTGGCAAAGGCTGGAGGTTTCGTCGACTATCTAAAATATGACGGACTCGGGCTTGCTGATTTGGTCCGCCGCAAGGAAGTCAAACCCGAGGAACTGCTCGAGGCAGCCATTGCCCGGATTGAAGCGATTGATCCCAAGCTGAACGCGGTCGTTACGAAGATGTATGACGAGGCCAAAAGAAAGATTGACACGGGGCTGCCGGACGGTCCCTTCAAGGGGGTCCCCTTTCTGCTGAAGGAACTGAGGCAGCATACGCCGGTGTACGGGTTACCATGGGATGTAAATTAATGGCCAATTATGTACCCAATTACGACAATGAACTCGTAAAACGCTACAAAAGAGCCGGTTTAGTCTGCGTTGGCCGCACCAACACTCCCGAGTTTGGTTTGAGTGTCACTACCGAATCGTCATTATTGGGGCCTGCCCGCAACCCATGGGATACCGATAGATCGACCGGCGGTGCCAGTGGTGGAGCGGCGGCTGCAGTAGCCGCCAGGATGGTGCCGATAGCTCACGGCAGTGACGGCGGTGGATCAATTCGCATTCCGAGCTCCAGCTGCGGGGTCTTCGGGATGAAGCCCTCACGCGGGCGAATGCCGACAGGACCGGAATTGGGCGAAGTATGGGAAGGCCTTGCCACCAATCATGCCTTATCCATATCTGTGCGGGACAATGCAGCCCTGCTGGATGCAACATCGGCCCCTGGAGTCGGGGCACCCTACGGCATTCCGGCACCGGTCCGACCTTTCGTCAAGGAAGTTGGCGCCAGTCCCGGGAAGCTTAAGGAGGAGTTTATAGAGCGTCAGTCCGATCACAGCCCGTTCACCTGGCTGCACAATGTTACGGGGTTACCGGCTATGTCAGTGCCGCTCTTCTGGAATACCCAGGGACTTCCAATCGGCGTCCGATTCACCAGCCGTTATGCTGATGAAGCGATCCTCTACCGACTGGCCGGACAATTGGAAGCGGCCCGGCCGTGGAAAGCGAAAATTCCGCCAATCTAATATTTGTGGCATTACCTTCAAAATTAAATCAGGCCTATTTCCGCATTTGACCCCCATCATTTTAACCCCGTGAATTTTTTTTTCCATTTAACTGGGGCCATCCTTCCACCATTCCATTATTCCATTGGCGACCAATTTGCACGGACCAACCCGATGGGATGGACCCAAGCCAGCCTCTCTGAAGTCGAATAATTATATCTTGACAACAACCGACTTTATCCTCTATTGAACCTGTCAATCGTTTCAAGAAAGGAGACGCATCATGAGTGAAGAACTTTATCAGAATCTGGCCAAGGTGCTCGATACCCTGCCGAACGGTTTTCCGGCAACCGATTCCGGTGTGGAAATCCGGTTGTTGAAGAAAATATTTCGACCGGAAGATGTTGAGGTTTTTTGTAATTTGCGATTAGATTTCGAAACTGCGGGACAGATTTCTGAGCGAACCGGACGCCCTCTGGAGGGGCTTGAGGAACATTTAACTGAAATGAGGGAGCGGGGACAAATATTCGGGATAGATCTCGGCGGAGTCAAGATGTTTAAGATGGTTCCATGGGTTTTCGGTATTTTCGAATTTCAGCGTCCTCACATGGACCGGGAATTTGCTGAAATGTGCGAGGAGTATCAGAAGGTTTTCAGCAAACAATTTTTCTCAAAAAAGCCTCAGCTGATGCAAGTAATACCCATTGAAAAAGAGATCCCCAACAGGCAGCAAGCGCTGCAATATGAGCAGGTTTCAAATATTATCGAAAACAGTCAGTCATTCGCGGTATTTGATTGTGTCTGCAAAAAAGAAAAGCACCTTTTGGATGAACCTTGCGATAAACCATTGGAAATCTGCACAGGGTTTGCTCCAATCCCCGGGGTTTTCGATGATTCGGACCGCTACAAAGCGATCACGAAAGAAGAAGCTTATGCTGTTCTCGATAAAGCTGAAAAGGCCGGATTGGTTCATTTGACCTGGAATGTCGAGAGCGGTCATTTTTTTATCTGCAATTGCTGCGGCTGCTGCTGCGGGGTATTGAGGGCGATCAATGAAACCGGCATAAACGCCTCTGAAGTAATCAATTCGTATTACTACGCTGAAATCAATAGCGAAGAATGTACGGCTTGCGGCGTCTGTAAAGACGAACGTTGTCAGGTGGCCGCCATCGAAGATGGAGACGATGCATACCGGATTGTTCGCGAGAGATGCATCGGCTGCGGTCTTTGTGTGACAACCTGCCCGGAGGAGGCAATATCACTGATAAGAAAGCAACCGGAGGAAATTGTTCCACCGCCCAAGAGTGAGAAAGAATGGTTTGAAGAACGAGCCGTCGAACGGGGTGTTGATTACAGCAAATATAAGTAAAAAGCCTTGTCCAGTGGGCTAGGCATTGGGTCACATCATAGGAGTTTAAGAGTTATTTACCTCGACTGGCTGCGTTTAGGTTTCAGGTTTCAGATAAAGAATTTGGCCCCTTGGAACATAGGTGTCCATAAAAGAGATTGCCTTTCTCCAGCATTGGTCTTCAGTTTCACCCCAATTAGAGTTCACAAAATAGTTGTCGGTGTGCACTGACACATAGAACATCTAACAGTTTGAGCCTTTGGCATAGCCGTTTTGTCTCTGACCTGGTCCTATGGGTCTGGTCAAAGACAATAGGCTCTACCATAGACCAAATTGGGAAAAGGTTCTGAGGTTTGGGACTTCGCCCTTCGGGCTACGACCCCATACGCAGTGTTCAGCGTTCAAAGGCTAAAAGTAAATAATTTAGGAATTGCGAATTCAGGGATTGATGGTATTCCATCGATCTTAATTCACCATTATTTCCAGTCAAGTAAAAATCAGATTATATTGACTCAAATCCTGCGCAAACATGAGTAAAATCAAATAAACAGGTTCATTGTTATTTAGACATGATTGATATAGATGCGTCGTTCATAATGGTATATAAATCCCACTTCGAAGTGTTTGCGGATTTTCATTTGCCGCCCTTGCTTGCATCCCGCTGTCTTTTAGCGGGGTTCGGCGGCAAAAGAGAAAATAACTTCTCTGCGTTCTTCGCGACTCTGCGGTGAGTTGCCTTCGGCCGAAGGCCGCATTCTCCAGGCAATCCTGCGTGCCGGGTCGTAGCTTTAGCGAAGCCTGGTTAATCCTGGCAAACAAATTTTTTTAAGATAAGAATCAATTCCATTGTTAATTTGACAGCTCATTATGAGCGGTGAAAAATCATGTCGTCTGAGATGTCCTCAATTTTTTGACAGCCGCATAGCTTCATCGTCAGTTCGAAATCCTTGCGTAGCAGATCCAGTACATGCTTGGCGCCATCCTGACCGTTGACAGCCAGACCCCAGATAATCGGGCGACCGACGGCGACGGCTTTGGCCCCTAACGCGATTGCTTTAAATACGTCGGTGCCGCGCCGGATACCGCCGTCGATGTGGACTTCGATCTTACCGTCGACTGCCTCAACGATCGGTGGCAGGGCATCGATGGTTGCCGGTACCGTGTCGAGCTGGCGCGCGCCGTGGTTGGAAACAATAACCCCTGCGGCACCGTGATCTATGGCCATGCGGGCGTCAGCCGGATGAAGCACTCCCTTGAGCAGCACGGGTATCTTTGATTTGGCGCACAACCAGTCCACATCTTTCCAGTTGAGGGTCGGATCGAACTGCCAGGCCACGTAGGCAGCCAGGCCGGATTCGCCTTTTTTCTCCGGAAACTGTTCCCGCCCGGCGGGCATCAGGTTTTTAATAGATAAACCCTTGGGCAACCGGAAGCGGTTTTTGATGTCGCGTTCGCGGCGACCCCAGACCTGGGCGTCGACCGTCAGGGCGATGGCCTTACAGCCATAGGATTCGGCTCGCTGCACCAGTGAGAGCGTGGCTTCGCGGTCTTTGTATACATAAAGTTGAAACCACATGGGGCCGGTCGCCTCGGGCATCACTTCTTCGAATGAACTGTTGGAGAGAGTGCTGAAGATCATGACGGCTCCGGCCTGACCTGCAGCCCGGGCCGTGGCCACTTCACCATCCGGATCTGCCATACGGTGGAAAGCCGTGGGGGCAACGAAAATCGGCATCTTGACTTTCTCACCCAGTACGGTGGTGGAAATATCCGGCTTGCTGATATCAACCAGCACCCGTGGGCGAAGTTGGATTCGTTCGTAGGCCGCGTGATTTTCGTGCAACGTGATTTCATCATTGGCGCCGCTTCGGTAGTAGTCGTAAGCTGTTTTGGGTAATTTATCACGCGCGGCAGTTTCATAATCAAAAACACTGACTAAATCTCTTTTGTCCACCATTGGCTGTACTCCTAAGTATAGGTTATTTGTTATTCGTTATTGGGAACGGATTATGTCATCATTCGATAATCATTTTATCGGTGAAAGAAAGAAATGAAATTTATTCCCCTTAAATTATTAAATGATAAGTAAATTACAACTCTCAATTATTTTTGACTCAATTGAGGTGTTATGGACGGAAAAAGTCTCAAAAACACAAGAATTACAATTTTGGGAAAGCAAATTGAAAGAATCTTGAAAAGTTGAAGCACGGTTATTCGATTTTTGCGAGTACGCTATGCCTTAATAACCGAAAATATGGTGCAGACGCGATAGTGTGTCAAGCTGCGAGTTTTAGACATCGAGGGAGGCTCATTGTAATTCATCGTGACAGCATGGAATTGACACTTGACATGTTATGGCACATTGTGGTATCAAAATCTATAAAAATTCCCCATCTGATTCTGATCTGATCCCGGTTCCTTCGCAAAATCGAACATAGTTTGACATCGCAGTCTTTATCCTATTGACGCATCTGAACCTTGAGCTTTCTTTTTGTGTTAAATATCTTGAAAAAGGGGGTGACCCCATGGCCCAGGATACACTTAAGCGCAAACTGTCCGCTATCCTCAGTGCGGATGTGGAAGGCTACAGCCGTCTGATGCGAGACGACGAGGAAGCTACGATTTGCCGGCTGACTGATTACCGCACTGCCATGACGACACTTATTGAGCAGTACCGGGGCCGTGTTGTTGATGCACCGGGTGACAACCTGCTGGCCGAGTTCGGCAGTGTGGTTGATGCCGTCAACTGTGCGGTTGAGATTCAGCGTGAGCTGGCTGAGCGAAATGCCGAGCTGCCTGAAAACTGCCAAATGCAGTTTCGGATTGGCGTCAACCTTGGAGACGTAATCGAGGATGGTGAACGGATTTATGGTGATGGGGTCAATATCGCGGCTCGGATGGAGCGTCTGGCCGAACCCGGCGGCATCTGTATCTCCGGTACAGTATATGACAGCATCGTGATAAAGTTGGGCCTGGAGTATGAATATTTAGGAGAGCAGGCTGTAAAAAACATTCCGGAGCTGATCCGATCATACCGCGTCTTGTCTTACCCGGGGGCTGCCGCTCACCGGGTAGTGAAAGCCAAAAAAGCTGTTCAGAAAAAATGGCGCAATTCGACCCTGGCCGCGGTGGCTATCCTGATAGTAGCAATTGGAGCTGGGGGGATATGGTATTTTTTCATGCGCCCCTCAAAGCCTACAATTGAGGTTGCCTCCCAGGAAAAGATGGCCTTTCCGTTGCCGGATAGACCTTCAATTGCCGTGCTTCCTTTTGTGAATATGGGTGGCGATACCGAGCAGGAGTTCTTCAGCGACGGAATAACAGAGGACATCATCACCGATCTTTCGAAGTTTTGGGGTCTTTTTGTCATTGCCCGGAGTTCGACCTTCGCATACAAGGGGAAGTCTGTAAAGACCAAACAGGTAGCCGAAGAGCTAAGTGTGCGCTACGTAATCGAAGGCAGTGTCCGCAAAAGAAGCGGTAAAGTGCGCGTCAACGTACAACTTATAGACGCGATCACAGGCCGTCACCTGTGGGCTGAGCGCTATGACCGGGATTTGAAGGACATCTTTGCCCTGCAGGATGAAATCACGCAAAAGATCGTTCTGACACTGAATGTAGAAGTGACGGAGGCAGAGTTAGAGCGTGTCAGGCGTATCCCCACTAATAATCTAACGGCCTATGAGTCTATTATGCGCGGAATTGAGTTTTTCCGACGCGGAGGAAAGGAGTCGATTACACAGGCGCGGCAGATGTTTGAGAAGGCCATCAAACTGGCTCCAGAGTCTGCAGGCGCATATGTAGGATTGGGGTGGAGCTATCTCATAGAGTGGTGGTATTGGAATCCAGATCCTCAGGTCATCGAGAAAGTCTTTGAGTTGGCGCAACAGGCAATAAGTTTAGATGAATCCTCTGCCAGCGCATACAGGCTATTGGCCTATGTTTTTTTGTGGAAAGACAGACAACACGAACAAGCCATCGCTGCAGCCGAGAAAGCCATCGCCCTCGAACCCAATAATCCCGGGGGATATTCTGCCCTGGCCGAGACTCTGAAATTTGCGGCGAGACCGGAGGAGGTCATCGAGCTGATGGAAAAGGCCATGCGCCTCAATCCTCGTTATCCGTGGAGTTACTTGTTCCAATCAGGCAGCTCTTATTATTATATGGGGCGCTACGATGAGGCCCTTGAACTTTTGAAAAAAGCTGTCATTCGCCGACCCAACCACCTGCCGACCCATCAATATCTGGCTGCGATTTATACCGAGTTAGGCCGGGAAAAAGAGGCCCAGGCTGAGCTGGCAGAAGTTTTAAGGATTAGTCCGAGTCTCTCTCTGGACGACTTGATAAAAGGCCCTTACAAAGATCCAGAATATCAAGAGCGGCTTCGTGACCACATGCGCATGGCGGGGCTGAAGTAACTCAACTTTGTCACATTACTGTTTTCGCCAGCTATTTCTGGTAATCGGCTGATATAGGGGTACATATAAATGACTAAATTGACCTAAATTTTCGAAAATGCCTAAAGTTATTGAATCGCTCTCCGAGGCGTAGGCGCTACAATCCCTACGATCCGGAGGCTGCGCTCTATCCGCTTTTATAAAAATTGACAGTATTCCTCAATTTTAGCTCATTTTAAAATTTTAATTTATTTTGTGTCATTTTAAATAGTAATCTTTTGAAATGCAGCAGAATATTAGTCTCAATTAGGGTAAAAATTAGAGTTAAGGAGATTGAGATGCCACAGCCTGATCATATTGTAAGAATACCGATTCCGGACCAGGACAAATTGGATGACGACATTTTAGAGTACTTCAACAAATGCCAGGAGAAGCTGGGGCTCGTTCCCAACGTTCTACGTGCCTACACCATCAATCCGGAGAAGTTTCGCAATTTTTCCGCTTTCTACAATCATCTGATGCTGGACGAAGATACCACGGGTCTAAGTAAGCTCGAGCGGGAGATGATTGCCGTTTGCGTGTCCTCTGCCAACCGCTGCTACTATTGTCTGGTTGCTCATGGCTGGGCTGTTCGGCAGCTGTCCGGGGATCCGGAATTGGGAGAGATGATCGTCATGAACTACCGGGTAGCCCGGCTGAGCGATCGCCAGCGGGCCATGCTGGATTTCGCCTGGAAACTGACGCTGACGCCGCATGATATATCCGAAGAGGATCGCCAGAATCTGCGGGATGCCGGGTTTTCAGATCAGGACATCTTCGATATCTGCGATGTTGCGGCTTTCTTTAATTACACCAACCGGATGGCCCATGGACTCGATATGATCCCCAACCGGGAATATCACGGGATGGACCGTTAGTCTGGCGTTCATTTGATTGATCCCAGCCGGTAATTTACCGGCAATTGGTTCAGCGGAGGGCCGCGACGACCCTATCGCGCTACCTGACCAATCGGATGCTATCGCTAAGAAGGGTACCACAAGGCAAGAAAAATTGAAGGCCGCCAATTAAATTTTGCGTAATAAACACAGCCCTGAGATCCTTGCGATATATCGAGATTTTTTCCGGCTTTAATTAAGTGGCGGACCAAAACGTGCCTAAATAAAACCTTTTACGCCATACTACGGTTATTATATAGTTGTAATGGCAATCTTAATAATCGCTAATTTTACGGATTTTACGGATTTTAAAAATTCACTATCCTAAATTGGAAAATGTTTGAGTTGTTCATTCAGGGTAAGCTGTCATGGGCCACATTCTCTGACGTGCATCGAGAGCGCCACGCACTTCTTCATTCACCTGGTCAGGCGTCTTCTGCCAGTATATCCGACCCCGCCGGATGAAGAGCGATCCCAGGAATCTGCCGTTTTTCCCCTCGACCAATGTATCGAATTTGTCGATGAGCTCCTCTTTTTGTCGACTATTGCCCGTCATCAAAAGAAAAACCGGTTTACCTGCGAAGTCGTGATTCTCGACAAAAGACCATAGCGGAACCGCCGGTCGAAACCACCAGGTGGGCGAACACAAGAAAATTAGGTCATATTGGGAGAGGTCCACAGGGTCATGTTGAATCGGCGTCGTTGTCACCTC
>JASJCE010000238.1 GCA_030066155.1 Desulfobacterales bacterium | reverse complement strand
CTGCAAAGGAGAACCAATATGAAAAAGACATTTTATCTTATTCCGACGGCAGTCTTCCTGGCACTATTGATGGTATTGGCAAGTCCGATGACCGGCGCCTGCCAGGATAAAAAAGTCTACAAGCTCAAATTCGCCTGGAATGATATCTGGGGTCCCAAGTTCCGGGCCTCCCAGATCTATCGTCCCGGGGGTGAAATGCAGAGAATGCTCTACGAGCGCAGCAACGGCAGACTTCAGTTAGAAATTATTTCACGCATGTTTCCGACAGGCGATCTGTTTGCAGCGGTGGCCAAAGGTAAGGCCGATATGGCCGATGTGGCGATGCCGTGGCTGTCCGGGACTTATCCGATTTGGAGTTGGGGCGAAATACCGGGTATCGTCAGCGAGGACCCGGTGCAGGGCTTGGCCGAGGAACTTGCCGTCTACCAGGACCGTGAGGTGATGAATATATACGATGAGACGATGAAAAAATACAATCTCAAGTTCTGGTTTGTCACCCAGTGGGATGCTGCCAATGGTATTTGGAGTAAAAAAAATGTGTCTAAACTAGACGACTTGAGCGGAATGAAAATCAGGGTTGGCGGCTATTTGCCAACTCAGGGGATCAAAGCGTTAGGAGCAAGCCCGGTGACCATCGCGGGAGCCGAGCTGGCACCGGCGATGATGGCCGGCACAATCGATGCGGTTTTGACCAGCCTTGGTTATGGGTACTCGATCGGACTGGCCAAGGTGTCTAAAACATTTACCCTGACACCGCTGTCACCGACCTGGTCGGCCGTCACGGTCATGAATCTGAAAAAATTCAAATCTCTACCTCCAGACCTGCAGAAGGTCGTAATTGACGTTGGAAAAGAAATTCAACGAATGGTAAGCCTTTCGACGACCGCCGAATACATCATGAGCCTTGATACCGTCGATCTGTCAGGCGTTCAACGAACTCGATTTTCAAAAGAGGAAATGGCTGTCGCTGTCAAAAAATGCAAAGTTGTCGAGGACGCCTGGCTAAATATGGATGGTCCCTGGAAGTCTAAAAGGAAGGCGCTGCTTTCCGCCGCTGAAGCAGCTGTGGCCAATTACAGGGGGTTCAGCGGAAAATAATGGACAGTAACCGTTAAACAGGCATCCCGGGCTATTTGATCCCGGTTGATAGGAGCAGAACGGCAGTGAATGCTCTTTTCAAAGTAATCGATGCAATCGAGAAGTTGATTGATGTCCTCAGCGGTCGTTTGCAGGCGGTAGTCATTTTTCTGCTGATGGTTATGCTCCTGGTAGAAGTTCTGACCCGTTATATTCTGCATTCACCGCTTTCGATCGCAGAGGAGATGGGCGGCTATCTGCTGGTTTCCATCACCTTTATGGGGCTGGCTTATACCTGGAAGGAAAAAGGCCATGTCCGAGTTACACTGCTGATGAGCCGGCTGCCGCAACGGCTCGCCCGTTCGATTCGCTTTTTCACATTGATACTGGCCACGGTTTTCACGGTGCCGTTAATCAAAGCCTGCTACGACTTACTGATGGATTCAATGCTGTTTGAATCCAGAAGCGGCAGCTGGCTTAGAACGCCTTTGGTCTACCCCCAGACCATTTTACTGGTCGGTGCAGTTTTGCTCTTTTTGCAGTTGCTGGTCGAAATCATCAAAGCCATCATCGCGAGGGATGCACCGGAGGACACTAACTAATGGGGTCAGAAATCGGGATCGCCATTTTGCTCGTCATCGGCCTGCTGGTTCTGCTGGCACTTGGTCTTGAGATTGCCTGGTCAATCGGAATTATTTCGGTGGTTGGATTGATCTGGTACATCGATCAGCCGATCAGTCAGGTGGCCGAAACGGCGTGGAGTTCATTAAATTCATTCACCCTCACGGCAATGCCGCTTTTTATTTTTATGGGCACGATTCTCGGCAACACCGGCGTTAACGAACGTCTGTTTGCCGCGATTGACAAATGGTTCGGTCAGCTGCCCGGGGGGCTGGCTATGTCTGTGATCGCCGGCAATGCAATTTTCGGCGCTATGTGCGGTTCTGCCATGGCTGCCACGGCTACTTTCGGAAAAATCGCTTTTCCGGTAATGGAGAAAAAAGGATATTCGCCCAAACTGGGGCTGGGCGCAATCGCTTCATCCGATATCCTGTCACCGTTGATTCCACCCAGTATACTGCTGATTATATACGGATCCTGGCAGGGTATTTCCATCGTGGACCTGCTGGCCGCCGGCCTGATACCCGGCGTGACGATGATGATATTGCTCATGCTGTCGATTGTGGTTCAGGTGAAACTGAATCCCGGACTGATACCGAAGCCGGTTCAATTCACCTGGAGCCAACGGCTGACAGCCGTTCTCGAAGTCCTCCCGTTTGTTGCCGTTATTACTGGTGTTTTAGGTGCAATTTTCGGTGGATTCATGACACCGACTGAGGCCGCTGCACTCGGCGCCTTTCTCAGCCTTGCGCTGACGATGGCCTATCGGCGGCTGACATTGAAGGTGATTCAGAAAAGCCTGATGGAAACCGTCAAGGTTACCTCGTTTTCATTATTCATCATGGCCATGGCGAGCTTGATATCCCATGTCTTCAATTCGGCCGGGATCATCCCGATGATCAAAGAATTTGTCATCAGCCTGCCGTTTGGAAAGTACGGTATCCTGCTGCTGTTTTTCATCATGTATTTCTTCATGGGAATGTTTTTTGATTCCTGGTCTATGCTTTTTTTGACCTTTCCTTTCGTGATGCCCATTATCAACAGCCTCGATATCAACCTGATTTGGTGGGGCGTTGTCTACGTAATGGCCGGCGGTCAGGCTTCGATGACACCCCCGTTCGGACTCAGTTTGGCGGTTCTCCACGGTGTTGTACCCTGGCATCCGATGGAAACCATTGCCAGAGGCGCCTTTCCATTCCTGATTCCGATATATATGAATATATTCCTGCTAATGCTTTTCCCGCAACTGGCCCTCTGGTTGCCGGGCTTACTGGGCGGGTAGCAAGGCGATAAGGGAGACAGCGAAATGGCTTTAAATACAAGGATCGCTTTCTTCGATGAAAATCAATTGAATTTAATGAAGGCCAGGGCATTTGAACTGCTGGAGCGGCGCGGCGTCAAAATGGCTCACCCGGAGGTGCTGAATCGCTTGCAAAAGGCGGGCGCCAGGGTAGACAACGACACGAGCATAGTTCGATTCCCCCAAGACTTTCTGGAAGCACAACTCCGGCTTGCCCCTCGAAAGATCTCATTGGCCGGTAGAACCGAAAAGAATCGGTTGGAGATCCCAAATCCCGATGGAACATTTCATACCCGGACGAACACCGGGGGGCAATCCTGGATCGAACTGGAAACCGGTAATTACCGTCCGGTAATTGCTGCCGATGTGGCCGAGTGGGCACGACTTGCCGACAAACTGGAACACATCAATTTTTGTGCATTTCCTGTTCCCAGCGATGTTCCGCCGACTTCAGTCGACGTGCATGCTCTAACCCTGATGCTAAAGAATATCGATAAACATGTCTGGGTTCAGCCCTACACCGGCGGGAGCGTTCAATATCTGATTGATCTGTCCATCTTGGCCGCGGGCGGAGCGAAGGAACTGAAAGCGAATCCACTGGTCAGTTTCATCACCTGCTCATTGACGCCGCTGGAATTTAAAGCCATGGATATTGACATTATACTGCAATGTGCGCGCATCGGCATTCCGCTGCATGCCTGCAGCCTGCCCGGAGCCGGCACCACCGCTCCCGTTACGGTGCCGGGAGTTGTCATTCTGGCTGCCGCTGAAATCCTGGCGATGATCGCCGTATCTCAGGTCGTGCAGCCGGGATCCCCCATCATCGCTACGCCTTTGATCTTCTCCACCGATATGATGAGCGGCCGAAGCCTGCAGTCCAGCGTAGAATCCATCCAAGGTGCAGCCCTGGCCGTCCAGTTCATTAAAAACGCCTTCAAATTGCCGACACATACTTACGGTATTGGCACCGATTCTCCCGCACTCGACGAACAAAGTACCAGTGAAGGCGCGCTGCGCTGCATGACAATCGCTTTATCAGGAGCCGATATTCTCGGCGCGGCCGGACAGCTTGAAGTCGCCACAACGATTAGTCCGGCGCAATTGGCCATTGACAACGAAGTGCTTGGCATGGTCAGACGTCTAGTCACTCAAATTGAATTCGATGATGAATCAATGGCCTGGCAGGAGCTCCTGGCTGCCCAACCGGGGAGTCAATTTCTTACTAATGAGCACACCTTGCGACATTGTCGAGACGGTCTGATGCCGGTCAATTTTATCCGCTCAACCAGAGACAGGTGGGATGCAAACGGGAAGCGTGATCTGATAGAACGAACCACTGAATTTTGTAAAAATATTATCAAAGAGGCCGAACCTCCGGCCCGTCCAAAGGAAATGTTAAACGAAATGGATGCAATCGTGGCGCGGGCCGATGCCCGTTTGTCCTGAACTTAAGGCATCAACAATTGCCTGTACAGAAAATTTCAATAACCAGATTTGATATAGCCGCAAAAGGCGCAAAACGCGCAAAAGGAAATATTCACTATCAGTAATTTCAATAGGCTATGAAATCGAAATTCAAGAAATTTGACCTTTTACGAGACCGACAAATTTAGCCAAGGGGTAAATTCTTAACATATGCAGATCGAATCAATTGCCGATTTGGCCAAGGGCCGGATTCAGGTGTGGATCATCAAAGGTGAGTACGCGCCCGGACAGCAGCTTAAAGAGGAAGAAATTGCCGCGCGCCTGGACATCAGCCGTCCACCCGTGCGGGAAGCATTTAAGATGCTCGAAGCGGAAGGATTGGTAATCCGCAGGCCTAGACGCGGTGTATTCGTATCCAAAATGACCCGCAAAGACGTCTGGGAAGCATATACGCTCAAGGCCGCAATGTACGAATTGTCGGTTGATTTGGCCATGAATGTCATTTCTGGACGCCAGATCGAAGAATTGGAATCGATCGTGCGGCTTATGGAGGACGTCGTAGCCACCGAGCCGGTTAACTTGTTGCGATATCAGGAACATCATCAAGACTTTCACCATCAAATCATGCTGATTTCGGGCCACGATCGGTTGAAGAAAATATCGGCCAGCATTCATAACCAGGTCAGTCGGTTCAGTTACAGATCGCTTCAAAACCGAGATCATCTGCATGCCTCGGTTCGCCACCATCGCGATATATTTAACGCCGTCAGTTCGAAAAAAAGGGCCCTGGCCGGTGATTTGATGAAAGCGCATGTTCTCGAGGCACTTGAGGTTTTGCTTGCCCTGCCAGAGCTGCAGATGAATGCAACATTTGAAGAAACCATTTCTGCATAAATCGGATTGAAGTTTGATCCAAAGATATTGCATTCCAATACCAGCTTATTATAGCTTACAAAATTAAGGAGAATAGAATGGCAATAATACCTGAAATTCAACAGCATTATGGAAAATTACAATTTTACATTGACGGTAATTGGGTGGACTCCAAATCAGATGTCGTTTATGAGGATGTCAATCCCGCCAACGGCGATGTTATCGCCGAATTTCCATCTGCGACGGATGAGGAAATTGAGGCGGCTATTCAATCCGCCCAGGCCGCTCTTGCTGCCTGGCGCGATGTCCCGCTCAGAGACAAGGCGCGATATCTGTTCGATCTGCGGGGTAAGTTCGAGACGCATTTCGATATGCTCTGCCGGGTTCTGGTGCAGGATCATGGCCGGACGATCGCTGAGGCCCGGGGCACGATTCGTCGCTGCATCGAAAATATCGAATCGGCGTGTTCCGCCTGCATGTTGCTCACCAAGGGGGAATTTGTTCTCGATTTAGCCAAAGGGCTTGATCAGACACTGTACTGGGAGCCGCGGGGGGTGTTTCTGATCATAACGCCCAACAATATCCCCATGCATGCCTGGTCGTCCTTTGTGCCTTATGCCATCGCCAGCGGTTGTCCGGTGGTGGTCAGCCCCAGCAAAAATGATCCGGTCTGCCTGGATGCCATCTTCAAGGTTACCGCCGAAGTAGAGGGTTTTCCCCCCGGCCTGGTCAATCTCGTTTACGGCGGCAGCGATGTCAACCAAAAAATATTGTCCCATCCATTGGTCAAAGGCGTTGGCTTTATCGGATCCACCGGCGTCGGCAAACAGCTGTTCGAACTGGCCGGCAAACTCGGCAAAGAGGCCTCCATCAACGGCAACGGCAAAAACCACGTGGTCATCATGCCGGATTGCAATGTCGACGCCGTGGTGGACGGATTATTGCGCGGTTGCTACGGGATGGCCGGACAGCGCTGTCTGGGAACGGACAATCTGCTCTTTGCCGGAAGCGCGATGGATGCCGCCAGGGAAAAATTCATTGAGGCTTCGGCTGGAATGAAAATGGGCTATGGGTTGGATGACACCACCCAGCTGGGACCGATGGTGTCGGAGAAAGGGCGAAGCAAAGTTTTGGAGTTCATCGAGACCGGGATCGAAGAAGGGGCCAAACTCGCGCTGGACGGCCGCGCCAAAACGGTTGAGGGCGGTGAAAAGGGCTTTTTCGTGGCACCGACTATACTGGAAAATGTGCATCCGGACATGATTGTCGCCCGGGAAGAGGCCTTCGGTCCGGTGGCGAATCTTATTCCAATTCGGGACCTTGACGAAGCGCTGGACTGGATCAACAACAAGGATGCCTATGGTCACTCGGCCTGCATTTTTACCCGTGACGGCTATATTGCGCGCAAATTTATGGATGAGGCGGATGTGGGCAACGTCGGCATCAATGTTCCGGTGCCCCAGCCGTTTGCCTTCTTTCCGCTCGGCTCCAAGAATGAGTCGGCCCTGGGCATTGCCAAATCCAGAATAGATTCCCTCAGGTTGTTTCTGGACCAGAAGACGGTAACGGCGAGATGGGCTTGATCCTGCGACGCAGGATCTAATTGAAGATTGAAGACTGAAGATTGAAGATTCGTGGAATTCGCTCTCCGAGGCGTAGGCGCTACAACCCCTACGAGCCCGCTTCCAGCCCGTAGGCTTCATAGGCTTGCAGGCCGGAGGGGAGGCTTCGCTCAAGCATTTATATATTCATGGAATAATAAAAAATTCGAGCTGATATGAATTTGTTTCTCTCCCCCAATAGTCTCCGGTTTGTATAGCCTGCGACGAATTCAGCCGAGTCGGGGGAATTGAGGAGGGGGGATAAAATAGACCGAAGTCCACAATTCTTCAATCTTCATTCTTCATTCTTCATTCCAGAAGGGAGGTGGATATGAGTGATGACAAGCCCCGGGTACGCAAGATCTATACGGTAGTTGAAGAAACCCATGCCGATGGAGCACTAAACCTGGAGACGCCAACCCGTAAAGCGGCGGCAGCAGCGGTGTTTACCAATCCTTTTGCCGGCAAATACGAGGAAGATTTGAGCCTGTTGATCCAGTGGAGTGAAGAACTGGGTGAACTGCTGACCCAGAAGGCGGTCGCGGCCCTGGGTATCGACCCGGCAAAGGTCGAAAGTTACGGCAAAGGCGCAATTGTCGGTGGCCAAGGGGAGTTGGAGCACTGTGCGGCCATCATGCATCCAGCCCTGGGCAAACCCATGCGGGCCAATGTCGGCGGCGGAAAAGCCTTGATTCCATCCGCCAAGAAATCCGGATACCCGGGAGCAACCATCGACGTGCCGCTGGGCTATAAGGACGCTGCATTCGTGCGGTCCCATTTCGACGCGATGGAGGTCAGGGTGCCTGATGGACCGCGCGGCAATGAACTGGTGCTGGTGGTCGCCGTAACCGATTCCGGCCGGCCGGCAGCCAGAGTCGGCGGATTGCAGGTGGATGAGGTAAAGGGCGAAGATGGACTGAGATAGCGCAACGAACAGAGGTCAGATGACAGAAAACAGAAATCAGAGGTGAGAGGACCCGTCTTCGGTCTTCGAGCTTCGCCGAGACAAGTCGCCGCGGCGAGCAGAAGACAGAGGTCGGAGTTCCGAGGGCTGATAAAAGAAGGTGAGAAGTTCGGAAGTTGTGAAGTTGAGATTGGAATAGGACAGATTTTGGAATTCGGAAGTGGGATCCGGCGTCGTTCTGCTGATCGCAGAACTATGCCGCGACTAGCGATGCGGAGGGCGGAAAAAGATAATTGTTATTCGTTATTAGTTATTGGTTATAGGTCATGAAAAAAAATAAATATCAGCTTTGTATTATGATTAACGGCGAGGAAAAATCACTGGAAATTGATCCGGGCATTACTGCTCTGGAGTTGATCCGGGATATTCTCGAGCTCAAGGGCACCAAGGAGGGCTGCGGGATTGGTGAATGTGGTGCCTGTACCATCGTTATAGACGGACGCGCGGTGAATGCCTGTTTGATGTTTGCGGCCCAGCTGGATGGCCGCGAAGTGATGACTGTGGAGGGGCTGAATCGGGAAGAAGAACTGCATCCGATCCAGCAATCTTTTGCGGACCGGCATGCCGTTCAGTGCGGTTTTTGTACGCCCGGTATGTTGATGAGCACACACGCCCTGCTAACGGAAAATCCGAATCCCGATCGAGCGCAAATTGTAAAAGCCGTTGCCGGCAATCTTTGCCGCTGCACCGGATACCGGAGTATTATCGACGGCATCGAAGACGCCGCCGGTAGAATCCAGAAAAATGAGAATCAGGGCTAAGCTTTTTGCAGGACCTTGATCCCCAAAAGTGACCCCTTCAAAGCAGTAAAACCGTTTGTTTTGCAAGTTATGAAAAAATATGGTTTCAGGTGTCAGGTGTCGGGGCACATAATTGAGGAATTGAGGAATTAGGAATAAAAAGAAGATAACATTCATAAATAGATAGAATTCAATAAATTCCTAAATTCCCAAATTCCTAAATTTAAACCCTGAATTCCTGAATCCCTCAATCAATGGATGCTAAAACCTGAAACCTGACACCTGAAATAAATTTGATCTATGGCAAGCCGATCATCTCTGACCTGATCGAGAAGACCACATTGTCAATTTAGGAACCATTTTCATGTTCGATGTCGACTATATCAGACCGCAAAAGCTGACGGATGCTTTAGCTTTTTTGAGTGAAAATGTTCCGGACACAACAATCCTGGCCGGCGGCACTGATGTCATGGTCGATATGCGTTCTGGAGATTTAAACTGCCGGTATTTGCTGGATGTGGGGCGACTGGAGGAATTGCGCCGGATTGAGATTGATGATGGAAATTTGACTGTCGGTGCCGCCATCACCATCACCGAAATTGGCGAATCCGACTTAATCGGACGTCATGCACCGGCACTCCGCAAAGTGGCCGACAAGTTTGCCAGCCGACAGGTTCGCAATATTGCCACCGTCGGTGGGAATGTGGCCCATTGCTCACCCTGTGGAGATACCATCCCGCCGTTATTGATTCACGATGCCGTGGCGGCTGTGGTCGGACCCTCCGGAGAACGGATCGTGCCCGTGGAAGAAATGGCCAGCGGTCCCTATCATTGCTCTCTGCATCCCGGTGAGCTCATTACGCATTTCATCCTTGATACCAAACCAGCAAATGTTGAATTTTTTGATTTCCAAAAAATCGGCCGTCGCAAAGAACTGGCTATTGCCAGAATGAGTATGGCTGCTATGATTGGTCAGGAAAGCGATGGCAGCATTTCCTTCATCCGTTTTGCGTTGGGATCCTGCACACCGACACCTCATCGCTTCCGGGATATTGAAAACTATCTGATGGGAAAAATTCCCGATAAAGATTTGCTGTGGGAAGCCGGGAACGCTCTATCCCGACAGATGCTGGGAATTACCGGCCGCAGACCATCAGCGGTTTATAAGGAACCGGCGATTGAGGGATTGTTTGTGAGGATGATGTATCCGTTACTGAAGTAGGCTTGGAGGCGGGAAGGCACAAAGGCTTTGAAGCCTGCAAGCTCCGAAGCTTGGAAGCGCAAAGCCCGGGGACGGAAAAGGCAGGAGACAGAAAAGAATATAGATTGAAATTTTGTAAGCAAGCCTTCAAGCTTACTGGCCTATAGGCTTTCAAGCTTCCGAGCTTCCCAGCCTGCCGGCCTCCAAGCATTTAAGCGTGTTCGTCATGAAACCTGAATTTACTACCATCGGACAAAGCATTCCCAAAATCGGTGTGAACGAACGCTTGCGCGGCGAGCCGATATATAGCGTGGATCTTGATTTTGAGGATGTGCTGGTTCTTAAAGTTCTGCGGAGCACTAAGGCTCATGCCAGGATTGTTGATATCAATATCGATAGGGCGCTCAAGGTCAAAGGTATCGTCAGGATTTTCACCGAGAAAGATATTCCCGGCAAAAATCTTCTCGGTATTATCAACAAGGACCAGCCGCTGCTTGCAGTTGATAAAGTTCGGGCGGTTGGTGAGCCGGTTGCGCTGGTGGCGGCAGAAAACGAAGCAGCAGCCTGCAGAGCGCTGAATTTGATTGAGGTCACCTATGAGGAATTGACCGCAGTATTTACGCCGGCAGATGCGCTCAAACCGGATGCACCCGCTATTCACGAGAAAGGGAACTTGCTGTTTACCCGCAAGGTCAAAAAAGGAGATGTTGAGGCTGCATTTGAGCTCTGCCATGTGTCAGTCGAGCGAACCTATCGCACCGCGCGCATCGAGCACTGCTATCTGGAACCGGACGCCGGGGCCGGTTATGTGGATGACGACGGCACCCTGGTGATATATGCCTCGACCCAGAATCCCCACTATGACCACAAAGAGGTCACCGGATTACTGGGCCTGGAAGATCATCAGGTGCGGATCGTCCAGGCTGCAACCGGCGGCGGATTCGGCTCCAAGCTGGATTTAAATATGCAGGGGTTTATCGGCCTGGCGATGCTGCACCTGCAAAGGCCGGTCAAAATGGTTTACGCCAGAGAGGAATCCTTCCTGGCAACCGCCAAGCGGCATCCGATTGAGATGACGTTAAAAACCGGGGCTGATGCAAACGGAAAAATTATCGCGCTGCGGGCCAGAATTACTGCGGATACCGGAGCCTATGGTTCTTACGGTATAGCTGTGGCATCGCGCATCGCCATGCATGCCACCGGTCCCTACGAAATTGAAAATGTCGACATTGAAAGCCGCTGTGTGTACACCAATACGCCCTTTTGTGGCGCCATGCGGGGTTTCGGGACGCCCCAGATCGCCATCGCCCATGAATCGCAGATGGACTTGCTGGCCCAAAAACTGGAGATGGATCCCCTCGATTTCAGGTTGAAGAATGTCTTCGAGAACGGATCTGAAACCGCCACCGGCCAGAAGTTGACGGCCAGTGTGGGAATTGGCGACACTCTTCGAGCCCTGAAGCCTCATTATGAACAGGCGAAAACTCAATGGCTTGGTATAGAATGTCGGCCCTGGCAAAAAAAAGGAATCGGCCTGGGCAGCATGTGGTACGGCATCGGCAACACCGGCGTGCAGAATCCTTCCACCGCTCAAATTAAAATTGATCTGGGGGGCAACATCACGCTCTATACCGGATGTGCGGACATCGGCCAGGGATCGACCACGGTTCTGGCCCAGATTGCCGCAGAAATCCTGGGGATTCAACCCGACGAAATTCGAATGTTTGTGGCCGATACCCGTTGTACATCCAATGCCGGCGCCACCTCTGCCAGCCGTCAGACTTACATATCGGGAAATGCGGTGAAGGAGGCCGCCGAAAAGCTGGCTGACGTGCTGCTGACAGAAGCTGTCAATAAATTAAAGGTCCCCAAATCCGGCCTGGTCTTAAGGGAGGGCTTTGTCGGGGAATCCGGCAATCCCGACCATCGGGTCGAACTCGCCGTTCTGGCCCAGCGTGCTAATCAAAAAGGCATTCCCCTTAAATGGCAGGGTTATTTCGACCCGGAAACGGTGCCGCTAAATCCCGATACCGGCCAGGGGGTACCCTATGCAACTTACGCTTATGCCAGTCAGCTGGCGCTGTTAACAGTCGATACGCTTACCGGCGAGGTGAGCGTGGATAAGATCTTTGCCGCCCATGATGTCGGCAAAGCGATTCATCCAGAAAATGTCAAAGGTCAAATCTGTGGTGGTGTCGCTATGGGAATGGGATTTGCGTTGATGGAGGAATTTAGGCCGGGACAAACGCTGTCATTGAAAGATTATCATATCCCGACATTTGCCGACGTTCCTGAAATTGAGCCCATCATCATTGAATCCGCCGAGCCGACAGGTCCTTTCGGCGCCAAGGGCGTCGGGGAGCCGGCGCTGATTCCTACTGCCCCGGCAATTTTGAATGCCCTGGCGAATGCGCTGGGAAAAAGAATCTACGACTTGCCGGCCAATCTGGAAAGAGTTCTGGATGCCAGTATGAAGGCAGGACACTTTGGGCCTAAGGCCGGGAAATTGAAAATTGACAAATGACTATTGAATAATTGTGGTGATCGCTTCAGGCTTCGCCTCTGGCTACGACCCGACAAGTCGCTCCGTCAATTTGATGGGTTTCGGGTGTCAGGTTTCAGGTTTCGGGTGTCAGGTTTCAGCCCCGCCGCCGGCCAGACGAACGGCCGGTCAAATCGAAAAAGAAACTGATGAACGTCCAACAGCGAACGTCCAACGTCCAACCTCGAATGATGAATTCTGTCATAATTAAAAAGATCGAGCGCAGCCTCCGGCAAAAGAACAGCCGGTCTGATCGAGGAAGAAACTAATGAACATCGAATAAAGGAATTCTATCGATTTTAATCGCGGTTGCCCCGCTAAAGGGCAGCGGGATGCCAGCACAAACCGCTCCCACAC
>JASJCE010000237.1 GCA_030066155.1 Desulfobacterales bacterium | reverse complement strand
ATGAAAGGATTGAGATTCGTTGCAGGAAGCGTTGTTGTATTGAGTTTAGTTCTTAGCCTTGGGTCCACAGCACTAGCCCAGAGCAAAGAGAAAAACAATCTGACACCCTGGCGGGACCCGAATAATCCCAAGATCATTCTCCTGGATGAAGGCTACGACATCCCTTTTGTACGGCGTGACAGATCCAAAGACCCGAAGCGAGAGCCCGGCCCGATCAACATGCAGCGGTATGAGTATTTGCTCAGGAAAACCGAGTTCCCGACCTACCTGGGTCTGCCGGTTGCGTTCACTCCGGAGGATTTGAAAGCCGGAAAAGTGGATGTAGCCATCGTTGGACTGCCGAACGATGCGAATCCGGTCCCTGGGGCCGGATGGGCGGCCAACCAGATGCGGTTTCTCAGGGATTATGGCACGTCGAATAAGGGGCACGACGTCTACACGAACATCGATTACTTGAAGGTGTTGAATGCTGTCGATTACGGCAACTCTACCGTCCACTGGCAGGGCTACATCCAAATGAACTGGGAGGAGCATGCCAAGATAGTCGGGGAGATTTTGGATGCGGGAGCCTCCTTTCTCGCGGTCGGCGGAGACCACTCGACAACCAACGGGCCCCTGATGGCCCTGGTGGAGCATTACGGCCCAAAGAGTTTCATGTTCGTGCATTTCGACGCACACCATGATCTCTACCAGAGTTCTTTCGGTATGTTCTCGCACGCCGGACGTGCCCGACGCTGGGCCTATGAGCAAGGCTGGCTGCGCGGTGAGGACATGGTGTCTATCGGGCTACGCGGTCCCTACAATCCTCCCGAGGAGGTCCTGGCTTGGCAGCGCGAGGTTGGGGAACGCTACCACTACATGATGGAATTCGAGCGCGACGGATTCGAGACGGTCTGGCAGCGCATTCTCGAGGAGACCAAAGGGAAACGTATATTCATCACGTTCGATGTGGATGTCATCGATCCCGCGCACGCACCCGGCGTGTCCAATTCCACCCCTGGCGGCTTCACCGCCAAAGAGGCGATGCGCATGGTCCGTGAACTGACCATCAACGCGGACGTCCTCGGCATCTCATTCGAGGAATACAATCCATTCATGGATGACAGGCACTACAACACGGCACTGATGGTCGATGCCCTGATGCGCTCTCATCTCGCCGGGAAAGCGGCCCGCAAGAAGGGGATCACCGACCCCGGGTACAGGACACCGGAGTTTCTGGACCACGGGCATCGAAAGAAATAGTCGCTCTGCAACGCGACCTGCCCGGCATGCTTTTTCTGGCTATTTGGGTATGCTAGTCAGAAATCTGAAACAAAATCGATTTATTAAACTAACTCGTAAAGGAGAATAAATTATGGCTGAATATGAACAAATAAAATTGGTAGTGGATACACCACAGTTTAAGTTAAACAAAGAACATTATGACAAGGTGATTGCTGCAAAGGCTGAACGCAAACTGATGTACGAGGCCGTTCTGGAGCCGAACAACGGCGACGCATATTACCTCAAACCCGGTTGGGTGATTCGCCTGGAGCAGCGGCATGAAAGCGTGCAGATCAACGACTGGCTCTGGTATACGCCTGACCTGAAGGAGCACGGGAGCTACGCCAATAGCTTTCTCGTAGAGGGCTCCTATCTCAGGCTGTATACCCGGGTGTGGTCCAGCCAGAACCCCGACAATCCAAACGGCGGCATGCGCCCGATGGCGACGATGGTCGCCGATGAGGCGCCGGAAGACTTTGGCCCGGGCAGAAAAAATGGGTATAACCCACACTGGTGGTACTATCACTGCTCGCCGGAGTGGCACTATGCCGGGGTTCCGGAGGAGGGTGTGGGCGTAAATGCATGCCATAAGAACTTCTACCAGGCGGCCCTCAGGTTGCCCGCGGTGGCGGCCATTGAAGATCTGGAAATGCGCCGCGATCTCGCGAACACGATCGCCTGTACCCCAAACTTCCAGACCTTCCAGCCGATGAAGTACATGCACGACGAAGAAGGTCAGCACAGGTGGGATCTGAGGCCATGCACTCCAGTTCCCCAGGGAGCGGGTGTCGAGTTCTACTCAGAGATTGAGCAATACGCCCTGATAACAGAGTGCCCCCACGGCGACCAAACCGCGCCCGTTGGGAAAGTGCCGTTGTGGCCGACATACATCAGCGTCTGGGACACCGGCATAAAGCCGCTTGATCCCCCTCAATGGGGTGATTGGCGCGGACACCTCGAAGGCGAGATCGAACGGGGCGAGAAGGACATTTCGCCGCGTACGCCGGATTCGTACAAATAGCGAAAGCCGCCATGATCCACCCACCTGAAATCGGCCCGGATCGATTGTGGGGATCCGGGCCGCTCGAACAGGTGCGGGCTTTCGAAATCATCTATTGTCTCCCCGGTATCGAATACATACCAATGCCAGACTGATCCTGCGCTGGCTGTTGATCATCGTGCCCATCTCGGTGGCGGTGGGCTCGGTTGTCGCTCTCTTCCTATGGCTGCTGGATCTGGCCACCCTAACGCGCGTCAACCATCCCTGGCTGTTGTACCTGTTGCCCGTGGCTAGGTTAGTCATCGCTTTCAGCTACCAAGTGGCCGCCAAGAACGCCGAGAGCGGCAACAATCTGATCCTGGACGAGATTCATGAACCCGGCGCCGGGGTGCCCGGCCGCATGATCCCGTTGGTACACGCGGGCATAGTGATCACCCATCTTTTCAGTGGTTCGGCTAGCCACGAAGGCACCGCGGTGCAGATCAGCGGCGCCATCAGCGAGCAATTCTGCATGTGGTTCAAGCTGAATGCCGAAGACCGCCGGTTTGTCCACAAACCCTCTGGCATCGGCTCTGGCCGCAAGACTTAAGAAGTTCTGATTTGATTTCTTACGCAAATGGCGGCAGCAGTGGTCGGGTGTACCGTCACCACCACAGTTACGGTGCCCGGTGGGGCGACCGGGTCTACGATCGCGACAGGATCATTGTCGTCTCTCCGGACGTAGCGCCCGCAGTCGAGGACACCCCCCTGCCCTCGGGGCCGGAAGAGATGCCAAATATGGGAATGCCGGACATGGGTGACGATTTTTGATGACCCGGAAAGCGGCCACGGCATCGAGTTATTTGCCGGGCCTTATTACAATGTTGTAAAGCCGGATGGCGCAGCGGACTGGACCATCAAGTGGGGCATTAACTGGCTGTTGCCTTGAGATTTATCTTTGCACCTGTTTCAACAATGATTATTAAATGTCAATTGGCATATTAGAAAAAAAGGAGATAATTATGGATAATAATATTAAGTCAGGCATAGCAAAAAGGTTATTTTTTGTTTTCCTGCTTGCCGTGATCAATTCGTTCTCGACCGCCGCGTACGCATTTTTGGACGACACGCCGGACAGCGACAGGGAGAAAGCACCGGCGAAGCACGACGTCAAGCCGGTCATTCCGCTCGACAAGGCGGACCCGACCTACGACGTCTGGAAGCTGATACGGGACGACCTCAGCAAGGGGCGGGAGCCTGGCCCCATAAATGTCCAACGGTTCTGGGGAGGATTTGGCTTTCAGGGCATCCCGACCTTTTTCAGGCTGCCGGTGGCGCTGGTCCCTGAGGATCTCGAGGCCGGTCAGGTGGACGTGGCTATCATGGGCGCGCACACGGACATGGGCCTGGGGTCGCGGGGTGCCTCGCGGGGTCCGGCGGCCTTTCGAGAGGCGCGCTACGAATATGTGACCTGGGGAGAGTTCTCGATGCCCCATATGGGTGCGATGGTCAATCCGTTCGCAGAGCTAACCATCGTCGACTACGGAGATGCGCCGGTCGATCCCCTCAGCACCGAGCGCAGCGTGCACGAAATTCGCAAGTACGTCAGGGAAATTGCCTCCGTCAAACTCAAGAACGGTAAGCACGTGATCCCGATCATCATCGGCGGCGATCACTCGCTTACCTACCCCAACGTCGCGGGGGTGACCGATGTCTACGGCAAGGGCAACGTCGGTGTCATTCACTTCGACGCGCACTACGACGCAACAATGATGATGGGCCACATGATCACCCACGGCGCCTGGGTCAAGCGACTGATTGTCGACGGGCACGTGCCCGGTAAAAACTACATCCAGGTGGGCCTGCGGGGCTACTACCCGGATAAAGAATCCTTCGAATGGATGCGTAAGGAGGGATTCCGCTACCACCCCATGGCTGAGATCGAGCGGCGCGGCTGGGATGCGGTGATGGAAGACATCATCAAGGAGGCCAAGGACGGTCCCGAGTACCTGTTCATCTCCTTCGACCTCGACACGCTGGATCCGGCTTTCGCCCCGGGCACGGGTACACCCGAGCCCGGTGGGCTGACGCCACGGGAGGCCTTTCCACTGGTGCGTCGGCTGTGTGCCGAAAGCAACGTAATCGGTTTCGACCTGGTCGAGTTTGCGCCCGAGCGCGACCCGACCTACGTCTCGGGCCTCAACGCCAACCGCATCGTCCGGGAGTGTCTCACCGGCATCGCCATGCGCAAGAAGGGCATCACCCAGGAGCACTACCTGAGCCCGTTGACCTCGGATGACGGCCGGAAATAGTTCTCCTCTAAAACTTGAAGCTATTGTATATGAATGGATTGGTAAAAATACTCGGGCTGATCTTCTGTTTTTACGCACTATACTCTGAAGGTTCAGAGATATTGCAAATTCAATGGAATGATCTGGTCCCGAAAGAGGATCCAAAAGAAGACTCATTATCGGATTTATCAGAGAAGGAAAGAGCATTCGCTGAATGGATCATCCATTTGCGTGGAAGCCTTCCTGAAAAAGTAGAACCTAAATATCAGGAAATGTATGCTGAAATGAATGCGGCCCTTCCGAAGCTGAAGCGTAAGGGCATTGATGTGGATAATATTATTGCGGAAAGACGGTTAAAAAAGGCCGCAATCAACACCGATCTTGATGGACGGCTGATCAAGCTCCCAGGTTATCTGCTTCCACTTGAATTTTCAGGAACTATGGTGACAGAGTTCCTTTTGGTCCCCTATATCGGAGCCTGTATTCACGCCCCTCCACCACCTCCAAACCAGATTGTTCACGTGAAGGTATTGGCTAAGGGGGGGTATAAAAGTAGTAAGTACTTTGATCCGATCTGGGTGACCGGCATTATTTCCGCCAAAGCGATGATTAAGGATCTTTTTTTAATCGACGGCTCGGCCGGGATCAACATAGGATACACGATGGAAGCAAATAGAATTGAACTTTACAAAGGATAAATACAGCAGCGGCCCAGGAATTCTATTTATGAAAAGGGCTATGTACAATATACCCTAACATATCATTTCGATGATCGTTGAACAGCATATCCATAATAGTCATCGCAGCTTAGCCAGTCTATTCTACTGAGAATTATTTTGTAACCATTTCCCCATCCACGTCTCTCTACGACCGGTTTTCGGCCAAAGCCAACAAATTCTGTATTAAAAGTAAATGTTTAGGAGGTTAGATGGGACAACAGATTTCCAGAAGATCGTTTTTAAAAGGCGGACTGGCAGCTGCAGCCGGTGTGGCCGCTTCCGGAGTTCCGGGGTCACGTGCGCTTGCTGGACCTGATGAGCGGAAACAGCTGGCGACATTGATCGATATCAGCAAATGCATCGGCTGCGGGGAATGTGTTGCTGCCTGCTCTGAAACCAATGCGGATAAACATCCGAATCCGCAAAAGCCTTTCCCCAAAATGTATCCACCCCGGGCGAAGGTGTCCGACTGGTCGGACAAACAGGATGTCGATGATCGATTGACCCCCTACAATTGGCTTTTCATTCAACATGCCGGTGTCGAGAAGGACGGAGAAGAAATCGAACTGACCATCCCGCGACGCTGCATGCACTGTGTCAATCCGCCCTGTGTCAAACTCTGCCCGTGGGGTGCGGCCAAGCAATTTGAAAACGGCATCTCCAGAATCGATCCGGAAATCTGCCTTGGAGGCTCTAAATGCAATAAAGTGTGTCCCTGGGACATCCCGCAGCGCCAGACGGGTGTCGGGCTCTACCTTGATATCCTGCCCAATTTCGCCGGAAACGGTGTGATGTTCAAATGCGATCGGTGCTACGATCGAATCGCCGACGACGATTTGCCGGCCTGTATCGAGGCCTGTCCCGAAGATGTCCAGACAATTGGACCACGGGACGAAATCATTCGCAAAGCCCACTCCCTGGCAAAAGAAATCAATGGCCATGTTTACGGCGAAACTGAAAACGGCGGCACCAACACGATCTATGTGTCACCGGTGCCTTTTGTTGATATCAACAATGCGATCGAAAAGGGAAAAGGCAAACCCGATTTTCGGAAAGCAAGAGACAGGATGGCCGACGCCAACAACCTCGCCGCCGCCGTGGTGATTGCACCGCTGGCCGGTCTGGCCGCGGCAGCCCGGAAAGCATATAATTTAGCCAAAAAGAGGGAAAGGAGCAGTGTCCAATGAATCAATCCGCTAAGTCCCGTACAGTTGCCGTTCATGATAATCGGATTACACGTTACCTGTTCCTGTTCAGTATTTTTATAATGGCCCTGACGGGCTTTGGGCAGATGCCGATCTACAAGCGCTATTATATGTCTGACATTCCGGGGCTCGGCTGGCTGGCTGATTTTTATATTACCCGCAATGTGCACTATCTCGGCGCGGCCGTCCTGCTGGCCCTCTTGTCGTACTTTCTATTTGATTATTTTTTTCTGCAACGCAGGCGCCTAAAAATATCCCAGACAGGGCGTCTGAGAATCGCGCTTCTGGCCGGTATCGTCATCACCGGCATATTATTTGTCGTAAAAAATTTTCCGGTTCATTATTTTTCACATGAAATTATCATCGTCCTGAATCTTTGTCATCTTGGATTCGTTATGGCCTTTTTATTCGTTAGCCTATATTGCCTCGTCTTTAAAAAAAGGTGGACAATATCCCGATAAATGCATAAAAAAAAGTAGCACTTCGTTGGTTCAGTATGGATTGACGAGGCTGCAGGGAGAAAATCAATGAAAGAGATATTGATTATGCTGGCAATTGTAGGCATCTGGATACTATTGCAGGCCTACATTCTGCCCAAACTCGGGGTATCCACCTGACTGAGAGATTCCTGTCAGGTGACAGGCAAAGATGACAACGGCAAAGAATCCGAAGCGCAAAAAAGTCAGGGATGAAGATTTTGATCTGATCCAGAGCATCAACTCAGGCCAGGTTGACAAGTTTCATGACCTTGTCAAAAGGTATGAACAGAAGCTTTACAATTTCAGTCTGCGAATGTGCAGGGACCACAGTGATGCCGAGGACATGGTTCAGGACACGTTCCTGAATGTCTTCAAATATCTGAAAGACTTTCGCTACGAAACCAAATTTAAAAACTGGCTTTACAAGGTTGCAGCCAGTACGTGCATCAAAAAAAGGCGAAAATCGAAATTCGCGCCGGAGCGAGAACTGTCGCTGGATGAATTTTTGCCCAGCGATGAAGCAGAGGCCACTGATGATGTTCCGAAATGGGCCTTAATGCCTCTGGACAGATTGTTGGATGAAGAACTGGCCGGCGCTGTTCACCGGGGAATACTGGCAATTCCCAGGAAATACCGGATGGTAATCGTATTGCGGGATATAGAGGGATTCAGCACGGCGGAAACGGCCCAGATTCTCAATTTGACTGAATCGAATGTCAAAGTCAGACTTCACCGGGCCCGGCTCTATTTGCGCGAGAAATTGAAAGGATACTTCAAAAATGACCAGTAATGGACATGACCATAAACATTGCCTGGAATTGTTTGAGAAACTCTCAGAATATATCGATGGTGAACTGGATCATGCGACCTGTAGCGAAATTAAACGACACGCCGAGGATTGTGTCGCCTGCTTTTCCTGCCTCGAAACCCTCAAAAGAACCGTAGATCTTTGCAAGAATGTTGAAGAAAAACCAATCCCTGTTAATTTGTCTGAAAAGCTAATGGAAATTATACAGCAAATACCGAAGCTGCCCTCGCCTTGACTGATATTGTGCTTCTCGTAGAAAAAAGCTATTTGGGAATTACAAGTTAACCGATCAATGAAATTCCAAATCTCAAATTACAAATAACAAACAAATCCCAATTCCCGAAATTAAAAATTCCAAACAATCTTTGTCAAATATTCCGTTGATTTTAATCTATTTAAATGACTGGTACCCAAAATCTTAGGCCCTATTTATTGAAATCAAATCATGTTTGCGTAGGATTTGAGTATTGATAACCGAGGTTGATTTAGATCGATAGAATACCTCAAATATTCAATATTCAATAATCAATATTCATTCCCGGCTCAGCCGGGTTGGGCATTTCTCTATGTTTTCTCCAATCCCCTTTTATAAATACCATGCCCTTGGCAATGACTACATTGTTTTAAATCCGGCCGAGGCCGGCGAGTCATTTTCAGAGGGTTCGATCCGGCTGATCTGCCATCGCAACTTCGGCATCGGATCGGACGGTATTCTGCTCGGGCCAATGTTTGATACACAGGGCCAGATTGCGCTCAAAATTTTTAATCCGGACGGCAGTAAGGCTGAAAAAAGCGGCAATGGACTGCGAATATTCACCCGCTACCTGTGGGACAAAAAAATCATAGACCGTGACCATGTTTCCATTCAGACAGCAGGTGGAATGGTCAAAGCGCGGATTTTTGATGCGGGCAAACTGATTTCAGTTGAAATGGGAACGGTCAGCTTCAACAGCCGCATCATCCCGGTTGAAGGTCTTGAGCGGGAAGTTGTCAACGAGAAAATGGACGTAAATGGCCGCAGTTTGGAATTTTGTGCTGCCACAATCGGCAATCCCCACTGTGTCCTATTAAAGTCGGAAATTTCGGCTGTTGAAGCAAAGGAACTGGGCCCCCTGATTGAGAATGAATCCCGCTTCCCCAATCGTACGAATGTGCAATTCATGAAAATATTGGACCGTTCGAATATACAAATAGAAATCTGGGAACGCGGTGCCGGCTATACCCTGGCATCCGGCAGCAGCAGTAGTGCCGCCGCTGCTGTAGCATACCGCCTGGGCCGTTGCGACAATCAAATAAAAGTTCATATGCCGGGTGGCAAAATTGATATTGAGCTTACAGAAGATTTCGAGGTCACCATGTCCGGACCCGTCACCCGGGTGGCAGAAGGGGTCATACATCCAGAGTTGTTCGAACGCAGAATTTCGTAAATTCGGATTTATAAACAGCCCATTACAATCTCACGCTAGACAATCTGTTTCCATCCGCTCCGCGAATTTTAGTCAATTTAGACAATTTAGGCATTTTAGGCATTTATCCCTGATGCAACTCAACTGTTATTTTACCCGCATCGTCCTTGCTGAGCGATAGATGATATCCGCGCACTTTCACATCCACATTGCCATCGGCCGTCTCCAGAGACTCTACTTCGATAATACTTCCGGGAGAAACCCCCATGTCACTCAATTGCCTATTGACTGCACTGCTTCCGGAAATTTTAATGATCTTTCCGCGTTGTCCCGGATCCATTTCATTTAAGGCAACGGCCGTTTCCGATCCATTGCGCATCTGCACTTCCCTCTTCTTCAGATCCTCAAGACAGGTCGCAATATAGTTGGAGCACTTGAGGGTTGTGTCCCCGTTTTCACAGTGGCGCCGAAATCCTTTCAGCCACTCCCGACCACCCCGCGGGCAGATTTCCATAAATTCGACGAAATTGATAATCCGATCGAGTATTTTGTCGGAAATGGCGTGCTCGATCTTGCAGGAGGCTTCTTCGGCCTCTTCATCATCCAGCAACAGGATCTTGACAAAAAACTCTTTGAGGGTTTCATGCCGACGCACGACATCCTTGGCAACCGTCTGGCCTTCGGCCGTAAGCGTGATAATATCGTAAGGGGCATAGTTCACGTAGCCTTTCTGAGAAAGCGATCTCAAGGCGCCGGTTACCGAGGATTTGTTAACCTGCATCCGCTCGGCGATGTCTTTGGCCCGTGCAGCCTGTTTTTCGGAGGAAATGTGGTAGATCGCCTCCAGATAATCTTCCATATTGGAGCTGAGCCCCTCCCCGTTTGCCATATTTAAATCCTTTTAATTAAGATTCCATTGAATTTCGGATCTCACCTAATTGTTTATCTCTTTCGTCAGGAAATTCGCATGAGGCCACATCAACCTGACAGGATGTGCACCCGCAGCCACACTGATTGCCGCTTTTATACTTTTTATAGTAGCCACGCCCAAGCAAACCAGCCGCAAGGGCGACGATGAGTATGACAATAATGTTTTCCATCTGAGTTCCCAATTACATGTTCTTGTTGGGTTTCGGCCATATGCAAAGAAGAGCTTTTCGATTTCGGATTTTGGATTGCGGATTTCGGATTTAAGTTTACTCAAAATTAGAAATCTAATCCGCCAAGGAAATGGCGGAAAAGAGTCCAAAATCGCGAAACCCCGCAAATTTGAAATGACGAATGCCGATTAACGAATAGCGGAAATCGCTCTCCGAGGCGTAGGCGCTAAAACCCCTACGAGCCGGAGGCTTCGCTCAATCTCTTTTAGCCTCCTCGCTTCCCGGCATCCGGGCATCTAAGCGCCCCTATTCTCCAGCATCCAGTATCCAGCATCCAGTACCGCCTTTACCCCACAATCAGCGACCCAACCTGATAAATCAGCACCGCCAATCCAAAAGCCAGCAGCGTATTGAATACCATTGCAAAGGCACCCCATTTCCAGGTGCCGGACTCTTTCGAGATACACACCACCGACACAAAGCAAGGCGCATAAAATATCGTAAATACGATCAATCCCAATGCCACCAGGGGTGACCAGCCGGGCGCCCTAGCAAGGGTCTCGGATAGGGCACCGCTTGCCTCGGGGTCCACTTCCCCCAAAGAGTAGGCGGTTCCGAGGGTGGAAACAACAACCTCCTTCGCGGCAAATCCGCCCACCAGGGCAATATTGGTGCGCCAGTCGAATCCGGCCCAGCGGGATACGGATTCCAGTGCCGTTCCGATCCGCCCGGCTATCGAGTATCTCAATCCGTTTTCAGCTTCGCGATAATCGATGCGGGTCAACTCATCCTTCAGGGTCATTGCCTCCGAAGACAGCCGGTCGCTTTCAATACCGCTTTGCAGTTCGTTTACAATTCCGGCCGGTGCTGAATTCAGAAGAGACTGCCGCTGCCTCTCAAAGTCCTGAACTCTGGAGTCCGGCAGACCCGGAAATGTCATCAGGGCCCAGAGGATAACCGAAAAACCCAGAATGACGGTACCGGCTTTCTTAATATATTGCCAGGTCCGCTCCCAGGTATGAATCGCCAACCCTTTAAATGTCGGCATCCGGTAGGGCGGCAATTCCATGACAAAAGGGGTGGGGGCGCCTTTTATGACAGTTACCCTCAGAAATTTCGCAACCAATAACGCTCCCGCCCAGGCTCCGATCGTAATGATGAACATGATCATGGCCTCATATTTGGCGAAAAATGCCGCGATCAACAGGGCAAATACCGGCAATTTGGCGCCGCAATTCATGAAAGGTACCGTCAAGAGGGTCGCCAACCGTTCGCGGGGCGATTTCAAAGTTCGGGTGGCCATGACCCCGGGAACCGCGCAACCGCCGGCAATACCGCCGGATACTATAAAGGCCATGACGGAACTGCCGTGCAGCCCGAAGATACGGAACACCCGGTCCAGCATGAACGCCACCCGGGCCAGGTATCCGGAGTCCTCTAAAATAGCGATGCCGAAAAACATGAACATGATCAGGGGCACAAAGCCTAATACGCCGCCAACCCCGTCGATAATTCCGGACACAATCAAAGATTTCAACAGACCTTCAGGAAGAATGGTGGATACGCCGGCACTGATCCACCCGAAAAGGCTTTCCAGCCATCCCACCGGCACCTCGCTGTAAGTGAAGACCACATGATAAAGACCGGCGAGAATTGCCAGCATGATGATGGGACCTAAAAACCGGTTGGTCAGCACCCGATCGATTCGGTCTGATGTGTAAAGCCGATTTTGGTCGTATTTCTGGTATAAAACGCCCTGCTTCAGAATTGACTTGATATAACCGTAGCGCTGATCGGCGATCATGGCTTCGGGATAGGTATCAAGCGTATCCTGCAGGTGGTGAGACACTTTTTTGACCCTGTCCTCCAGCATGGCTGCAAGACCCGGATTTAACGCCCGGCCTTTCTCCAGAATCTGATCGTCATTCTCCATATATTTCAAGGCGATCCAGCGTACGGGATAGGTGTCGGTCATGAAATTCTGGGCTTCAATCTCCTTTTCCATTTCGATCAGGGCCCGATCCACATCATCGCCATACGAAATCTCAAGGGGCACAAATTCTTCATTCTCCGTTACAATCCGAGCCGCACTGTCCATCAATTCCTTTTTGCCCTTGCCGGTACGGGCAATGGTCGGGACCACTGGAATCCCCAGCAAATCGGAAAGCTTCCGGGCGTTTACTTCAACACCCCGTTTTTTGGCCACATCGATCATATTCAGGGCAATGCAAACCGGTATGCCCATCTCAAGAAACTGGACAGCCAGATACAGATTGCGCTCCAGATTGGAGGCATCTACGATATTGATGACGACTTCCGGTCGCTGATTGACCAGAAAATCCCGGGCCACCACCTCCTCCAGCGAATATGCCGTAAGGGAATAAGTACCCGGCAGATCGACAATGTGCAATTGAAAATCCTTGCTGGCGTAGGTGCCTTCTTTTTTCTCGACCGTAACGCCCGGATAGTTGCCGACATGCTGCCGGGCTCCGGTCAGTTCATTAAAAAGAGTCGTTTT
>JASJCE010000236.1 GCA_030066155.1 Desulfobacterales bacterium | reverse complement strand
CCTCCGGCCTGGAGGCCTACTCTCCGACCCGTAGGCTCGCGTCTACGAGCCGGAGGCGGGGCTGGAAGCGGCCTCGGATAGCGTCATCCATATTGGACGTTGGACGTTGGATGAAAGAAAAAGAGGAAAGGATTTCAATCTTAAAGAAATTAATTGAACACGATCAGCAGGATCTTCAGGTTAAAGCAGCCTTCGGCTGTAAGGCACCTCGCCGCAGGCGACAAAAATCCTGGTAATCCAGTTAATCCTGTCTAAATACAAATCAAATTCGAATCCATTCCACATCTCTTAATCTATTTGATATTTCATGCAAGAAAGATGGCTCAGTCGTTCACTCGTAGTTTAGAACTCTGCCGGCCCTAATTTATTTCCCTTTTCATCATAGCGGTACCAGCCGATTCCGGTCTTGCGTCCCAGATGGCCGAGCTTGACTTTTCTCTGGAGCAGCATGGGGGGGTAAAACTTCGGATCCCGGGTTTCCCGGTAGACGGTCAGCATAGCACGATAGCCGACATCGAGCCCGGTCATATCCGCCGTTTCAAACGGCCCCATCAGGCGGGCAAATCCGAGCCGTACGCCCTTATCGATGTCTTCGACAGTCGCCACACCGGACTCGACCAGTTTGATCGCTTCAACTACGCTGGGAAAATTGATGCGGTTCAGGACGATTCCGGCCACATCGATTTTGATCCGGATGGGTTCCTTGCCGATCGAACGGCACAGCTGATCTGCCGCGTCCACCGTCTTATTTGAAGTGCCGAGGCCTTTGACAATTTCCACGGCTTTCATCAGGGGCACCGGGCTGAAAAAATGGGTGCCGACGACCTGTCCAACCCGCTGCGTGACTGCCGCAATCTCGGTGACCGGTATGGACGACGTGTTGGTTGCCAGTATGGCATGGCCGGGGCAAATGCGATCGAGCTCCGCAAACAGAGCTCTTTTGGCGTCAAGATCCTCGATGATCGCTTCGAAAACAAAATCCGCCTCGGCTGCCGGTGCCAAGTCGGTTGTGACCGCCAACCGGTCCATGATGTCATCCACGGTACCGTCAACTTTACCTTTTTCCACAAGTTTTCCCACCGACCATTTGACAGTCTTCAAACTCTTGGCAAGAATGTCATCGCTCATATCCCGCATTACCACCTGATATCCGGCCTGGGCACAGATCTGGGCAATTCCGCTGCCCATCAAGCCTGCGCCGGCCACAAATATTTCACAAATTTCCATTAACTTAATCTCCATTTCTTAATGTAATATATAAAAACTTCGGCAACCATATTGACAGATTTGGTTTACTTCGCTAAGTTTTTTCACTCAAATGAATCGGCCATCTGAATCAAGTTGGATGGATACGGATCAGCTTCAGCGCACATTAATTGAGGGATTTAGGAATTAAGGAATTCAAACATTAACATATTAAATCGACAGCATACCTTCAATCCCTAAATTCCTTAATTCGCAATTCCTAAATAATTAGCCCTGACACCTGGTAACCCGATTTTCACAAAGATAGCATGGGAATTGGATTTACCGCCCCGCAGAGACAATATCCAATTTCAAGCAGAACGGACAGCGCCCTGATCACAATGAAATAAAAGCTAATAGAATTCAACCGATGTCTCATTTTAAAATCAATCGGCAAGATGTTTTTTTTATCCTGAAGGAACAACTCAATTACGGATCTCTGGCCAATCTGGATCGCTATCGGGGACTTACTGAAAAAGCCTTTGACCTGCTGATCAGCGAAGCCCTCAAATTTGCCAGGGAGGTGGTGGATCCGTTGCAGGAAGTCGGTGAACAGTTTGGGGTCAAATTCGAGGACGGCAAAGTCACCAGCCCGCCTGAATTCAAGAAAGCGTTTAAACAATACGGGCAGGACGGCTGGACCGCGGCCGCGCGTGACCCCGAATATGGTGGGCAGGGATTTCCCCACATGATGCGCATTGTCATCAATGATTTGATGTACGGTGCCTGTCAATCCTTCAATATGGCGCCGAGTCTGACCCATGGTGCCGCCCATTTGATCGAGAGCTTTGGCAGCCAGAAGCTGAAAGCGCGTTTTATTCCTAAAATGTTTGATGGCACCTGGGCCGGCACTATGTGTCTGACCGAGGCCGATGCCGGCTCGAACCTGGCGGCCATTCAAACCACTGCCTATCCGGCTGGAGATGACTACAAAATAAAAGGCAGCAAAATTTTCATCTCCTGGGGCGATCATAATATGACAGATAATATTATTCATCTGGTTCTGGCTCGCATCGACGGCGCGCCTCCAGGCGTGAAAGGAATTTCACTTTTCGTGGTACCCAAAATGCGGTTGAATCCTGACGGTTCCATAGCCGGATCCAATGATGTAATCTGCGGAGGCGTAGAGGATAAGTTGGGCCTGCATGCATCGCCGACCTGCGTGCTGAATTTTGGCAATAACAATGACTGCATCGGCTATCTGTGCGGTGAGGCGAATCAGGGCCTGGCGCATATGTTTCAGATGATGAATGCCGCCCGCATCAACACCGGGGTCAGCGGCATGGCCCTGGCCAGTACGGCCTATCAAAATGCGTTGGAATATGCCAAAGGGCGAATCCAGGGCAGGGACATCGCCGGACGTAAACCCGGTGACGTCGCCCTGATCGAACATCCGGACGTCCGCCGCATGCTGCTGTGGATAAAGGCCAGCGTGGATGGTATGCGATCGATGATTTACACGGCTGCCCTCTGGCAGGATCACGCGCTGGAATTGAATAATCCCAGTGAACGGCAATATTATCGCCATCTGCTAGATTTTATGACGCCGATTATCAAAGCCTATTGTGCGGACATGGGTTTTCGAGTTTGCGAAACCGCCATCCAATGTCTTGGCGGATATGGTTTTTGTAAGGCGTACCCGCTTGAACAATATTTGCGGGATGCCAAGATCATGTCCCTCTACGAGGGCACCAACGGGATCCAGTCCATGGATCTGATGGGCCGCAAGATGCGTATCGACCATGGCGGGCCATTCAAGTCATACCGAAAAGAAATCAAGCGCTTTTGCCGGAAATACCGTGACCACCCGAAGTTGGGAGATAACATCGAGGCACTGGCCGAAGCGTTCGAAAAATTGACAGCGGCGGCAGTGCACATGAGCAAGCAACTAAATTCGGATCCCCTGCAGTGGGCATCCAACACGTACCCCGCCCTTATGGCCTTTGGTGAGGTAACCATTGCGTGGCGCCTGCTGGATATGGCTGTCCTCGCGGCCCGTGCGATGGAGAATGGCAGGATGAAGAATTTTTACACCGGTAAAATCATGCAGGCCACCTACTTTACGGATGTTACCCTGCCGCATACGCTGGCAACAACAGATTCCCTGCTGCGCAAAGGCCGGGAAGTCATTGAAATGCCGATCGGAGCGTTCTGAAATCGGAATGCGGAATGGATTTGATTTTATTATTTTTATTTAGACAGGATTAACAGGATTATCAGGATTTTTTTCGCCTGCGGCGAGGTGCCTTTCGGCCGAAGGCCGCATTATCCTAATTATCCTGTTGATCCTGTCCAATTTTTTTCTTTAAGATAAGAATCCATTCCTCTTTTTTTGTAAGAATTAAAGTTTCTTCTGCGATCAAGCTGTCCGCCTCCGGTGGCCAGCGTCCGCCCCGGTGGTAAACCGGAAACCAAAATACATGAGATATGTTTTGAAAACATCGGTTAATATCTCCCCCTTCACTCGCTACCTGCATAATCGCAACCACTTCTTTTCTATTGACAATACAGGACGTTCTTGGCATGGATAACTGACCCGAATTTAACGTGGAGCTGATTTCAGAGCCGGACTTCAGGGGTGAAAACCACTGCCTGATTCACTGCTGACACCAGGAGACGTTGTGTATGGATATGAAACGGGACTATTATGAAGATGTCCAGCTCTTCTCATCCGGTGTGGTTGTCTTCTGGTTCTGTGTATTACTCGTCTTTCTCGCCGCTTTTCCCTTTATCGTCAAAAATTACTATGTCTATGTGGCCAATTACATGGCCATCAATATCATCGTTGTTATCGGGCTGAATCTGCTCGTGGGATACACCGGTCAGATTTCTCTGGGGCATGCCGGTTTTTTTGCGATCGGATCCTACGGGACCATCGTGTTGATGACCAAACTTCATTTTCCGTTTCTGCTGGCATTGCCGGCGGCGGCGCTGATCGCGGCGATTTTTGGTTTTTTGCTTGGTTTGCCGGCCCTTCGTCTTGAAGGACCTTATCTGACGATCGCCACCCTCGGATTCGGCCTGACTATTACTCAGATCATCGGAAGGTGGGATTTTTTTGGCGGACGACAGGGGTTGCATGCCCCGGAGCTCCATATTGGATCCTGGCATCTGAGCAGCGACCGGGACTTTTATTACCTGCTCATGATCATTACCGTCCTGATGACCCTTGCTGCCCGCAATCTGATCAAAACGCGCGTTGGCCGCGCGTTCATCGCCATTCGTGATGCGGATATCGCTGCTGAAACCATGGGCGTCAACCTGGTGTTTTACAAGACCCTTTCGTTTGCCATCAGCGCCTTCTATGCCGGTGTGGCCGGGGGATTGTTTGCCTTTGTTCTGCGGTTTATCGAACCGGAAATTTTCACTCTGCTGATGTCGATCATGTTCCTGGCCATGGCGGTCGTTGGCGGACTCGGCTCCATAATGGGATCCATTGCCGGAGCCTGTCTGCTGAGCTGGATGGATTTGCAGCTGCGCAATATTTTGAATATCCCATATGTGGGTGAATGGCTCGAAGCCCTATCAAAAAGCTATTTTTCCATTACCGGGGTTTCCAATATTCAATATATCGTGTTTGGATTGATTTTAATCGCCATCATGCTTTTCGAACCTCTGGGCATATTTGGAATTTGGATTCGAACGAAAAAGTACTGGAAGACGTGGCCGTTCTGATCTCGATGCTGGATGCTGGATACTTGATGCTGGATACTTGATGCTTGATGCTGGATACTTGATGCTGGATACTTGATGCTGGATACTTGATGCTGGATGCTGGATGCTGGATACTTGATGCTCGATGCTGGATGCGGAACGAAGGAATTCGAAGTTTGTTGAGTTCATTGAGTTTGTTGAGTTAATGAGGTTGAAGGCCCGAAGGCAGGTGGCAGAGGGCAGAGCGCATAGGGTGTAGAAAATATAATTAAAAAATATGCGAAGCATTTATAAATTAATCCGCCGGATCTTATTCTCAGGAAAGATTCTGGCTAATGCTCTCAATTCAAAATCCTGAACATTCTATTTTTTCAGGGCGGATTAATTATGGTCGACTTTCTGCAAACAATTGTCAGTGGTATCGCCGCGGGCAGCACTTATGCCCTGATGGGCGTTGCCATGGTCATCATTTACAAGACCTCGGAGGTGCCCAATTTCGCCCAGGGCGAGATGGCCCTGATCTGCTCCTATCTGGCGTTCATGCTGCTCGACCAGCTTGGCTATCCCTACCATATCGCATTTCCGGGTGCACTCCTGTTCTCAATTTTTCTGGGCTTCTTCCTGGAATTTGCCATCCTGCGGCGTGCCAAGGAACCGAACATTTTGGGCTTAATCGTGGTTACTATCGGCATCGAGATGGTGCTGCTGGGGTTGGTGTCATGGAAATTCGGAGCGGATCCCCAGACCATGTCGTTTCCCATCTCTCCCTGGGACAGTCTGATTGTGGGGGATGTATTTATCAGCTATCTCGAATTGTTAACCCTCGCGGCAGCCCTGGTGATTATGGTCACCTTATTTCTGTTTTCCAGATTCTCGAAACTGGGTGTCGCCATGAAAGCGACCCAGCAAAACCTCGTGGCAGCCCAGGTCATGGGAATTCGAACCAATCGCATCATGATGATAACCTGGGGTGTTTCGTCCATGGTGGGATGCGTCGCCGGGATCTTAATTTCGCCGGTTACCATGCAGCCCTTCATGATGTGGGATCCGCTGCTCAAGGGGTTTGCGGCAGCCGTAATGGGCGGCATGACCTCACTGCCCGGTGCCGTCTTCGGTGCCTACCTGCTGGGAATCACGGAGAACCTTTTCGGCGGATATGTCTCCATCGAGTTTAAATCTTCGGTGGCGTTCGCCATTATCGTCCTGGTTCTTTGCATCAAACCCAGCGGATTGTTTGCCCGGCATTATGTCAAAAAAGTTTAATGCCTGAATTTTGATGTAGCCGCAAAAAGCGCATAATTCTGTTAGTGACCCAACAAAAAGGAGAGGTGATATGAAAAAGAATCTATGTTTATTGGCGATATTGGCGGTTATGGTTTTCGGTATGGCAATGACAGCTGCAGCGGAAGAGGGCGTGACCGACACGGAAATCCATATCGGCGAGTGGGGACCTCAAACCGGACCGGCTGCTCCCTGGGGATCTGTGGCCAGGGGTACGGCAGCCTATTGCAAAATGATCAATGCCCAGGGCGGAATCCACGGACGCAAATTGATTCATCATATGTTCGATGATCAATACAATCCCGCCAAAACCAGGGCCGGCGTCAAGGAACTTCAGGAAGGCACCGGAATATTTGCCTGGACATCCGGCGTCGGCACTGCTCCAGGCCTGGCGGTGCGCGACTATTTAATGGAGCGCAAAGTTCCCTGGATCGGCCCGTCTTCAGGTTCGATACACTGGATTGATCCGGCCAATCGCTACCTGTTTGCTGTTTATCCCCTTTACTACATTGAGGCTAAAGCCTTGGTGCGCTATGCTATCGAAAACTTAGGCGTTAAAAAGGTGGCGATTGCCTACCAGAACGATGACTACGGTAAAAACGGTGTTCTGGGTGCGAAAAAGGAGCTCATGACCCATGGTATGAAACTGGTGGCGGAAGTTCCGGTAGAGGTGAAAGACACGGACCTGCGCCCCCATGTTATGAAGCTGCGCAAGGCCGCTCCGGACATGGTGCTGTTGTGGGTCGGTCCGGTGCATGCCGTAAAAATTGTGGGAACCGGGAAAGCCATGCAGTTTGAACCCCAATGGATGAGCACCAGCACCTGCTCCGATTTTCCGCTGATGATGCACATCAGCAAAGGTCTCTGGCAGGGCGTCATTGCGACAACCTTCGCGGCTCTGCCGGATTCCGACAATCCAAAGTTGCAGATGATCAAAAAAGAGGCCTATGAAAAATTTGCGGCAAAAAATGAACGCTGGGGATTGTTTTACTACGCGGGAATTTTTTTCACCGAACCGTTTGTTGAAGGCTTGCGGCGTGCCGGCAGAGATCTGACCCGCGAGCGCCTGGTCACTGCCATGGAGGGCATCAAAGATTTTCAGGGGATCGGCGGCCGGGTCAGTTACGGTATATTCAATCCGAAGAAGACTTATGAAACCCGGCAGGGCGTTAAAGAAGTCTTCATCGTGAAATGCCTGGAAGGCGGCAAATCCGAGAAATTGACGGACTGGATTGCGCCCCAGTATCCTTGATATTGTGTGAAACTTCAACTAAATATCTCGCAGAGCCCGCTGAGCACACAGAGCTTTTTGATTGTTCTCTGAGAACTCTGAGAGCTCTGTGAGAGATAAATTTTCTCATGTCTTTTTTTCAGATCGACAACCTGTCCATCTCATTCGGCGGCATCAAGGCCCTGCAGGGAATATCGTTTGCCATTGATAAAGGCGCGATATACTCGATTATCGGTCCCAACGGTGCCGGCAAAACCACCCTGTTTAACTGCATCAACGGCATTTACAAGCCGGATACCGGGGATATCCAATTTAACAATAAACAACTGCGAGGGCTTAAACCGGACGCCGTCGCGCGCCTGGGAATTGCCCGCACGTTTCAGAATATCGAGCTGTTCAACCACATGAATACCATGGAAAATATCATGCTCGGACGCCACCTTCACATGCGAACCGGATTGTTTCGGGGTATCTCCATGTGGGGCCGACGATCCTTTGCCGGGAGCGAGGAGACTGCCCATCGGCGGCGGGTTGAAGAGATCATCGATTTTCTGGATTTGCAGGGCGCCCGGAATAAACTCGTCGGCGGGCTTCCCTACGGCATCCAGAAACAGGTGGAACTGGCCAGGGCACTGGCACTCGAGCCGAAATTGTTGCTGCTCGACGAGCCCTGTGCCGGAATGAATTCCGAAGAAAAACAGGACATGATATTCTGGGTCAAAGATGTTCAGGATGAATTGGGCATCACGATTTTGCTGATCGAACATGACATGAAAATGGTGATGGATATTTCCGATCGGGTTTTGGCCATCAACTTCGGCCAGATTATCACCGAGGGCACTCCAGGGGAGGTGCAGGCTCATCCGGAAGTTCTCAAGGCCTATTTGGGGGAAGAAGACGGTACGGAATTGGGAAGTGGGAATGCGGAAGGCGGAAACAACAAATAAAGCAAAGTGCAGAGGGCAAAGGGCAGAGAGCATGGTGCGTAGGGCATAGAGCATAGGGCAGAGGGTAAAGGCAGGTTTCAGGTTTCAGGTTTCAGATTTCAGAATTTGAAGCGGAGGTAACAGAGACCTGGCGGCTATGCGCAGCATAAAATAATTAATCCGCGGATTATGTGTTGTCTATATTCAATTGTTCAAGGATATGATTTTCCATTCACTACATACAATCTTTTTAGGGCGGATTAATTAATGGGTGCACTCCTCGAAATAAAAAATATCGAAACTTACTACGATCTGATATACGCCATCCGTGGGGCGTCGTTGACGGTGGAAGAGGGTACCGTTACCGCTATTTTGGGGACCAACGGCGCCGGCAAATCGACGATCCTTAAAACGGTCATGGGTCTCATCGAAGATCAGCCGGATAAGGGTACGATTGAATTCATGGGCAAGCGTATCGACGGCAAGGATACGGACCGCATCGTGCGGATGGGGATATCCCTCGTGCCGGAAGGGCGGGAGATTTTCGAGGAACTCTCGATAAAGGAAAACCTTCAGATGGGCGCCTACACCCGTCGTGACAAATCGAAAATCGGGCAAGATCTGGAGCGGGTTTTCGACTATTTTCCAATCCTCAAAGATCGCCTGAATCAGTGGGCCGGAACGCTATCCGGCGGTGAGCAGCAGATGCTGGCCATCGGGCGGGCCCTGATGAGCCGTCCCAAGCTGCTCTTTTTGGACGAGCCCTCCCTGGGGCTCTCTCCCATCCTGGTCAAAGAGATCTTTGAAATCATCAAAACTATCAATGCGGAAGGTGTGACCATCCTGCTGGTGGAGCAGAATGCCCGCATGGCATTGTCCATTGCTGACGTTGGACTGATTTTGGAAAGCGGCCGGTTTGTCATGAAGGGCAAAGCCGCTGATCTGATGCAGGACAAAGATGTCAAAGAGTTTTACATGGGCGTCAGTTCACAGGAGTCCGTTAAAGGGTATCAAAGGTGGAAGCGCAAGAAGGCCTGGCGCTGAACGGCAGTTATTAGTTACCTAAATTTAAAGGTTTCAGGTTTCAGGTTTCAGTGAATAACGATTCCTGAATCGCGAAGACCCATTGGGGGCGAAACGGAATGTCGACGGCGGTGAAAGATAATGCCTCTTGTGGACGGATATGACCCATCAGCTGGGCTGAAACCTGAACACTGAACACTGAAACCTTCAGTTACTGATCGAATACAGCTAAACTAAATTTTCTAATGGTCTTCTAATTTGAGCTCTATATCAAACGAAAATAACGAGACGGTACCATATAGATTCAAACGTGCTGCGGCCAGGTGGGGCGATCGGGTTGCCATGCGTAAAAAGGAGTATGGGCTGTGGCATGACATTACCTGGAACGCGTATTTCGAAAATGTCAGAAATGTGGCCTGCGCGCTGATGTCCATGGGGCTTGAGCGGGGTGATTGTGCGGCCATCATCGGCGACAATTCTCCGGAGTGGGTTTACGCTGACCTTGGCATTCAGTGCTGCGGTGCCGCTGCCACCGGAGTTTACGCCACCAATGCCTGGCCTCAGGTCCAATATGTCATCGAAAATTCGGAGTCAAAATTTTTCTTTGTCGAGAACGAGGAGCAGCTCGATAAATGGCTGCATTTCAAAGATGAGGTGCCGCACCTGATCAAGGTCATCGTCTGGGACACCGAGGGCTTGCGTCAATTTCAGGATCCCATGGTGATGACCTTTGATGAACTCCTGCAGATCGGGCAACAGGCGTTTGACGAAAATCCTCAAATGCTTGATGAACGGATTGCTGCGATCGAGCCGGAGGATTTGTCCGTTCTGATTTACACCTCGGGGACCACCGGGCCTCCCAAGGGCGCGATGTTGACCCATCGCAACTGCCTGTGGATGGGGCATGCCATCACATCCAATAACCCCATGTCAACCAGAGATGAAATCATGTCATTTCTGCCGTTGTGCCATATTTTCGAGCAGCTTTTTACCGTTCTGGGCCATATTACCGTTGGACATGTCGTCAATTTCATTGAAAGTCCGGATACGGTGGCGGACAACATGGTCGAGATATCGCCAACGGTGGGCCACGCGGTTCCCCGGATCTGGGAAAAGTATTATTCCGCCATCATGATCCGCATGTCCGACGCGACCTGGTTTAAAAGAATGGTATTTGGCATGGCGATGAAGATCGGTTACAAGCGGGCTGACCTGCGAATGGATTTCAAAAAGGTTCCGATGCATATCGCACTCCTTTATCAAGTTGCTCATTTCGCCATATTCCGGAAACTCAGAGAGCGCGTGGGATTCGACCGAATGCGGATGGCCTATTCCGGTGCTGCGCCGATTGCTCCGGAGATATTGCATTTTTTTCAATCCATCGGTGTCAACCTGATAGAAGGTTACGGTCAGACAGAAGGCACCGGCGTGACGACGGTCTCCCGGGTGGGGCGAGTCAAATTTGGCTGTGTGGGCGAACCGCTGGCCGGGGTTGAACTGAAAATCGCTGACGACGGCGAAATACTGGTCAAATCTCCGGGTGTGTTCAAAGGCTACTTTAAAAATTCCAGTGCCACTGAAGAAACCATTGTGGATGGGTGGATGCACTCGGGTGATGTCGGTGAGATTGATGAAGATGGTTACCTTAAAATCACTGACCGCAAAAAAGACATAATTGTAACGGCCGGCGGCAAAAACATCACCCCGCAATATATCGAAAATAAGCTCAAGGCCAGTCTGTTCATCAACGATGCCGTCGTAATTGGAGATAAACGAAAGTTTCTATCCTGCCTGATCATGATTGATGAAGATAATGTGGTCAAATTCGCCCAGGACCATAAAATTCAATTTTCAACCTATAAAGACCTGACCCGCAATGCTGAAATCAACCGGTTAATCGATCGGGAGATTAAATCTGTCAATGAAACTTTGGCGCGGGTCGAGCAGGTTAAAAAATTCACCATCCTGCCCAAAAAGCTATACGAAGAAGACGGTGAGGTGACACCCACCATGAAGGTAAAGCGCAAATACATCAACGAGGCATTCGCCGAATTGATTGACGCGATGTATTAATCTAAATCATGCCCCATCATTCTGCCAATAGCTCATCGGATGAATCCCGCGCACAATTGATCATAAAAATCAGTGTTGTTGTCATTTGCCGCCTGCTGCTGAGCACGGCCCGCCGCTTCGCCTATCCATTTGCCCCGGTGTTGAGCCGGGGCCTTGGTGTACCGTTGACCGCCATCACTTCCCTGATCGCCGTTAATTGGGCAACCTCTCTGTTGGGGATCGTATTCGGCCCGCTGGCGGATCGATTCGGCTACCGCAGAATGATGATTTTCGGCATGGCTGTGTTGGCAATCGGGATGCTGGCCGGCGGATTCATACCCGTTTACGGGGTCATGATCGGTGTACTGTTTTTAGCCGGATTGGGAAAGATAATCTTCGATCCAGCCGTACAGGCTTACGTCAGCGAAAGGGTGCCGTACAAACGGCGCGCAACCGCAATCGGGCTGCTGGAGATCAGCTGGGCTGGAAGCACCCTGCTGGGTATACCGGTCATCGCGATTTTAATTGAAAAATATGGGTGGCGCTCGCCTTTTTTCGTAATGGGAGTTATGGCTTTGGCATGTGTTTTATGGATTGTCTATTGCTTTTCAGCTGAGTCAAAGCTCTCTCCAAAAGCGGTGCCCGAGGCATCTGTGTCTAAAATGCTGTTATCGGTATTGAAAGACCGCCAATCTCAGGGCGTGATGACATATGTCTTTTTCTTCAGCGCCGCGATTGATAACCTGTTCGTGATATACGGCGCGTGGCTGGAGGAGGCGTTTGATGTCGGGATTGTCGCTCTGGGTCTGGGGACGGGCGTCATCGGCATTGCGGAGCTGCTCGGAGAAGTAACCGTCGCCGCCATATCCGATCGATTCGGACTAAAGCGGGTTGTTTCTGCCGGTGTTACGCTTTGTATCGTCACGTATGCTTTGCTGCCCATCATCGGGCAGTCTTTTCAATTAGCTTTAGTCGGCCTGTTTATTCATTTTTTGTTCTTTGAATTCACCATTATCTCCAGTCTCGCCCTCTGTACCGAACTGCAGCCCGGGATGCGGGCAACCCTGCTGTCCGGTTTTTTTGCGGCAGCCGGACTCGGTCGGATATTCGGCGCGCTGATCGGTGGACCGATCTGGCTGGCCGGCGGCATTGCTGCCACCGGATCGGTATCGGCCATG
>JASJCE010000235.1 GCA_030066155.1 Desulfobacterales bacterium | reverse complement strand
TTGTGCCGGGAGATCCAGCTAGCGGAACCGTCACCGGACAGACGTGCGAAATTAGAGATTTCGTAGTGCCGGTAGCCATGGCCCGTCAGGAATTCGATTGTACATCCGAAAAGCCGGCGAAGATGATCTTCGGAAGGCAAATTAATCCGGCCCCCAGCCATATCATGATCAAGGGGCGTGCCGGATTCCCGGGTCAACAGGTAGCAGGAGATGTGCTCGGGATGGAGGGCAACAGCTGTGTTCAGGTCATCCAACCACTGCTGTTCTTTCTGTTCCGGCAGCCCGTACATCAGATCCAGTCCGATATTGTCAAATCCCGCCTGCCGTGCCTGTTGAATAGAGGTTGCCGCCTCCCGGCTTGAATGAATCCGCCCAAGAAATGCGAGGTTTCTGTCATTAAAGGACTGAATACCAATATTCAAACGGTTGATGCCTGCCTGATAGTAGCGCTTCAAATCCCCGAAGGATACCGTACCCGGGTTCACCTCAATGGTTACCTCCGCCTCCGTTCGAATTTTAAAATGCCTGAAGGCCCCGGATACGACGGACTCGATGGCATCGGCATTCAACATCGACGGCGTGCCGCCGCCGATATATACCGTATCAAACTCAAGATGCGTCTGACCTGCGAGGGCCATTTCCTGATCCAGTGCGGCCAGAAATGAATGGGTTTGCGTCAGATCTGTAATGGAATAAAAATCGCAGTAAAAACATTTTCGCCGGCAGAAGGGAATGTGAATGTACAATCCGGCAAGCTGGGAATGATGCGAAAGATTCTGACGACCCGTGTCCATGATTCAACTACTCCAAAATTAAACGGACTGGCATGCTGGAAAGCTAGAAAGCCTGGAGGCCGGAAGGCCTTTGGAATGACGAATGACGATTTTCGAATGGCGAATTTATCCGATTTCAGATTTCAGATTTCAGATTTCGGATTGCAAATCGAAATAACTCTTTATATCGTATCAGGTATCGAGAATCCGCTATCCCGTCCCTGGTATCTGGCATCCGTTATCACCATTTCCACATCACTATGCGCTATGCCCCTTGCCCTCTGCTATCCACCTTACACCCTCTGGAATGACGAATGACGATTGGCAATTGACGAATTAATGAATTCGCTAGGCTCTTCCGATTAAAGCCTCCCAACGTCCTATACCCGCATTAAGTATCCGGCATCCGGCAGCTGGCATCCAGTATCCAGCTTATAGCATCCAGCATCCAGCATCCAGTATCCATCATCCAGTATCTGATATCCAGCGTCTTGATCACACCACACAGGTTGTCTTATGCTCTAACCATCTGCCCCGTAACCCGCCTTCCAGCGTCCAAACACCCTATACCCTAATACACCCTAAACCCTTTGCTCCCTGCCCTCTGCCCTTTGCCCCTGCTTTCTGCCCTATGCCCTCTGCTCTATGCCGTGTGCATCGTTCCTCGCAACCCGCAACTCAAAAAACACAATCAACTTCAGTTCCGTTTTACCCTTTGCGCAGCTTACGGCTGTCCCCCACCCGCAATGTCACATTCTTGGCGTCAAAATACTCGATCAATGGGATGACGTATTTGCGGGAAACACCGGTCATCTCTTTGAACTGGGGGGTCGTAATCTCTCCGTTGGTTTTCAAAAAGTCAACCAGTCTCGATTTGAGGTCCTCCACGGCACGGGCATCGAAATAGAGATCATCTTTGGTTTTGACAATCTGGCCCTCCTCGACAAGCAGCATCATCACGTCCTGGACATGTTTGGGATCCGCATCCAATCCTTTGATCACGTCCCGAAAATAGGGCGGCTGCAGGCCGCCGCTCCGGTAGGTTTGGGTGATTTTCTTGCGCACATGGGCCTGATCCTGACCCAGGGAGATGCGATGGCTCTCCAAACGCACGGTGTTTTCTTCCTGTATGATTTGCTTACTCTTGATCATCTGATTGATGACCTGGTTGAACAACTTGACGTCGGTCAGCAGCGGAAATTTGGATTTCAGCTCTTCCTTTGGCATTCCCGCTTTGAGTGGGTTGGTGTTGTGGTAGTCGCCGACGTGCTCGGTGAATTTTTCCTTTAGCGTATCAAAAGTTGTTTGATGAATGAAAATCCGATTGTCCTTATCGGTTTGAATGATCTTCTTTTGAGACAGCAAATGCTGCAGCTGCGTCTCGAGCTGTTTGTCCGGCAGATTGGTCATTATTTTAAGATGTGAAAACGACACCCCGCTGTATCCGGACTGTTCAATATGATAGGAGATAATGACATCCGGATCATCGCTGGCGAGATCCCGCAGCTTCTGAATGACCTCCGGTTTCAAACGCTTGTGCTTTTGCGGGGCCGGGTTCAACACATGGCCTCCGCCAATGGTTCGAACCGGCGAATAGCTCCGGACGACAAATCGATCCGCTTTGACGATCGCTACGGGGGCGTCTAACCTCAGCTGGGCGATTGCAGTTTGTCCCGGCGGCAATTCATCCTGCTCAAGCAACATCAGATATCCCATTACCTCGCTGGTTCCGGCGTGAAACCTGACCAGGGTGCGGTTTTTCAATGGTTTTTGATTGCTGGCCAAATAATGAAACGACACGTCCACCATATAACTGGTTACCAGCGAACCGGGCGTGGACAATACTTCGCCGCGATTCACTGCGGCTTTCTCGAGTCCCTGAAAATTAATGGCTGTTCGCATGCCGGATTCAGCCGACCCCGAACTTTGGTTGTGAACCTGGATGCCCCTGACCTTGGAAGTGATCCCCGAAGGATAGATCATAATCGTGTCGCCCACGCTTATTTTACCCGACACCAGGCTTCCGGTGATTACCGTGCCGAATCCCTTCATTGTAAATACCCGGTCAATCGGCAGTCGGAACAGGTTGGAGGGGCGCTTCGGTGGCAGTTGGCCGGCTATGTCATCCAGTGTTTTGACCAACTCGGGAATGCCCTGACCGCTTACCGACGATACCGGCAGAATTGGCGAATCCTCCAGAAACGTGCCATGGCTGAATTCGCGTATATCCTCCAGGGCCAGCTCCATCCATTCCTCGTCCACCATATCGGTTTTGGTCATGGCGATCAGGCCGTGCCGGATTCCGAGCAGCGTGCAGATTTCCATATGCTCCCGGGTTTGGGGCATGACACCTTCGTCAGCTGCAATAACCATTACGACGATGTCGATGCCGGTGGCACCGGCCACCATATTCTTGACAAACTTTTCATGACCGGGGACATCAACGATGCCCAGATGCTCGCCACTCGGAAGGTCCAGAGACGCGAAACCCAGCTCAATGGTGATGCCGCGTTCTTTTTCTTCCTTGAGCCGGTCCGTATCGGTGCCGGTCATCGCTTTAATCAGGCTGGTTTTCCCGTGATCAATATGACCTGCCGTTCCGAGAATGATCTGTTTCAATGAAATACTCCTGAGTTTGCATTATTTTTTATCGGACACAGATTTACACAGATTTTCACGGATTATTGATAACTTATGTTTATTTATGTTCCGAACTCAAAAGAAAGACATATAACTTCCATCCTCATCGCGGGAGGGATTGAGTGAGGTGGTAAAAATCGATATAAATCTTATTTAGGGTTATTTTATGTAACGATAATTTAACGAATTATCGTACATACTCTATAGAAGATCAGTATAATCTGTGTTTATCCGTGTCCCTTTTATATTTTTTACCTATTCCGGCGCTGCCGCAGATACTCGGAAAAATACGCCAGCCCTACAAGAATGGTGGCCAATCCCACAATATAGGGGATAATAATCTCTCCAGTGAACATACGCGTAATCACAACCGCAACAAAAAGCCCAATGATCGCTCTAATTAGAAATATCTGGAATTGATTCAATTTGTTATCCTTATAAGCGCAAACGGCTTCGATTTCTTTTTTTCCGGTGACAAACAAAAAGTATCCTCAACTATAAGCAAATCCAAGCATGTCACACAATCAAAAGTGATTATATGAGATCAATCCAACCGTCAACATTTAGTTTTTTTACTCTTGAAATAAAATACACAATTTGCTATTTATTCCATTTTACAGGAAATAGGGTTTTGGTGAAGCGGTTAAGATTCAAGTAATCATTAATTCCGCCTTTCGCATTCCAACTTCCAAATTCTTTTTACGGTGGGTGTAGCTCAGTGGGTAGAGCACCGGGTTGTGGCCTCGGTTGTCGTGGGTTCAAGTCCCATCACTCACCCCATTTTTGATTTGAAAACCGGGCAGAAGCAGTCTGCCCGGTTTTTGTCTTTGTGGGCAAGCTATCGAAATCTACCGAAGCTGAAACAGCAATCCACGTTGAAATAAGGATCTTCGGGTTCGGTTGTTTATCTTCGTCGAATGTGGACGTGATGGGGTTGTGTCTTGGAGTGACGGCGCCTCGCAGAGTTGCATGAACCTGACGCCGCTGTTTACCACCAACGTTGCGAAAGTCTGAGGGTTTAAGGCGTCAAGGGGACAGCATGCTTCCTCTGCAAACACACGTCCGTGGAACAGGTGGGTGATGGCGGGGGAGGGCTAGTAGATTGATTTAGTGGATGCGGCATCGAAAATGTGGAGGTGATTGAGGTTAAACGCCAGTTTTATCTTTTCATTTGGGTGTACTGCCCTTCTGCCCTCGCATTTTCCGGTGATCTTCAAACCCTTTACGTCAAGGTGCATGTAGGTTTCGCTACCCAGGGGTTCGGTAACGACAATTTGCGCCTCAAACTTCCATTCATCGGGAATATTGTTGCCGCCTTCCGCTAAATAAATATCCTCCGGGCGCAGTCCCATCACGACATTTTGACCCTCGCTGATTTTCGCGTACGGTTTATCGGGAATCGGCAGGTTGAACCCATCCGGAAAGCTGATGTTCAATTGTTCGCCCTTTTTTGCAATTGTGCCATCGATCAGATTCATCGGTGGAGCTCCAATAAATCCCGCTACGAACGTATTAACCGGTTTCTGAAAGAGTTCGATGGGATCTCCGACCTGCTCAATATAACCGTCCTTTAAAACAACAATTCGGTCGCCCAGCGTCATGGCCTCCACCTGGTCATGGGTTACATAAACGATCGTATTTTTCACCCGTTGATGGAGCTCTTTTATTTCCACCCGCATTTGGGTTCGTAATTTCGCATCAAGATTCGACAGCGGTTCGTCGAACAAAAAAATATCCGGATTTCGTACGATGGCCCTGCCCATCGCCACTCGTTGTCGTTGACCTCCGGAGAGTGCCGATGGTCTTCTTTGAAGGAGATCTTCGATATTTAAAATCCGGGCGGCATTTTTCACCCGCTCCTTGATTTCGGCTTTGGGGACTTTTCGAAGCTTTAACGAAAACGACATATTGTCAAATACATTCATGTGAGGATATAAAGCGTAGCTCTGAAAAACCATGGCGATGTTTCGATCTTTGGGTAGGATATTATTCACGACGCGATCGCCGATCACGATTTCTCCCGACGTGATTTCCTCTAAACCTGCGATCATGCGAAGTGTCGTGGATTTACCACAACCCGAAGGACCCACCAGAACGATAAACTCGGCATCTTTTATATCAAGATTAATAGAATGGACGACTTCAAGGTCGCCATACTTTTTAACCAGGTTTTTTAATGATATGGTCGTCATACCAACCCTCCGGACCGGAAACCCAACTCCTTGGCATATTCAGCGAGGATTTTTGCCATCACCGCCTCTCCCGACAGGGAGCAAATTATAATTTTTTGAAAATAAATGTCAAAGGTAATTTTTCAGCTACTCGTACCGCTGACTTTAATCCGATCTTTCAAGCCTGGTTACTAAGACCGCGGGCCGGGAACTGACTCGATATTGGGGAGTATGACGTCACTATTTGCCCCGCTTTTCTTCTGGCAATATCGGATATTATCTGCTAGGCTTGCGCTAACTGTGGTCCTCTAGATGGATAAACTAAAAATGACAGTACCTCAAGATGACGCCAGCTATCAATTGCTATCTTTAGATTTCGGTGCCGAAAGCGGCCGCGGTGAACTGATTACACTGCGGGAAGATAAACTTCAAATTGAGGAAATTCATCGGTTTCCCAACAGGCCGGTAAACCTCTGTCAAACCCTTGTCTGGGATTTTCCGTTTCTGTTTGCGGAATTGCTTTCCACCCTGCAAGTTTGTGCGGATAGGAACTTGTCTTTAAACGGAATCGGCATCAATACCTGGGGCGTTGACTTTGGTCTGCTGGGAGAAGACGGGAAACTTCTTGCCAATCCCGTTCATTATCGTGACGCACGGACCGAAAAGATACATGAATATTCGGATTCGATCATGTCCAGGGCGGAAATTTTCGCGGCCACGGCCTGCGAACCATGGGCCATCAGTTCGTTGTTTCAGTTATTGGCCATGCAGAGAGAAGAATCCCCCATCCTGAAATTGGCCGTTTCTTTTCTGAATATGCCCGATCTATTTAACTACTGCTTGACCGGAAGAAAAGTCTCTGAGCGTTCTATCGCCAGTACGTCCAATTTAATGCAAGTAGATGGAGATTGGTGTCAAGATGTCATTCATCGATTCCAATTGCCGGATATTTTTGAAGAACTCGTGGAGCCGGGAACGATCATCGGCAGCTTGAGTCCGGAAATCTCCCCCCGGCGGAATTTAGCCGACGTTCCCGTTATCGCAACCTGCAGCCATGACACGGCCGCCGTGGCAGCGGCTATCCCCGCCAATGGTGACAATTGGGCCTTTTTGAGCTCGGGGACCTGGAGTATTCTGGGCCGGCTTTGTTCTAAACCGGTCACATCCGCGCAATTCCTGGAAAACGGATTCAGTAATGAATATACCCTCGGCGGCTGGTTTTTGTGCCGCAATATCATCGGTCTCTGGTTGATCCAGGAGCTTTGCCGAAAATGGAATACAGTTGCCGATCCCTGGGATTATCAGCGCATGATGGAAGCAGCATCGCAGGCCAAATCCGGCGCTATAATCGATGCTGCCGACCATGGATTGCTGGCGCCGGATGACATGGAGGAGTCCCTTTTAGATCTAGTGCATCGCTTTCACCAACCATTACCGGGTTCCCGGGCAGAGCTCATTCGATGTGTGCTTGAAAGCCTGGCGTTGGAGTATGCCTATCGCCTGGAACTATTGTGTGCTTTAAGTCAGGAAACCGTGGATTCATTGTTTCTGGTCGGTGGCGGAAGCGTCAACAAGCTACTTTGCCAATTGACGGCCAACGCCTGTCGTATCCCGGTTTACGCCGGAGCGGCGCAGTGTACGTCGCTCGGAAACGCCCTAACCCAGGCCTATGCGCTCGACATCATCACGTCCCCTGGCGAAATTCGTCATATCATGCGCAACAGCTTCGAACTCGCGACGTATGAACCGATTGATTCCGATTACTGGGTTGACAGACTCGGCCAATATAAGCTGCTGACGACTTAAACCGCTACCGGTCTATCCGAGGAGATGCCGGGTAGATTTATAGAGCTTCCGGAAGCGTTCATATCCTTTATCATAAATCTCTTGGTTCGCTGTACTCGGCTTGATCTCATCCTCCATGCAAACCCATCGGCCGATATCAGCGGTACTGTGCAAATAATTGCTTCCGACAGCAGCCAGAAATGCATCTCCGTAGCAGGCACCCAGCTTCTGTTGGGGCAGATTCTGCGAGCACCCGGTGATATCGGTGACGATTTGCATCAAATGGCGGCTTTCAGAAGCGCCTCCGATGGCCAATATTCTAGCAGCACGGGCGCCTGCTTTTTCCAATTCCTCAATGTTATGCCGGATACCGTAACCGACGGCTTCCTGCAGGGAGCGGTATAAATCTCCCGGGGTGCTGGAAAGGGACATTCCGAAAATTACGCCCTTGGCGTTGGGATCGTGCAGCGGTGTTCTTTCTCCGGCAAAATATGGCAGGCTGGTAATGCCGCCCGCACCAGGCGAAGATTGCCTTGCCAGGTTTTCCCATTCTGCAACACTCCGGCCGGGAAAGGTTTCCCCAAACCATTTAAACATGCTTCCCACGGTGGACATTCCTCCGGTTAGAACATAGGAGCCGGGCGCCAGGAAATTTGACGCCCAGAATGAGCGCACCGGCCGCAGGCTCTCGGTTTTCAAAATAAAAAAATTGCTGCTGCCGTACATCATCATCATGTCGCCGGTATGCTCGACTCCGGCACCCAGCGCCTCCGCAGCCGCATCGGTCGTACCGGTTATGACCGGTAGACCGGGCGGCAGGCCAGTCAGTTCGGCCGCCTGTTGGGTAAGCTCCCCGGCGATTTGACTGCTCCACAAGAGTTCGGGAAGTTGGTCGATTTCCATGATGCTGCCGGTCAGGGAAGGATCCCAGTTTTTCTCGGTTAAATCAAAGATCGGGGCAAATCCAATGGCGGTATAAATGTCCAGTGTAAATCTGCCGGTAAGCCTGTAAACCAGGTACCCTGTAGCCGTTAGAATTTTTGCGGTTTTTTTCCAAACCTCCGGCTCATTTTTACGTATCCAGCGGATTTTAGGACAGCATGACTGAGTGGAAAGGTCCTGTCCTGTCTTTGCAAAAATGACATCTTTTCCGAGCTGTTCTTCGATCTCCCGGATCTCCGTTTCCGCCCGGGTATCGATTCCGTAAAGAATCCCGGGACGCAGCGGGTTTCCTGCTTTATCTACAGGCAGGACGCACGGGCCGATGGTGCTCAAGGCCAGGCCTTTGATCGATTCTTTGGGTTGCCGCAGATCGCCCAGCAGCTTGCGGCACAGCAACAGCAAGTCCCCCCACCAGATATTGTCTGCGTCCTGCTCATACCATCCCGGTCTGGGCGTTGACATCTTGTGGGGAACGGATGCCTGACAGAGCACATGGCCCTTAATATCAACAATGGCGGCTTTCGATGAACCCGTCCCGATATCCACTCCCAGAAAACATTCGTTCATTTTTCCCCCACCCCTGCCTTATGCATCAATCAGAGAAGTATCTTTCCATCCTGAAGAATGGGTTCGCCATCTAAAAGAACGCAACCTTCCTGGCGGAAGTCCTTGACAATATCCCAATGAATCGGTGATTGGTTCGTTCCACCGCACTCCGGATATGCTCTCCCCAGGGCAATGTGGATCGTCCCGCCGATTTTCTCGTCAATGAGGATATCATTGCAAAATCTATCCAGACTGAAATTGGTCCCGAAGGCAAATTCTCCGGGGAGGGATGACCCTTTATCGCGGCCGATGATCGACTGAAAAAACGCCTTTTCGGTGGAAGAAGACGCTTCGGTCAATTCTCCATTTTCCCAGGTGAGTCGAATGTCCCGGACAAGCCTGCCGCCGAGCACTCCCGGGCGTTCGAAGGTGATCGTTCCATTAACGCTGTCGGTTACCGGAGCGGTTGCAATCTCCCCGTCCGGCATATTGATTTTTCCGGCGAACGAGATCCATTTGCGCTCCCGCACTGAAAAAGAAAGATCTGTATTCGTGCCGATAATCCGAATTTCCTGACCCTTATTCAATCTGTCGCACCAGGCATCCCATTTTCCAGCTTCCTTCTCCCAATCAAGAAAGCAGGCATTAAAAAACATGTCCGTAATGGTTTCCTCGTCGATTTCCGCCTGCTGGGCGAAGGCACTGTTGGGCACTCTGACCAGGCACCAGCGGGTCTGCTCCCATCTCTGGGTTGAGACAGTTCCCATGGCTGCCTGGTTGGCGGCAAGTTTCTCAGCGGAAATATCCTGAAGTTCGAATAGATTGTGGGCTCCCCGCAAACCGATATAGACGTCCGCCCATTCCATCCCCCACATTTCCATTTCAGGAATCCATTCGATTTGCTCGCGGTTTCCGTGTTTCAGAACTGAGCGGCGAAGGGTTTCGGAAAGGAACTGAACCTGAGGAAAGGCACCGGCTTTGATCGCCGCCTGGTAGACCTCTTTTGCCAGCGGATAGGATTCCGGCTCGATCATGGCAATCATGACTCGCTCCCCCGGCACGACCCGGGTGGAATAGTTGATCAGGATATCTCCCAACTTTGCCCAGCGCTTATCCATCTTCTTTCCTCACGCGGCGGACAACATCCATAAATGCCGCCACCCGGGCTTGATCGATTTCATTATTGAAGTCCCCATTCCGCTTGAAGGTCGTGGCCGTAACGGTGCCATCGGCAATGGCGAGCTGCTCTCTGACATTGGCCAGGCTGACACCCGTATTGGCAAACACGGGCGTGTCGGGTACCGCTTCCTTTACCGTTTTTAAGGTTGATGAGTCGGTTTCCGAACCCGCGGTAAGACCGGATACGCAAAGGGCATCCGGCTTGTTGTTGAATACGGTGGAGCGGGCAATCTCGGCAACATCCCGATGTCCCAGATAGGACGCCGCCTCGGGAACGATATTGAACATGAGTTTTATATCCTCGCCACCGATGTGATGCTGGTGACGGATAACTTCACCACAATTGGTGTTCCAGAGACCAAAATCGCTCGCGTAAACACCGCTGAAAATCTCCCGCACAAAGAGGGCATCCGTTGCGACCGCCAGATCGATAGAAGCTTTGGGATCCCAGAGGACGTTCACGCCGAATGGTATTTGGATATCGTGTTTCAGCTCACCGATTATTCTGGCCATGGTTGTATAGGTCACCGGTTCCACATCAGTCAGGTAGGGAAGACTGAATTCGTTTGAAAACATGACACCGTCAACGCCCCCTTCTTGAAGTGCAATTAATTCCTGCCGGGCCATATCCATCACCCAGCCAATCCCCTTTTCCCGGTCGTACCCCGGATCTCCGGGCAGGGCCCGGAGATGGCACATGGCGATGATCGGTTTGTTGACCTGAAATAACTCTCTCAACCAGCTCATGTTCTCTCCTTTCCCTGACGGCGGAACCATCGACTGTTTCGAGTTTATGCGATGACGGTTCAATCGTATTGATGCATCCTGGAGGATATATACGTGACGAACCAAGGATTGTCAAAAGCTATCCAACTACCGCTTTACATCCCTGCCATTCTTGGTCTCTTTCAGATCTGCAGGAACTGTAAAACGGAAACCAATGATCCACCATTCCATCGGCGAACCGGCGGCAGTCATCTCCACCTCGCAATGATGTTGAAGCTGGGTGCTTCCATTCTTCGAGCTCCGGCTCTATCGGCCGAAGGCCGGGGAATGATTCACTACTTTTGGGGTTGACAAATTAGTGTGGCTAAATTAGGTAATTTTGAGGAATGAATCTGCATTGACAGTGATAATGAGACGTTATTGGGCCAGCGATGATTGATTGAGGTTTTTCAACCTCTTTTTTGGATGTGCAGAGATTCCGCAAACAAGGGTAAGCGCCGCCGCGTTAAATCTTTCTTTTCACTAAAGGTACGAATCTGAGCAACATTGGTTGAATTATTATGGAAAGTAATAGCTAAGAGGAGGACTTCATGAAAAAGGAAAAAAAGATCACCCGCCGAAAATTTATTAAGGATTCAGCAATGGCCGCAGCCGGAGTCAGCGCTCTTGCCGTGGGGACATCCAGTGGACTAGACCTGCTCACGCGAAAAGCCCATGCTCAGAGTAACCTGAGGGCTGAAATGTTGAAAATCCCCGGGGTCGGAAAGGGCTCTCCAACTGACTCGGACTGGCAAAAAGTCGGTGCTTTGTGCCTGGGATCAACCAAGAAAACCGTGAAGAAGGGCGAATTCAAAGGCGTTAGACTGACCTTCATGGGCCTTAATAACCAGAATCTGCACAATTTCTTGTTTCGCGGCTTCCTGAAGCCCTGGGAAGCATACACGGGAGCGAAAATAGACTGGATCGACCTTGCTCAGGCCGATTACAATGCGCGTTTACAGCAGGCTATTGCAACCGAGACGGTTGACTTCGACATTCTTGAAATGGGCGCCCCATTTGAGGGCGATGTGTGTGGCAAGGGTTTGGCCTCCGTGATGCCGGACTGGGTCAAGGAGCTGATCGATATGGATGACTACGTCCATTATTTAAAAACTCCTGTCGGAACCTGGGACGGCAAGACCTATCGCATTTCAATTGACGGTGATTGCCATAACTTCAATTACCGTACGGATTATTTTTCAGATCCCGGATTGGCCAAAGCCTGGAAAGCTGAAGGCCACCAGGGCCCCTGGGAAGTCCCCAAAACCTGGCAGAAGGTACAGGAAGTCACCAAGTTCCTGGGCGGCAAAAAATTTCAAGGCATGGACGCATATGGATTCCTCGACCCACCCAAGGGCTGGGGCGGGTTTGGTTTCTATTTTTTGGGCAGCCGTGCTACGGCTTATGCCAAACATCCGGACGATAAAGCCTGGCTGTTCGATCCGGATACCATGAAGCCCCGCGTCAATAACCCGGCCTGGGTGCGCGCCATTCAGGATGTTATCGACGCACTGCCTTTTGAACCTCCCAATCAACTGAACGCCGATCCCGGCACCACAGGCTTTCAGCAATTTATGGCCGGAACCGGTTCGATGCTGGTATGGTGGGGGGATATCGGATCGAATGTCAAAACCAGCGACTCATCTGTTGTCGGGGATGTGACGGGGTTCTCCATTTTGCCCGGCTCAGATGATGTCTACAATTCAAAGTCCGGCAAATGGGATAAACTGCCGGGCGGTCCAAACTTTGCACCGAACATGGCCTATATCGGATGGGGGGTCTATGTCATGGCCCGGGTTGACGGTGATAAG
>JASJCE010000234.1 GCA_030066155.1 Desulfobacterales bacterium | reverse complement strand
GGACGGCCATATGTAGCTGGCCACGATAAATGCCGTCACTGCTGCCAGCGAGATTATAACTCCGATGATTTTCAACGGTTTTGACAGCAGCCAGATTTTTAACGCCGTGTTGCCGGCCACCTTTAACAATTCCAGCATTTTGATGGATTCCTCTGGATCTTTGAATGAATCTTCAACCTTCAGAAAGGGCCAGTTTGGCGGGTCATCGCTGTCTGTTGAAAGCGTCTCAAAATGACGTTCAAACTCGAGTTCCGCCATGCGATAGCCGCTGGTCATGAGGGCGAAGGCCTCTTTGTCAGAAAACGAATCCAGATCGGTTCGAATCCCGGCGATTTTTTCCTGGATGCCTTTCGGAATGCCATAACTTGTATCAGAATTTGATCCGTTAACAGGCCTCGTTGTATTCAGCATATCGTGGGGTTCTTTACAGTCGATCCAATCTTTGGGATCGATCTCGAGATCTTTTTTGAGATGCAGGTACACCAGCTTCCGCAACAAGGAAGACCGGTTCCGGGCCTCGAGTTCACGATATTCGGCTTCCCGGACCCGTGCCATCAGAATGCTGTTTGACCGCAGGGGAACCCCCAGCAGGCCTCGGCTGGGATCGTCCTGGGTTCCCATCTGACCGCTGGCATCACTGACAATGATGACCGTACAATCCTGTTCCAGCAGCCCCATGATGCCCTGGTTATCATGGACGCCGCCGTCCACCAGACGCACGGTGACATCTTCATAAAGCTTGTCCAAAACAATGGGCTCGAAAAGTCCGGGAACACAGGCCGAGGCCGCGACGGCGTGTCCCAGCCGGATCCGCCGGTGATCGGGCGGCGCCTCTTTGTAATACATGCGTCGCAGACGGTAGTTGCCGTCGACATCGGTGTTGATGGCGATTGGCGGCTCTCCCATCCAGGAGGCCGTAAATTGCCAGTTATGCCCGGTATTGAGCGTCGTTGCATTGAGGATCAGCATCGGCACTTTCGAGGCCCGGCGCCAGTTGTCATGTTTGGGGGCAAAATTTTCAACTTCACCTTTGGGTTGGATGAACAAATCATTTAACCAGCGGTCCTGTTGGCCTTCGCCGTCATTGACCCTGGAATATAATTCCTCCTCGTATAATTCGCCCACCCGCTCGGTGCGGGAGTAATTGCGCGTGAAAATCATCTTCAGGTTGGTGGTGAACTCGGCCGCAACCCGGGTCCGAATATTGCGCTGTACGCCGGCAAGGAAGTCTTTAGAGATGCGGTTAACGATCTCGATGTAGTCCTCTCGACGGATCTGATCATCCGCTTTCTCTTTCAAAAGCTTGCGAATTTCGAGGTAGTAGTGGGCACCGACAATGGAGCCGCCGGACACGCAGGATATTACCTCGACATGTCGCAGCGCATCCAACTCCGCCAATCTGGCCAGCACCCCGATGTGAAAAAGGGAAGCCCGGAATCCACCGCCCGAAAGTCCCAGGCCGACCTTGCCGACAAAAGCACTCTTTACGCCTTCGAAGTTGTCGCCAAGGAATGTCTGGAGCACTTTCCAGGCTTCCGAATCCTCGACTTTGTCGATTTTACCCTCGACATCATTCTGCAGCCGGCTAATCGAAGTCAACTGCCTGGCAGTGGTCTCATACTCCCAGGGTGGAATTTCGGGCAAAGCCGCTGCCTGCTCCAGCCACGGCTCCGCTTCCCGGTAACGTCTCAAACCGTAGTATGCCTCAGCGATGGTAACCAGAAACCAGTATTGGGATGCAAGCGAATCATCCGTTTGCGCCAAGTCCGGCAGGATATTGACCAGCTCATTCCGTATGTTTTCGGCCTGTAAGCGGCGGTCCCGGGCAAGCTCGGATAGGGTCCCGGCTTCTGTTGCCTGAGCCGCTTCCATGCTGGCCAGCTGATCGAGCACGTATGCGGCATTGATGCCAGTATAACCATAATCGTTGGCGGGCCCCTCCTTGTAACCCCTCTCATAAAAGGAAAGCGAACGCTCTAAATTCTGCTTCTGCCCATCGGCCTCCCACTTGCGTTTGAAGATGGAACCGGCCAGCCCGAGGGTCTCCTGGTTTTTGGTCTTTTGCAGCGTATCGGCCGCTTCCAACATTTCCAAAGCCTGCTGGAGGCGGTCGTTGATCGGGAGATCCGGATCTTTATAGGTGCACAGAGCATGCTGCTGGGCAAGTTTGAGTTTTAGCTGATCATCGATTTCCGGGTCGGGTGTTGCGCGTGCCAGTCCGATTAATTTTCTCGCGTAGCCGAACGCCTTTTCTTTTTTCAATTGAGCGGTGAGCTCGAGGATTTCTGAATTATTGGGTTTGTCTGCCTTGCCGCGCAAGATATTTCTGGCGCGTGCGACATGCTCGCTTTCCTTCCGATTTGCCTTATCTGCCACTACGACCTCCTTTCATTTTAACCGCATCAGACATGCCGCCAAAAGCCCCATTTGCGAAATTTTTGGTGCTTCCACCAGAGCTTGTTTTTGATAACAAAGCGATTTAGATCATGCTGGGTCCAATAATAGATGGCCGAGTGTACCGCATAATTCGTAGCGACAAGATCCGGCTGCTCCACCACATCGTCGCCGACCCAATCGGAAAAATCACGATAGTTGTTTTTCCCGGTCAACTGAATCAATCCACGCCCCCGATAACGAAAACCGTCTCCGCTCGCCTCATCGCCGTTTCCCATCCGATTGGCGTAAACTCTGCTGCCGATCATTTTGGGTTTGCCAGCGTACGCTCTGGCCTGTTGTGGCGTGAAATATTTGCGAAAAACCTCCAGCAATCGATTCTCACGATAAAACATATTTTCTTGGACTCTTTTCATTCGGGAGGACTCGTGCAGCACCTGAGCCAGAAAATGAGCGATTCTCAACTTTGTATCAATCTGATGCTCCGCCATCTGCTCGTTAAGGTCGGACAGGAATTTGTCCGTATCCGCCGGTTTTACCCCGAGTGCGGTTAAATGACTTTTTTTGATCGACATGGTTTGCCCCTTCCTTTGAATGTGTATTGATTATTTCGAGTTCTTTTGGCCGGTGGCCAACAACTCCAATTTTCATTCATGCTCCATTGGGGTTAGATGAAACTGCCAAAATGCTCGATATCGATCTTCTCCGCCACCTTTCGGCCGACCCTGTGCAGGTCGGGGATATACTCGATGGAATCGAGCTTCTGGACGTCCTCGGGCTTGATGCCGGGCAGACCCATCGCGTTCAAGCCATCGCGACTCAAATCTGCATTGTAACGGGCGTAGAGAAACCTGCGACCAAGATCCCGGCTGAGCGGAATCTTCTCTCCAGTCTCATTCCGGGGTATCATGTCACCGATCTCGCGGTATAGGGGAGCGCCGTATACGCAGCGGCCGACCAAACGACAATTGGTATCCTGATCGACCATTGCAGCATGCATCAGTACGCTGGGGGCTAGACGCGGCTGAAGAGAACTGCCAGCTTAATTGAGCTTTCCGCATAAACGAGAAAGAAAAGTTAGTGTTTTTACCGATCAAATTAGCTTTTGGAAGCGCTGGTGAAGTTCTGCATGCGCTGCGCTAACGCCTCCTCGATGGGCAAGGCCCAGTCAATGGCCGCTTTTCGCTTCTCCCGTGTCTCACGAATAAGCCGAAGATTTCGGATTGTGGTTTCGGGCATCCATGCTTCTTTCACAGTAGGCAGGGCATCGGCGAGTGCACCCTCCGCGGCATCCTCATCCTCTGCGAGTACTGCGAGTTCCAGCCGGGTAGCAAAATCCCAGTAATCAGGCCGGCCGGCTGCGATTTTTCGGTCGACTGCGTAACTCACCACCGGCAGGAGTTTAAAGCGCTCAGGATCCGGTGGCTCCTTCAGCTCCATTAGTGTCACAGCGTTCACGCCAGGATAGGCGTCGCGCCAATCAGCTTCGAATCCTTTCCGGTACGCATCAATTGCTTTATTCAGCATGCCGCGGGCAAGGGGTTGGTTTCCGTCTTTATCCGCCTGCTCCCAGTGGTCTTTGTAAACCCGTCCGAGAATACCATAGGTTTCACTGCTTGGACCATGGTGGTCGATCAGAGCAGTCAGTACACTCTCAGCCTGCTCTCTATTTCCGTTGCGGTTGAGTGCAAACCCCAGCTGCTCTTGAACAAGCACCGACTCACGCAGCGGAAGTGACATTCTGTCAACCAGTTCGATCATTTTGGACCAGGCCTTCACCGCGCGGTAAGACAAAAAAAGGTCGACGAGCACTCCGGCTTCGGCATCTCCGACGGGCTCAAGCTCCTTTTCTATATTCCGTAGGGCCTCAACAGCGCCTTGTTTTAAGAGGCGCGCATCGGCCAGCCGCTGTTTCATTCCTTCTGAATAAGTGACCCGCTTCCGAAACACATCCGTCTTTTCGTGGGAGATTTCAGGGTAATCCTGAAGTAGCTGGTAGAGCGGACTGTCTGGCGCTGGGTCCCGTGCTTCTAAAAGTTTTTTGATCAGCAAGCCCTGGTCGGCCTCAATCTCAGCTGGTGTTCCATCCTTGCCAAGCTTATACGGCAAGGCACGGAGCATGTGCACGTCAAAGGGCAACTGGCCCCCGCCTTCCGCGAAGATCAGCACCGTACTTCGCGGCCGGGCTGCATGTCGGACACCCAGCTCGTAAAACACGTTGGCATTCGCCGTGGTCAGATCGGCAACGGCGTAGTCGCATAGGAGCAACCGCTCAAACATCGGCGTATGGATAATCCCGCCGCCTAGCTCTTCGTCAGCCCGCACTGGTTTCAAGTCCGCTTTCCGAATAGCGTCGGCAATGAGTTGTTCATAGACAGCATCAAAATCGACGATTTGCCCGGACATGCCCGGTTTTTTACCGAAGGGCATCAAAACGAAGCAAAGAGGTTTCTTGCCATTCATTGCGTGTTCCCCGCTGTGAAAGGGTAAAGGATTAGAAAATAATTTTCCATTGTATATAAAGCGACAATCGTGAATTATGTATTGGCTTCGGCTGCGGGCCCTGGGTGTCAGCCGATCTTGCTGAGTCCGGGCGTTGCGCCCAGTATCGCGAGACCTGCCCTGAGGATCTCATCGATCGGCGCGAGAAAATAGATCTTCTTTACTCGCGTGCTCGGGTTGTTTTTAACATAGCCGAGACTGCGCTTTACGAGTTCCTTCATCGCATCTTCGATACTACCTCCGCCAGTGTGCGTACCAATCAGCGGGAACGCGATGGATTCCAGCTTCACCGACTCACCTTCGCGGTCAATAAGCTCCAGCGACCTTGTGATGCAAGAGCCGATGTCGGTAATCGGACGGTATCCCTTTCGTGGTTGCCCCTCCACCGCGGCCGCGTGAAAGATCATCTTAACGCCGTTGCTTTCGTAAAGCTGACCGGAGCCCGTCGGAATGACCGCGCCGCCGTCGACCTCCGTATCATCCCCCATGATCTTCGCTAGCTCAAGAGCGATCGTGTCTTCCAGAACGCGGTCCGTATAGGGATTCTTCTTTGCACCCAACCAACGAATAGCACCCGAGATCGACGCGTCGTGGTAACGTGCCATCTGCATGTTCCGGTTCTCGGAGTTGACCCAGACGTCGACGCCCATGAGGTTGCGAATATCGCCGGTTACGAGTCCCAACTGGATCTCTGGTTGGGCGTCGACGGTGTACTCGTAAAAATCCGTTGTCTCGATGATCCGCTTCTCGGGCCTGACAATGCCCATGTTGGCCTGAAGATCCGGAAGGTGCTTGTACACCGGGCTGTCACTTTCTTCATCCTCGAGTCCGGCTTGAACGAATTCCACGATTTCCGTGATGGTCCGGTCCGCACTCTCCCGGTCGGTTTCGTCATACGTGATCACCCGGTAGCCCTGAATGTTGAACGGAGCAATCGTACCCTCGCGCTGAATCAGCACAGTAATCTTCCGATGGAGTGTGTGCCGGATACCCAGTTCGTAAAACACGTTTGCATTCAGCGTGCTGATGTCGACGATTGCCACATCGTCTTCCCATATGTGACGGAACATGTCCTCGTGGATCGAGCCAGCTCCCTTAATCTGGTCGCAGCGAGTGCATTGCATGCCGAGGCGCTCGGCGGCCTTCTCGATGATGTTCTTGTGAATCTTGTCAAACTCGATGGGCTTGAGGGGCTCGAACGCGATGGGCTTCTTGTCGGTAGCACTCTGTCGGATCGCATCGATCATTTCGCCATCAATGTTGATCTTGTCGCCGAAGGGCATGATTACGAAACACGTCCGTTTTCGTCCGTTGGTGCTCATGACATCTCCTCCGCCACTTGAGGACCTTCTACTAGCAGCCATTGCAATCCGATGATCGTCTTGGCATCACGGATTTCCCCCTCTTCGAGCATTGCGGGGAGCGCGCCGATCGGGAACTCCAAGACCTGAATGTCTTCTTCCTCTGTCGCGATACCTCCGCCCGGCCCCACCTGGCTGGGGCCGTCGACCTCTGCGCAGTAGAGGAATATACGCTCGGACGAGCCTCCCGGCGAGACGAAAAACGTCGAAATTCCGGTCAGATTCTCCACCCGGTAGCCGGCTTCCTCTTCGATCTCGCGACGAATTGCTTCCTCGGGTGATTCGTCGGGCGACAGCATTCCGGCGATAGCCTCGATCACCCAGCCAGAGCCACTCGAACAGGTCGGGTAACGAAACTGCTTGACCAGGATGACGTTCCCAAGACGGCGATTTACGAGTATCGCCGCAACCGAATCGCCGCGCTCGAGGTTCAGACGGCGCACGACTTTGCTCATGGTTCCGTCGAACTGTTCGTAGCGAAGATGGGCCTCCTCGACCTTAAAGAAGTCTTCGAGGATGGTTCGAGTACTCTCGATCTCAAACTTCATCGGAAGTCTCCTATGGCGCCCCTTATGGAAGAGTCGCCTGGGATTTGGGCCATCGCTGCCCCAACCGACAGCCAGCACCCTCTGGATGAGCGGCTGGAGGCGCGGATACGCCCAGGTGTCGTCTTGCTCACCTCGATACCCCCGTAGGTCGATGGTGAACAAGTCCGCAATGAGCTCGGGCAACGCGACGTCGTCCACCAGGATTGGAAGCAAGAGGAGATTTGAGCTCTCCCGACGCGCTACCAGATTTTCGAGTTCTCTATGGACCCACTCGGATTCCAAAGAGAATCGAGAGACGATTACCACGGCACTTTTGACGATTGACATCACCTGGTACAGGCGTGCGGTAATGTTTTCGCCGGGTTGGATTCGCTCTTCGTCGCGATATAGGCGTACCCCGTGTGATCTCAGCAGACGACCGAGCATAGCGGCACGCTCCTTGTCCTCGTGGGCGTACGAGAGGAACGTCTCCATTTGTTGCGGTGCTTCCGCCGACGGCGTTGCTGCCCGAGCGTTCAACGCAATAGCGTTGAGCTCTATCGACAGTCGTTCCTCGAGCTCCGCCGAGAGGGGCGCAATTGTGCGTGCTCGCTGCACCAGGGCAAGAAGCGTGAGGTGATCGTTTCCCCCGCAGAGCAGGGCAACCAGCCGATGCACGGCTGTTAGGGGCGGCTCCGGTTTCCACCACGTGCGAAGCGGGTCGCCCGCGGGGAGCATCGCCTCGATATTCTCGAGCCCGAGCGTGCGTTTGAGCCATGCCGCCAGAGATTCCTGCAGCTCGGCAGAAAAGCTCGGCGTATTCATACTTCAAGGTCTCCGTCCGCCGGAAGCCGAGGTCCTGTTACAAAGTCCATGAGCAGCGCCAGGCGCGAGGCTTCGAGATCGAGGTTCGAGAGCGCTCGCACTGCTTGCTGGCGGCGTCGCTCGATCTCGCTGCGGGCACGCGCGAGGAGGTCGGCGCCGGCTTCGAGACCAGCGTGGTGATTCTGTGCGGCCCAGATCGACGGCAATGTTGGCTTCTGCGCGGCTTCGTGGCCGCGCCGGCGCAGGGCCACGGTTAGGTCGTGGTAGCCGGTCCACCCATAGGTGTCGCCGAAGTCGTTGAGGATCTGTGAGACTACGGAGAACTCCGCCAACAACTCCGCTATGGCCTGTTCAATGCCCTCGTATCCGGCCCAAAAGGCGGCGAGAGGACCCGCAACGTTGCCGAGCGCCAGCTTTCCGCGGCAGACTCGAAACCAGTGCTCTTCGTGGTTCTTTGGCTCGATATGTTGCCAGGTTGCCGGTTCGTCAAGTAGCTGGCCTGCGATCATCTCTTCCGTGGCGCGGGCCAGTCGTAGGGCACAGCCCTGAATTCGGTCGTCGGCGAGTTTTCCGAGCATGGCTAGTGCGCCGGCTAGAAGCCCGTCGCCTCCAAGCAGCGCAAAATTCAATCCTTGGGTTGCCAATAGAGTTGGTTGCCGTCGGCGTACCTCGTGATTGTCGAGGATGTCGTCGTGGATCAGGCTCGCGTTGTGCAAGCACTCGAGTGCTGCCGCGACCGGCTCGATCCCATGCGAGGCTTCTAAGCCTGCAAGCGCCTCGACCCAGAGGATCAGGAGGCTTCCTGGAAATAGTCGGCTGCGCACCGCTGAGTCGATCCCCGGCTCACACGTCGAGAGCCATGGGGTGCAGCGGACACCGGAGAGAATCTCGCGGTCCGCTTCGTCAAGTAATGGCTTGATCCGCCGCTCAAAGCAATTGAGGCTCCAGGCCGAGTACCTTCCGGCGGTATTGCCGTTGTCGCGGCCGGGTATCTCAATCATGGATGCAGGCCCCTAGTCAGTGTGTCCCTTCTCCCCGACCATCAAGGTAGTGGTCCCCTCGACGTCCGCCTCCTGCCGCCTGGTCGTCCTCAGCTCGAGGGCTGCCAGCGCTTTTTCCAGGTGCTCGAGTGCTGCTGCTTGAGTCTCGCACGCCCAAGGGCCGGCCTGGAATGCTTTGAGTCGGTTGATCAGCACTTCCATGAGTGATTCATCGCTGATTCCGTTCACGTTCGACCCGTCCGCGCCGACGGCGCCTCTTTGAAACAGAAGGTCGATTTCCAATGAATCGGAAGGCGCTTTGACGGGAAGCCTCAACTGGATCCGATATAGCGTCGGAGCGCCCTCGTCTTGGGGTTCCTCTGCCATGATCGTAATAGCCTGATTCAGGATCGACGGGCGCTCGGCCTCTTTGATCTCTTTCACGACAACTCCCTTCTTCGAAGGCAAAATACAAGGCATTGCTTTTCAATGCGAGACAGGCGATAGTTGCGAACTGTGCGTCGACTTTAGCTGCAACCCGACATATTGAGGCGTCAATTAAACGGCATCATTGATCATCCGTATACCGAAAGCGGGCTTTATTGTCAACTTCGGGGCGGCCGACGATTTATCGGTAGTCGAAGAAGTTATGTGTTATACAACAAGAAAGGAAACTAATGGATATCGATCTGACCGGATTCCTGAAAAACAACCGGATAACCTTTAAATTCCTTCGGTATTTGAGAAGATAGATCCGATGGCGGGCAGGAAACAAATACGACGATACAGTCCTTGTCTCCCTCCAGCCCCTGGCCGACGCCTTCAACGCCTTCGTAGGCCATCCAATCACTGGCTTCATCCAATGCTACCAGAATAGTTGATGTCATTTGTTGTATCCCTCATATTTGGAGTAGATAGGATTAAAATAATCTTCAATTTTCAATACCGACTGGTCCGGTTTGAATAAAAACGGGGAGCATATCCAGCGGATTGCCCCCCGAGTATACACCGGAAACACATCCTATACAACCCGGATTCCAAGTAATGACTGGACGTACCGGATATCATTGTGAATGGTGATTGAAGATGAGCCGGCAAACAGCAGTCCAACCGCATTTTCGTTCATATCACACAGCAGACTGCCCGAATCGCCGCCGGCCGACATATTTGAGGTAATGATCTGCCGGCACATTTTAGCAACCTTGCCGCCGCCGAAATTCACATTTACCGTGGCGTTGACGGCCGTTACCCTGCCGGTGGTATAGCTCGTGGTGCGGCCGGTCTTTTGGACAATCGAACCGACTTTCACCGTGGAAATACCTTTCACATACCCAATCCAGTAAATTTCACGATCCAGATCATGGAATTCACCGACAGCAATGGCGGCATCAACATAGTTGCACGAGCCGTCAAAACGAATGGGCACGAACCGGTACAACCGCGCAACCATATCCCGCGGATAAGTGCCGCCATCATACGGTCCAGGCTGCAATATGGGATCGCCGATTCTGGCATTATTCGAATTTGCCAGAACATGGTTATTGCTCAGCATATAATAGCGCCGCGGAATGCCCGGAAAGGGAGACCGGTCATAAACGGCGGTTGCCATTGTCCCGGCCGTAATGCGAACATGGCCGACACTGTACCCACCTTCAACCGGTCGAACCCGTTTTTTAAGGGTCTGTATGCCGACATCGGTCTCCTGATCTTCCGCGAAATCCTCCGCATGATGCGGTTCGGCAAAGATGGGTCCGGTCTCAACCACATCGGTTTTAAACTTCTTGATGGTTTTAGGTATTGCCTGATCCGATCCCAGGAGAGCGGAATCCAGTTTCTGTTCGACAAACACTGTCAGGCAAGGGTCGCCGGTGTCCTGTTCTTTTCTGATTTTATGACTCACAGCGACGCCTACGACGTTAGCTTTGTTCAGGATTTTTTCCTGCTCATCATCCTGAATTTTGGAAATTTCGAGATATTGTCCTTTAAGATCCTGTTCAAACATAATTCACCTCCTGATAAATTTCATTTAAAGCGATGTTGAAGATATGAGCTATTGATAGTCGTTATAGAATTTCCGACAACCCCCTTTCCTGCGCTTGACTGACAACTTCATTTTTATCGCAGATCACTTAGACTGAATCAGGCGTGATTCGAACTTCGGCTTCGTGAAAAGCGCAAATTTGAATTTTGGACTGCAAGCGGGCAATCTCATCGTCACTTTTTGCCGGGTGTAACCGGTTAATACACCGCCAAGCAGCAATGAACCAATGAATGAAGTTTAAGTATACCACGCTGTAGCAGATATAGTGCCAACTTATCTTCGGTCAATGCAAATGCTCAAAAAAATCAGATAACATTATGATATTATGTCAGATAATTCTTGTAGTAGAAGGGAAAAAGGTCTAGCGGAGGTGGAAAGGATAGAATTCTACTGTAAAGCAAATTGGCGATTCCCATAGCATCGTGTCAATTAGCTTTAAGCCAAAGCAATATCGGTCAATGGCCGTTTGGTTATAGCGGTTGTCGCTCTATGCTGAAAAATAGCTGTACCGAAATACTTTCCTGTCATTCGATGGCCAGATACATTCAAACATTTTAGGACCACAGCATAATTGGAAGCCACAAATGTGAAACCATCTGCCGTCCGGTAATGGAAGATGGCTTCACTGATCTACGACTCGTCTATTCTTGAGGCTGGATCAAGCGAAGTTTATTTATGACTGACGGTATCCCCGGATAGTTTGTCCGAAATCGCATGTCTTGCGGATAGAGAACTCGACCGGGAATGTCTTCGTGTTTCTGCAAACCCAACAGGCGGTTGACTCTTTTAGGAGTCGGGGGGTGGGTACGCCACAGTTCGGACTGTGTCTGCCACGGCTTGAGTGGCCAAAGATTCCGCCCGAAAAAACTTCGTTGAGCCTGATCTATTTTAACCAGAGCGGACGCCAGCGCGCCGGGATTCCCGGTTAATTCAGCCGCACCCAAATCAGCCTGGTATTCGCGCGTGCGCGACAAAGTCAGCTGCATCAACACACTTACCGTCGGCGCAAAGACAAGCGCCAAAATGAAGATCCAGCTGATGGTGTGTCCGCCGAGCAGAAGCAGCGGAAGATTGAGAAATAGTAAAATTTGTCCAAACAATGAGAGCATGCCGGTCAGACGACCAACCAAAGCCGCAAATCCCATGACCCGGGTATCATGGTTTCTTATATGGCTGACTTCGTGAGCCAGCACAGCTTCAACCTCCTGGCGGCTCAGTCTTCGAATCAGGTCTCCCGACACGGCGATCGCGGCGCTCGAAACGTCGCCAACCGCAAAAGCGTTGACAGGGTTGCGGGTATGCAGGTACAAAGACGGCACAGCCGACAACCCGGCGCGAGCAGCCAGTTTTTCGATAATGGCATACAGTTGCGGCGCTTCGCGGGGATGCAGCCATCGTGCACCCAGCGATCTCAAAACAATCGTGGGTGATATGACCGGGTTCGTAAGATACAAAAAGATCGTGGCGCCCGCCGCTGCCATCGCTAACAAGCTTCCACCCAATAGCCAGCCGATCCCTCCCAGCAATGCCGTCATCGTTAAAACAATCGCAGCTGATTGAAATCGTTTAAGCATTTTATCTTTTCGCCACTGATTTGTAATCATTGAAGATCCTTTGTAATTGATATAATAAAACTTATATTGAAAAATATAACCGGTGAATGATATGTCAATAATGGTTCATTACTTTTTTGCAATTTAACATAAAAGTAATTAATTAGAGGGCTAGCTTTAGAGATGATTATGGCTAAAAGACGATGTAAAATTTAGATGATATTCAAGATTAGCAGGAAGGAAATGATCGGTTTATTGAATTATGCTCGTCTCTATAAAATTCTTCACATCGTCAACAATCAGGCGGTCTCGAGTTTCCGGTGTTTTTGCCGGACCCTTACGTTCCGGGTTTTGACACTGTGAACGAGCGAGCAGAGTACCGGCACGACAATCAGGGTCAATAGCGTCGCAAATCCCAGCCCGAAGATCACTGCCACGGCCATCGGCCCCC